>JBEBTS010000072.1:0-10554 GCA_040393665.1 Conexibacter woesei
CCGGCCGCGGCCATCTCACGGACGAGCGGGAACACTATTTTCCCGGCAGATTCGCCTGAGAAAGATAAGCGGCCGCCCGGCGAAGAACCTCGTTTTCCTGCTCCAAGAGCCGCACTCGCTTCTTCGTTTCACGAAGCTCCTTGCGCTCGGAATCAGTCAAACCAGGTCGGGTTCTCTCCTCGATCTCGGCCTTCTTCAACCAGTTATGCAGGCAAGCTTCGGAAATCCCAAAGTCTTTAGCTACCTGCTTGATCGGCGCGTGGCCCGTACGGGCCACGGCAACAACATCGTCACGGAACTCCCTCGGAAACGCTTTCGGCATGTCGACCATCCTTCCAGTGCGAGGCGATCCTCACACGTCAGGTGTCAACCAAACCCGGGGCAGACCCGTCCGGACTCCGTGACGCAAGGGGGACCCTTGCTAGGACACCGAGCCAATGGCCGGGAATCAGACAGTTGAACTCGCGGCGGATGGTCGTTTCCGCCGCTGATGGAGAGGAGGGCCGGCCGAAAGTCACGAGGGAAAAGTGCGCTCAAGTCTGAAGGGGACAAACGAGCGATGCGTGACAACGACTCATGCGACAAGCCGTGAGTTGTCTGTTGAATCTTTAGGGCTTCAGGCCAGATCTGGGGTTCTTCAACCGGGAGAGTGTCGGGCTCGTCGAGACGCCACCCCCTGGCGGAGATACTCGCGGCCGGTCGCTACGAACCTTCTCCTCCGATAGACGCCTGATCGTCCTTCCGTGGACCAATGTCGACCCGGGCAATCACGGCTCTCATTCCGAGGTCGTGGCGCACCTCGCGAATAATCCGCTTCAACTCGCCGGAGACCTCTCCCGACGTCTGACAGCCCTTGGAGGTCTTCAGTTTCGTCCCGGGGCAAGCCTGTCCCGCCGGCGATCCCCAGTCGCCGTCCGACGAATGACCGGGTGGACTAGTCGAGCGAGGTTCGAGACTCCACATCGGATGAGACGACGATGACCATCTCGCGACCTTCTGATGTCAGCACCTTCAGGTAACCCGGTTCCGTATCGAGCACGTAACCGACGATATCTCCGGATTTGGTGACGATCCTTTCCTCGGGTGTCCACGGGGTCCGCACGAATGCGGCCAGAGCCAAGAGAGCAATGAGTGCCGCGGTCCCGACGCGCCCCACGGCGACGAGGACCATGTCTCGGCTCCGGCCTTGACGCTTCAAGAGCTCATGGAATGCGATGACCGCGCCGATGGCGACGATCCCGACCGGCATCCACCAGTATCCGAAGGTCTTGACGATGGCGAAAGCAGACACCGTCAGCGCTGCCACGAGCAGCACCTGGCCCAGGCTCCGCTTGGATTCGGCTCGTAGCCCGATCAAGTCGGACACCGCCAGGGGAAGTAGGACGGCGATGATGATTCCGGTGACCCACGGTTCGGCGAAGAGGGTGCCGAACATGATCGAGATCGAATCATCGACATTGATCGTCTCGAGAACCTCCGCCGCTGTGTCCCAGTTCCAATCGGACACGGCAAGCAGACGCAGCAGCAGGAACAGAACGAGAACCGCAGCGGTCAGGCCGGTGGCTCGGACGACTTCTTCGGCTTCACCCTCGGGCTGACCTTCGGTTTCCTTCTCCCTGGACACAAGAATGATCATCGCATCTGTGTCCGCCGCCGGGATCTATCCGGGCCGACATGTCAGTCGAAATGGTCCGCGGATCGGGGTGCCAGATCGGCTCGAACCCGGTTAGTGGTCCACGCCCCGATGCTAACCTTCCGCCCGTTAGATATTGACCTGATCAGTGATCGTCGACGGGGCCACGGGGCACCAGAAAGAAACAGTGATGAACCGGGAGCAGCATTGCGACGTCACCATACGAGCGGGCAGTATCAGGGGCCGGTGGCGTGAGGATTCGACGGTCAGAAGTGCTGCGTTCTTGGGCATCCCGTTCGCTCAGGCGCCCATCGGTGACTTGCGTTTCGCTGCTCCCGTCCCCGTAGAGCCCTGGAAAGGCACGCGGGACGCGCTCACATACGGACCCACCCCGAAGCGAGGGGAGCCCGACAACAGCACCGTTCCCGAAACAGTCGTACCCGGCAATGAAACCCTGAACCTCAACGTCTTCACCCCCCGCCCGGGCGATGTCGGCGCGGGACTTCCCGTGCTCGTATGGATTCACGGCGGCGCCTATTTCGCTGGATCGCCGGCGAGCCCGTGGTACGACGGGAAGACCTACAACCGAGACGGGGTCGTGACGGTCTCCCTCTCGTATCGGCTCGGGTTCGATGGATTCGGATGGATCGAAGGAGCGCCCGCGAACCGTGGTGTTCTGGATTGGATTGCGGGACTCGAATGGGTTCAGGAGAACATTCGAGAGTTCGGCGGCGATCCGGCACGGGTGACCGTCGCAGGACAGTCGGCCGGTGGCGGCGCTGCGCTCACTTTGCTGGGAATGGAACGCGCCCAGCATCTGTTCTCGTCCGTGCACTCCATTTCTGGGGCGCTGGGAGACCGGCCGAGGCAAGAGGCGATCGCGTTTGCGCAAGCCCTCGGGGAGAGACTTGGAGTCGCACCGTCCGCGAAAGAGCTTCGCGACGTGCCCGAGGCGCGCCTCTACGAGGTCCAGCAGGAACTCGCCACCCTGGAAGGAACGGCTTTCATGAAATCGATGGTCGAGGATGGCCCCCTGGTGGCCCCGGTCATCGATGGTGAGCTCATCAACCGACCGACGCTGGAATCACTCGCGCTCGGCGTAGGCTCGGATAAGGGACTGATGCTTGGCGCGACCGATGAAGAGTTCACGATCCTGGTCGCAGGAATGGAGGAAGAGCTGGCCGCGGTCCCCCTCCCCAACCTCCTCGAATCCGTCGGTCTGAGCGGTGAGGTGCGCGACGCCTACATGTCGGCCAACTCCGAATACGCCGCAAGAGGAAACGCTGCGATGCTCGGCAGGTACCTGACCGACGGAATCTTCCGGGCCACGGTCGTCCGAGTCGCGAACGCACGCGCAGCCGGCTCGACCTGGGCCTACCGTTTTGCGTTCGCGTCGGCCAGCTACGGTCTCTCGGGTCACGGTCTCGATGTTCCGTTCTGGTTCGATTGCCTCGATTCAGACGGTGTCGAGCAGTACACGGGACCTGAGCCTCCGGTGGCGTTGGCCGCCGCCATGCACGGCTCCGCGGTTGAGTTCATGACGGGTGGCGATCCCGGCTGGCCCGCGTGGACGACCGAGGCAGGTGTGAGCCAAGTGTTCGGTGGGGAACAGGTCGCGCAGGCCTCGCCGGGTGAGTTCAACGACGTCACGCCACTCCTGGCGACGGAGTTCAGGCCCAAACCGTGAGCATTCGCCTCTGACCCCTCTCGGACCGGTTTCGCTTTGTTCTGTGCGCGGGTCGGTGTCGCGCAATGCCCCGGGGCCGTTCTCAGGTCACGCGCAAAGCCGGTTCTACACCGAACTCGTCAGGGTCGATCACCAGTGTCGTGGTTGCTCTCGAGCCATCGGCCGCGAAGACGGACACCTGGAACTCGCAGCCCTTCGCTGGCGAGAATTCGGTGACGAAACCCGCATCGAAATCTGGGGCCTCGAACGTCACCAGCCTCCACGACCCCCCGTCTGGCAGACAGAGCATGTCAAGGTACTCGCGCTGACCGGGCCTTATGTCGACCGGATCGAAGGCCCGTGAATGCGGAACGCCGGCCCACCTCAGCTGCACCGGATCGACATCGTCACGAACCTTTCCCCTCACTGAAGCCGAGATCATCCGGCCGACGCAGCTCTCTGCCTGTGCTCGCCCGGAGTTCTCCACCCCGAGCCTCACCCAGAGAGCCCTGGTTCCGTCGGCGAGTTTGCCGTGACGGCACCAGGGTTGCCTTTGATCGAAGGTCAGCGTGATTCTCGGGCCGCCGAACCGGTCAAAGAACCCCAGCGCGACCAGAGAGGTGGTGATCACCACCAGGACCGTGGCCGCAGCCCCCGCCCAGGCGGCTACGGGTCCCCAATCGATCTGCGCGAAAACGACGAACATTGCGATCGCGGACTCCTTCATTCGGCATTCGTGCCTTCCTCACTGACAACTCCTGCATACGAGCGCACTTCGAGCTCGGTGGCATCGAAGTCCTCGGGAAGTCCTGTGACTTCGATGCTGACCGGTTGCCCGGCAGCCACATCGACGTAGTTGTCACTGAACCGCACGCCGGGAGCCGGCGTGGGGATACGGACCAGGTACGCGAGTGAGTCGGTGGAGATGTTCACGGTCGCGCCACCTGAACCCTTCGGCTCGATCTGAACGTCCAGCTCGGCCGGGGCAAGCGGTAGCTCCCGGATCTCTCCGAAGTAGAGACGGTTGTCAGGGAAATCCCCTTCAGGATTCCTCACCCAGGCGACCAGCTCGGGATCCGCTTCGAGTTCAGTTGACCAAGCGAGCACGGACTGTCCTGCCGGCACCTCGGCCGAAACCGATTCGTCGAGGGTCTTCGTCCCGTCGAATCGTTGAACCGAGACATCCGCTGCCAGGGTCTTGTCGATCGCGGTGCTGTTGCTCAACCAGAGTTCGAGGTTGCCATTCTCGTGCTTGAAGCTCGCGATGACGGGACTGAAAGCGCGCTTGGAGAAGTAGTAACCCGCCTTCGGGACTCCATCGTAATCGACGATCGACCAGCTAAAGCCTGGCCAGCAGTCGTTGAACTGCCAGACGAGGGTGCCGTTGTTGTGTGGCTGCCGGCGCCTGTAGTGCTCGATGCCGAACTTCAGGCCCTCGGCCTGGTAGACCATCGTGAAGTCGATGTACTCCTCAAGGCTTCCGGGGATGCCGGTGATGATCTCCAGCACAGGGTCGCTCTTGTCCTTCGGGTGATCCTTGTTGTGAGCGTCGAACGTAGGACTGTGCACGGAGAGCTTGTCGTCGTCGATCCAACGTCGCAAGGTGGCCTCTTCCGGTGACGCGTGTATCCCGAATTCGCTGATGAACTTACCCTTGTCACGCTCGTAGCGTCGGTAGTGGCGTGATTCTCCGACGGATTCGTAATTGCCTCCGCCAGCCCCAAAGTCGAGCCCATGCCACACCTCCCAGGCGTGACGATCGCCATCCAGAAGCCCGCCGGGGGCCATGTAGCCTTCCTCGGGCGCTTCTCCCCAGGGGCTGCCGGGCCAGTACGCGGTCGTTCCGTCTTCGCGCTCGACTATCTCGGGCAGGATCCGGTGGAAGATGTCCCAGCCCCAGTTTCCCGGCTCGAGGCTGTGGTAGCCCATCCCGTGGAAAAGCTGGATCTCGTTGTTTCCGCACCAGAGCGCGAGACTCGGACGATTGCGGAGGCGTCGAACCTGGTACTCGGCTTCCGCCGCGACCTCGGTCTGCAGCTCAGCCGACTCGCTCGGGTACTCCGCGTTGGCGAACATGAAGTCATGCCAGATCAGCACGCCTCTCTCGTCACACGCATCGTAGAAAGCGTCGTGTTCGTAAATGCCACCTCCCCACACCCGCAGCATGTTCATTTCACCCTCGACCGCGAGGTCGAGCAATGACTGGTAGCGCTCGGCGCTGACCGATCCGAGCATCATGTCGGCGGGAATCCACGCAGCCCCTCTGGCGAACACCGGAACGCCGTTGAGTACGAACCGGAACAGACGGCCGCCCTCCGGATCTTCGCTGCGATCGAGCTCGATCGTGCGTATGCCGATCCTGTCCTCGGCTTCGTCGAGCAGGCTTCCTTCGTCGGTCAAGCGCAGTGACAGATCGTGGAGCATCGGCGTGCCCAGGTCGTGAGTCCACCACAATGCCGCGTTCGCCAGGGAGAGGTCTGCCTGTCCGGCAGCCCTGTCGTTGCCGGCCGGAATTTCGATCTCGACATGGTGTGTTTCGCCGTCTGGATCCGTCAGATCGATGTCCACTGACAGGTTGCCCGTGGAAGAGGTCCGCTCCACCTCGACCAGGAGCTTCAGATGAGCGGTACCGTCGGCGTCAATCCGATCGGTCTTGATGTGATGACCGGAGATGACCGCCTCCTTCTCGCGCACCAGTCCGACCGGTCGCCAGATTCCGACGGCAGGAATGCGAGGGTTGAAGTCCCAGCCCCACGAAAACATGGGTTTCCGGCGCTGCGCCGCCAGTTGGATCAGATCTCCGTCAGCCGGCAGGAACTTGCTCAGGCGTTCCCAGGATTCCGTCTTCGGGGGAAGTTCCAGTCCCTGGAGGGGTGGCGAAAAGCGGACCACCAACTCATTCTCCGTTTGAGCCCGATCGGTGATGTCGAACTCGGCTGGGCGGTACATGTTCTGGTGCGAACCCAGCCGGTCACCGTTCAGCCACAGTTCCGCGACGGTATCCAGTCCCAGGAATCGCAGCCGCAGGCGTTCGCCGTCTTCCAGGTCTTTCGGGGCCGTGAAGGTGGTTCTGTACCACCAGTCGCGATCTTCGATCCAGGCCACCAGTCCCTCGTTCTCGTTCAGATACGGGTTAGGGACCCGGTCAGCGGCGAGCAGTGACTCGAGAACTCCGCCAGGTACCACGGCCGGACACCACTCGTCGGCGGCGAGTGCGAGCGCTGCCTGGAGGTCGGATCCGGTTTCGCTGGCGGCGAGTTCGAAGCTCTCGAGGTTGGTCACGGTGCGGCTCATGGTCAGACCTTTCGATTAGGTGACGAGACTGGTCGGCAGCCCTTGCCGTCCAAGGCTGGCTCCTCCCAGCGCGCCGCAGCTTAGCACGTGAAAGATAAGCATTGACCCTTAGCTTGCACCCGAAAGATAGGGTGTCTTCGTGGGCCCACTCCGGCCACTCACTTTTCCGGGGATCAGTCGCTGTGAAGCCGAATAGTCAGCCTTCGAGGCAGGCTCTGCGCGGCAGGAAATTCGGACAGGCCGCACTTGCGTTGAGTTCCTGCCTGCCGTCTTGCTCAGGTCTCCTCGTCCGGGATGGTCAGTTGACCATCCCGGCGTTCGAACCCATTGAAAAGCGGACCGCGCACCGCCTCCCAGTCCTTCCACAGATCGGCATCGTCCGGTGAAAGCAGCCAGCGGCTGCGAAGACCGTCGACCACGAGCGAAACGATCATCATCACGTTCTCCGGCTCGACGTACTCTTGCGCCGCCAAACGCAGCGTGAGATCTCGGCCTCGTGGCGGGCCCGCGACGTAGTACTCGTGGGCCGGATGGTTCGGACTCATCGCCTCCGCCTCCAACCGGTCGAAGTTGCGGGTCTCGACCGGGCGATCGGCGAAATAGCGGATCGCCGTATCTACGGCATCCACCAGGCGAACGGCATCCCCTTGTGCCGCGATCATCGCTTTGACCTCACTCACGTAATCGTCGTTGCGCTGCTTCAGAACGGCCACGAGGAGGTCGGTCATGGTTGGAAAGTGATGCGAGACGCCAGGGCCGGTCATCCCACAGTGGCGAGCGACCGCGCGCATGCTCAGTCCCTCTGGACCGTTCACCGCGATCATCTCGCGTGTCATCGAGATGATCTGCGCCCGCCGCTCGTCCGGGCTGAGCCTTCGAGCCTTCATTGGCCTACCCCAGGCGTTCCAATTGACGCCCGCTCAATCATCCCTCCAGCATACTCGCCTGTTACCTCCAACTACAGACAGGATGCGGAATACCTGAGAGTTCTTCGCGAGGACTTCCTGGCCAGCAACGCCTCTTGACCCCTTTTTGCGAGGGAACCTCAGATCCTTATCTTGCGCCTGCTAAACTAGCCGCGCTTGAGGAGCAACACCCTTGTAAATCGGTGGCATCACCTATTGCAGATTGTGAATCCTCTCGACCTGCAAACGAAAGGCCGGAGCATGGTCCCTACCGTCACATCCCACGCGGGATTCGTACACGCGACCACCTGGTCCAGGCCCGACATGCCTTCAATGCCGACCATCGGCTCCTAGATGCCTACGCGAAAAGCTCGAAGGGTGTTCCCCGTCGAGAGTGACATTTTGGTTCTTGCGAACTGTGCCAAGAGGCCTGCCGGACAGGCAGGCGCTAAACGAAGGAGTAAGAGGTGACCGAAGCGATGGATGGTTCATACAGGCCGGTGGACGACGAGGTCAGAAGCTCGGCCGACGAACGTGCCCGCCTGACGGAAGAGCAGATGACCGACGATGAACGGTTCTCGTTGCTCGTCAGCGTGATGGGACAGAACCCGATCGTCACTGAACGGGACCCTCGCATCCCCGAGGGCACGCCGATGAGCGCCGGGTATGTCCCTGGTATCCCCCATCTGAACGTTCCGGCCCTCCTCATGAGCGACGCCAGCCTCGGTGTGACCAACCCTCAATACCGCGAGGGAGATACGGCGACAGCTCTGCCGGCCGGTCTCGCGCTGGGCGCGAGCTTCAACCCCCAGTTGGCCCGCGACTCCGGTGGCATGCTGGGCCGCGAAGCCCGCAGTCGCGGCTTCAACGTGCAGCTGGCAGGTGGCGCCAACCTTGCCCGAGATCCACGTAACGGCCGCAACTTCGAGTACATCTCGGAGGATCCGCTTCTCACCGCCACGCTCGCCGCCGAATCGATCCGGGGCATCCAATCGGAGGGCGTGATCTCGACCGCGAAGCATCTCTCGATCAACTGCAACGAGACGAATCGCCATTGGCTCGATGCGATCATCGACCACGGGGCACATCGCGAGTCGGACCTCCTCGTATTCGAGATGGTCATCGAGCGTGCCCAGCCGGGCGCCATCATGTCCGGGTATAACAAGATCAACGGGCATTACGCCGGCGCGAACGACATGACCCTGAACCAAGTCCTGAAGGGTGCCTGGGAGTACAAGGGTTGGGTCATGTCCGACTGGGGCGCCACGCAAAGCTGGGAAAGCGCTCTGGCAGGACTGGACCAGGAGTCGGGAATCCAGCTAGATGTCGCCACCTGGGGCGCCGAGGCCTTCACCGACAACCTGCGCGAAGCGTACAAAGCCGGCAAGCTCTCCAAGGAGCGCCTGTCAGACATGGTCCGCCGGATCCTGCGGTCGATGTTCACCATCGGCATCGATGAATGGGAATCGACGCCAGAGCCAGACCTGGTCGCCCATGACGCGATTTCTCTGGAGACGGCACGCCAGGGAATGGTCCTGCTCAAGAATGAGGAAGAGATCCTTCCGCTGGACGATGATTCAGCCCCGAGCATCGCCGTCATCGGCGGGCACGCTCAGGTCGGTGTTGTCACAGGGTGCGGATCGAGTGCCGTCATACCCGAGGGTGGCTACGCAGAGATCATCAAGGTCGGCGGACCCGGTGTGATGGGCGTCGGACGTAACCTCTATCTCTACAACGGCTCCCCCCTCGACGAACTACGTGAGCGCCTGCCCAAGGCAGAGATCGAGTTCGACCCCGGCATCTCCCCTGCCGAATCAGCCCTCATGGCGAAGCGCTGCGATATCGCGGTCGTCTTCGCGTTCAACCTCCTGAGCGAGGGTTTCGACAGCGCCGATCTCTCCTTGCCCTGGGGCCAGGATGCGGTGATCGACGAAGTGGCCTCCGCCAACCCGAACACGATCGTCGTTCTGGAGACCGGCAACCCGATCAACATGCCATGGCTCGACAAGGTCAAGGCAGTCGTGCAGGCCTGGTACCCCGGGCAGTCAGGCGGCAAGGCGATCGGAGAGATCCTGACGGGTGCCGTGAACCCCTCCGGGCACCTGCCGATGACCTTCCCGGACGGTCTCGAGCAGACGCCGCGACCCGAGCTCGAAGGCCTCGGGACGAAGTGGGGAACCCCGACCACGGTCGTCTACAACGAAGGATCAGATGTCGGGTATCGCTGGTTCGCCAAGACCGGAGCCGCTCCGCTGTTCGCGTTCGGCCACGGACTCAGCTACACCAGCTTCAGCTTCGATGATCTCGAGGTCACCGGAGGCGAAACCATCTCGGCGTCGTTCACCGTCACCAACACCGGGGACAGGTCCGGTGCGGATGTGCCCCAGGTCTACCTCACCGAGGTCAACGGCCAGACACGGATGCGTCTGCTCGGGTTCGAGCGAGTCGAGCTTGAACCCGGTGAGACGAAACGAGTCGAGATCGAGGCCGATCCACGTCTTCTCGCCCGGTACGACGAACCTGCCCTCAATTGGGCAATCGAAGGTGGCACCTACCGCGTTGCTCTCGCGCAATCGGCCGCGTCCGAGGTCGCCAGCGCCGAGGTGACGTTGGAGGAACGAACCTTCGGCAAATAAACCCCGGCTCAGCCCGACGTGCCGGCACCGAGCCTTCTCGTATCGATGCCGGCACGTCGGGCGGCAGCCCGTCTCCGTGGCAGGTCAAAGCCGAGATTCTGATTTGTCCGGTTACGGAATTGTTTTCAACGGAGGGTTGACCTGGTTCTCGAGTTTGCCGGTTCGGTCTGGTCCGACCGGCGGCTCTTGGGTCGCTACCGGGTCCGAGGTTGAGGCGGACATCGGAGCTCCTTTCGTTGGGGCACCGAAGGCACGCTGCGATGAGCCCGAAAGGGTCACGGCAACCACCGTGCATCTGCCAGGGAAACACGGGCGGGTTCAAACGCACCTGCAAAGCGAAAACCCCATGCTCATGGGGTTTCAACGAGGGGTGAGCGACGGGATTCGAACCCGCGACCGCCTGGACCACAACCAGGAGCT
>JBEBTS010000073.1:0-10457 GCA_040393665.1 Conexibacter woesei
TATGTTGGTGTGGGTGGGAGACGGGTGCCCGAGGGGCTATCGCCGGTCAGCGCGGATCGCGGCGATCGGGCCGCCGCCGCGGCTCATCGGCCGGGCCTCGAGGCCGGCGGCCTCGATCCAGGCGCCGATCTCGGCCTCGGTCCAGGTCCAGCCGCCCTCGTTCTCGATCACCATCATCGGGGTGAAGGAGGCGACGCCGGGCGGGCTGGTCCGGCCCTCGTCGATCACCCACTCGTAGATCACGAGGCTGCCGCCCGGGGCCAGCAGCGAAGCCGCCTCGGCGATGATCCGCTGGTTGCGCTCGGCCGGGTTGTCATGCAGGATGTTCGAGACCAGGACGTAGTCCCACTCCTCCCCTTCCGGCCGGCCGAAGCGCGGCAGGTCCAGGTCGCCGGCGACGAAGCCGATCTCGGGGTGACGCTCCCGCAGCACCGGCTCGGCGCCCGGCAGGTCGAGCACGGTCGCCTCCAGGCCGTCCACCGCCTTGACCAGGTTGGCCGAGTGCGAGCCGGCGCCGCCGCCGACGTCGAGCAGGCGCCCGCCGGACTCGAGCCCGGCCAGGCCGGGCAGGTCGCCGCCGTACAGCCGGCAGAGGTCGTCGAGCGCCCGCAGGAAGTCATGGGCCTGGTCCGGATCGTTCTCCAGCCGGTCGCGCCAGGCGCCGGTCTGGGTGTGGCCGGTCTTGACCGCCTCCGGCATGCTCGCCCAGAGCTTGTAGAAGAACCACTCCTTGCGGGAGATCCAGGCGACCGTGTCCGGATGGTCGTCGGCCAGCATCGCGCCGGCTGCGGTGAGCGAGAACCGGTCGCCCTCGCGCTCGACCAGCCCGAACGAGACGAGGCCGGAGAGCAGCCCCATCGTGCCCCGGGGGTCGGTCCCGAGAGCCGCGGTGATCTCCTCCAGGGTCGCCGTCTTGCCGTACAGCTCGTTCGGCAGCCCCAGCTCCACCGCCGTCCCGATCAGGGCGGACTGCTGGTAGTCGGTGATCTGGTCGGCGACCGCGTAGGGCGAAGCCCCGGTCCCCTCGTTGCCTTCGCTCATGCGTTCCTCCTCAGCTCTCTGGTCGCCTTCAGCGCGTCCCGCAGCATCGCGGCCTGGTCGCGCAGCTTCTTCATCTTCGATCCCTTGGTGATCCCCAGCTTCTCCATGACCACCCCGGCCGCGTTGCGGCCCGGGACGCCGGTGATGCCGCCGCCCGGATGGGTGCCGGCTCCGGTCAGGAACAGGCCCGGGACCGGGGTCGCGTAGCCGGACAGGGAGACCGACGGGCGCATGCCCATCAACTGGTCGATGCTCATCTCGACGTGGTTCGGGTTCGAGCCCGGGTTGCCGTGGCGGGCGACCCAGTCCTCGGGGCCGGTGATCTTCCGCTCGACCGCGGTCATCTCGTAGCCGAGCGCCTTCTCGGCGGTCCGCCAGGTCAGGTCGGACGCCTCCTCCAGCAGCTTCTCGTCCCAGCGGCCGGACTCCGGCGTCCACGGCACGAAGGTCGAGAGCCAGACGACCCCCTGACCCTCCGGCGCCCAGCCCGATTCCAGGCTGGACGGGAAGGCGATCATCACCGGCGGCCGCTCCGGCAGCCGGCCGAGGCCGACGCTGCTGAACGCCCGGGCGATGTCGGTGCCCGTGTTGGCGGAGAGCATGAAGGCGCGCTCCATGCCGTCGGGCCCGTTGACGTGCGGCACCGCGTCGATCACCGCGTCCACCTTGAGCTCGGCCACGTTGTGCTGGGAGAAGTGGATCCGCTTGACCTCGGCGACCAGCGAGGCCGGCAGCTGCGACTCGTCCATCAGGCCGAGGAAGAGCCGGCGGGCGTCGATCGCGGAGATCACCGCCTTGGTGGCCGCGTAGCGCTCGCCGTTGGCGATGACCGCGCTGGCACGGCCGCCGGAGACCTCGACCTTCTCGGCCGGGGCGGAGCAGATCAGGCTGCCGCCCGCGTCCTCCAGGCAACGGACGAGCGCCTCGACCGTGCCGCGCGAGCCGCCGGCCGGGCGGATCGCCGGGGCGCCGTGGGAGGCCGCCAGGAAGAGGGCGCCGGCCCCGGTGCCGGGAGCCTGCGGCGGCTGCTGCGAGTGGGCCGCCCAGTGGTCGAGCGGGCCGCGCAGACGATCGTCCTCGAAGGCCGCCTCGGTGATCGCGGTGGCCGGGGCGAACAGCGCCTGCATCAGCCGGGCGCCCTCGGCGCCCAAGGTCGCGTCGGCGATCGCGGCCAGCGAACGGATGCTGGGCGGTGGCCCGGCCTCCGACTGGTGCAGCACGCCCATCGCGGCCGACGACCACCGGGAGAAGGCCCGGTACCGCTCGGCCTCGTCGCGGCCGACCGTCTCGGCCAGGCCCTCGACCGTCCGTTCGAGCGAGTTCCAGAACGAGAGCGGGGTGCCGTCGTCGCAGGGTGCGAACAGGATCTCCTCGCGCTCGTGGAAGTCCAGCCCGTAGCGGGTCTCCAGCTCCAGGTCGGCGGTGACCCCGGAAGCCCTGATCCCACCGTGCTCGTAGCCGCCGAGCTCCAGTCGGTTCCCGGAGGGCTGGTCCTGGGTGTAGATGCAGCCGCCCGGGGTATCGGACGACTCCAGCACCGTCACCGAGAGCCCGGCCCGGGCCAGGTAGGCGGCGCAGGTCAGGCCGTTGTGGCCGGCCCCGATCAAGACGACGTCAGTGGTCTTCGACATCGTTCACTTCCCTTCTTCGAACGCGAGCGGGCCGGCGTAGGCCGACTCGCCCTTCATCTCGCCACGATTCGCCAGGTCCCGGGCGTTCTCCCGGGCCTCGGCGGCCAGTGCCGGACGGTCGACGCCGATCGTCGCCGCACCGGTGACCCGGTGGACGCCGTCGACCCAGACCTCGGCGACGCTGCGTGGCGTAGCGCCGTACACGATCTGTTGGAACGGATCGTGGAGGACCGCCAGCTCCGGTCCGTTGCCGTCGAGCAGGACCACGTCGGCCCGCTTGCCGGGCTCCAGCGACCCGACCTCGCCTTCGAGGCCGAGCGCCCGGGCGCCGCCGATGGTCGCCATCTCCAGCACCTCCGGGGCGGTCATCGCGGTCGCTTCGAGCTTGTGGATCTTCTGCAGCAGGGCGGTCGACTTGATCGCCCCGAACATGTCCTGCGAGTCGTTCGAGGCGGCCCCGTCGGTGCCGATCCCGACCCGGACGCCCTCGCGCCTGAGGCGCGGCACCGGGCAGACCCCGGAGGCCAGGATCATGTTCGCGACCGGGTTGTGAGCCACGGCCACGTCACGCGAGGCGAGCAGGCCAATGTCCTTTTCCGAACACCAGATGCAATGGCCCGCGATCACCTCGTGCTCGAGCAGCCCCTTGCGCTCGGCGTGCTCGATCGTGTCGCAGCCGTGGCTCAGCTTGGATTCCGTGACCTCCTCCCGCACCTCGGCGAGGTGAGTGTGGACCGCCCAGCCGTGCTCGGCGCAGGCGGCGATGGTCCGGGTGAAGAGCTCGTCCGAGATGCCGAGCACGGTGCCGACCCCGGCCCGGAACCCGATCAGGGGCTCCGGCGCGATCCGGTCGGCGAGCGCCTCGTGCTCGGCCATGAAGACGTCGGCGGACGGGGCTCCCTCGTACATGTCCTCGGCCCCGAAGCTGACCAGGCCGCGCATCCCCATCTCGGCCAGGCCGTCGACCGCGCCGAGCGAGGCGAGCGAGCCCAGGTTCCGGTGGCAGGACATGTCGTTGACCGTGGTGATGCCGCTCTCCAGCATCTCGACCGCCTTGAGCCGGGTGCCGAGCGCGACCTGCTCCCGGGTGATGTTGAGGCCCGACGGGTTGACCACCCGCTCGAACCACTCCCACAGCACGGCGGTCTCGCCCATGCCGGTGATCAGGCCCTCCGTCAGGTGGGTGTGGGCGTTGACGAAGCCGGGCAGGACGATCCCGTTCCCGTCCCCGACCAGGGCCGCGCCCGGGTTGGTCGCGATCAACGCGGCCGGGTCACCGACCTCGATGATCCGGCCGTCGCCGTCGAAGGCGACCGCGGCATCGCGCAGCGCCCCCTCCGGCCCCATCGTCAGGACCCAGGCCCCGCGCACGATCGTCGTGCCGGCCGACCCGCCGCCATTGTTCGCTTCAGTACTCATCGCTGTTCCTTTTCGCCGATCCGGTGCGCCGCTCAGGACGGGTCATCCGGATCCAGATGCAGACCCTCGCCCTCGGACTCACGCGACTCGTAGTACCAGGGCAGCAGCAGCCTCTCCAGCAGGGTCACGAGCAGGAAGAGGCTGATCCCGATCAGGGCCAGGGTCACGATCACCGCGAACATGTCGGTGGTCGCGGTCTGGTTGTTCAGGACCAGGACCAGATAGCCCAGGCCGTCCGAGGCCCCGACCCACTCGGCGAAGACCGCGCCGATCACGGAGAGCGCCGCGGCGACCTTGAGGCCGGAGAACATGAAGGGCAGGGCGGCCGGGAGCTGGGCCTTGCGGAAGCGCTGCCAGGCGTTCGCCTTCAGCGTCTTGAGCAGGTTCATCAGCTCCGGCTCGACGGCGCGGAGGCCGTCGATCGTGTTGACCGCGATCGGGAAGAAGCTGACCAGCATGATGACCAGCACCTTGGGCCGCATGTCGAAGCCGGTCCAGATCACGAGCAGCGGGGCGATCGCGGGGATCGGCACCATCTGCGAGACGACCAGCCAGGGATAGATCGCCCGCTCGACCTTGCGCGAGCTGCGGATCAGCACCGCCAGGCCGACGCCGAGCAGGATCGCCGCGGTGAAGCCGAGCGCGATCTCCTTGATCGTCACCCAGGCGTTCTCGATCAGCATCGTGCGGTTGTCCCACATCGACGCGACGACGTCGGTCGGCTTGGGCAGGGTCGACTCCTTGACGTCGCCGATCACGACGTAGAGCTGCCACACCACCAGCACGAACAGGGCGAACAGGACCGGGGGCAGCACCGCCGCGGCGATGCGGCGGGATTTCGTTCCACGGGCGAACATCAGAGCTGTTCCTCCAGGGTCGGGCGATCATCGACGAAGGAGCCGCCGCCGGCGGCCGCCTCCTCCAGCGGCCGGAGCAGCTTCTGCTTCAGGCCCAGGAACTCGGGCGACATCGTCACCTCGGGCTTCCGGGGCCGGTCGAGGCCGACCTCGACGCAGAGCGACACCCGCCCGGGCCGGCCGGACATCACGTAGACCCGGTCGGAGAGGTAGATCGCCTCCTCGACGTCGTGGGTCACGAAGAGGATGGTCTTGCGGTTCTCCTGCCACACGTCCAGGAGCCACTGCTGCATGTTGGCCCGGGTGAGCGCGTCGAGCGCGCCGAAGGGCTCGTCCAGCAGCATGACGTCCCGTCCGGCGAGGAAGGTCCGCAGCAGCGCCGCCCGCTGCTTCATCCCGCCGGAGAGCTTCGCCGGCCAGTGCTCCTCGAAGCCGGCCAGGCCGAAACGCTCGAACTCGGCCCGGGCCTGCTGCTGGGCGTCCTTCTTGCGGACGCCGCTCAGCTCGAGGCCGAGCGTGGTGTTGTCCAGCACCGAGCGCCAAGGCATGAGGCAGTCCCGCTGGGGCATGTACCCCACCGAGCCCAGCAGCTCGTCGGGCTGGCGGCCGTCGAGCAGCACCGAGCCGCTCGACGGCCGGACCAGTCCGGCGATGATGTTGAAGAGGGTCGACTTGCCGCAGCCAGACGGCCCGACGATCGAGACGAACTCGCCCGCTCCGATCTGGATGGCGACGTCCCGCAGCGCGGTGACGTTCTCACCGCCGCCGCTGCCCTTGTACGTCTTCGAGAGGCCCTCGATGTTGAGCTTCGATCCTGCCTGCATTGTCGATCCTCCTTCCTCTTCCTTCGGTCCCCGGCTTACTCTCCGGATCCGCCGGTCAGCTCGTCGCCGCCGGTGAACTCATTGGTCGCGTAGCGGTCGGGCGCGATCGGGCTGGTCGCCAGCTCGTTCTCGACCAGGAACGCCGAGAGCGCCTCCAGGTTCTTCTGGTTGAACTGGCCGAACGTGTCGGCGTCGCCCATCAGCGGCTTCCAGGCCTCGAACGACTTGGTCGCCAGGTCCTTGTCGATTCCCTGGGTCTCGGCGATCAGGTCGTCGATCGCCTTGGCCGGGTCCTCCAGCGCGTCCTGGTAGCCCTTGATCGTGGCCTCGACGAAGCCCTTCATCAGGTCGGCGTTGTCACCGACCTTGGACTCGGTCGAGAAGACGACCAGGCCCGGGTAGGAGGGCCCGCCGTTCTCGTCCAGCGCGAACGACTTGGTCGGGTGGCCGTCGGCCTCGACCTGGACCCCGTCGGCAGGGATGAACCCGGTGAAGCCTTGGACCTTGCCGGACTCGAGCGCTTGGACGCCGTTGAAGCCGATCGTGACGATCTTGGCCTCGTCGGAGCTGGAGCCCGCGTCGGCCATCACCGTGTCGAGGATCGCGTTGTCCGAGGGGACCCCGGTCACGCCGACCGTCTTTCCGGCCAGGTCGGCCGGGCTCTCGATGTTCTCGTCGGCCAGGGTGATCACGCCGCCCGGGGGACGCTGCAGCAGGGCCATGATGCCCTTGGCCTCCCGGCCGCCTTCGATCTGGTTGGCGAGGTCGATGCCGTCGGCAATGCCGAAGTCGGCCTTGCCGGCGTCGATCAGCTTGAGCGTGTCGGCGGTCGAGGTCGGCTCGATGATCTTCAGGTTGATGCCGTTGTCCTCGTAGTACCCGGCGGTCTTCGCCTCGTAGATCCCGGCGTGGACCGCTCCCGGGATGAAGTCGAGAACCAGCGTGGCGTCGGTGGTGCCGCCGCCCCCGGTCGAGCCGCCGTCACCGTCGTCGTCCCCGCCGCAGGCGGCCACCCCGACCGCCAGCGCGAACGCGGCGGCGACCACCATGATCAGCCGCTTCCAACTCTCCTTGAACCTCATTTGAATCCCCTCTCACTCGTCTTCAAATCGCTTGCTTGGTGCTTGCTTGCTTCCTGCTGTGCTGGGTCAAGAGTCTCCGCCGTACCTCCATCGCATCCAGGCCCAGGCGCGGGCCGTCTCCTTCTCGAACCACCTCGAGCGGGGATCCAGCTCGGCGGCCTCCCAGCCGTCGTTCGGATCCATTCTCTCCCCGACGAGGCATCTCTCCTCCAGATAGCGGGCCCGGACGACGGCTTGGGCCAGATCCTTCCCCACCGCTATCGATCCGTTGCCCTTGATGAGAAGACAGTCTGCGTCACCGAGGGCCGACGCGATCTCGCCGCCGGTCTGAAGATCGGTGACCAGATCCGTACGACCGCACAACCGGACCTCGCCGGCCAGCCCGCCCAGGCCGTGGCCCAGGGGCGGGACCTCGCCGCGGGCGCCGGCGATCACCGCCGCCGGCGAGTGGGTCCGGCAGATCGCGCCGACCTCCGGGCGGGCCGCGTAGACCGCGGCGTGCATCGGGGTCTCCAGCGGCACGTCCGCCGCCCCCGGGGGAGCGACGCCGTCCGCGTCGACCGCGTGGACATCGCCCGGCCCGGCCGCGCCGAGCGGCCGGGTGGCGGTGATCAGGAAGCCGTCGCCGTCGCGGACGGAGACGTGGCCGAAGGCCTCGACCAGCCCCGCCCGCGTGATGATCCGGGCTGCCTCGGCCACCGCGGCGGCGTCGCCGCCCGGGGCCCCGTCGCGTGCTGTGCCGTATCCAGTCAGGCGCCGCTCCGCACCCGCATCGCCATCGGCGTCGGGTTGTACGCGTTGACCGCGGAGATGTCCTGGGGGCAGGCCGAGAGCGCGACGATCACGTCCTCGAGCGCCTCCAGGGCGATCGTCGAGCCGGCCGGGTGGGGCGGCTCGTAGGTGACGATCTTGCCATCCTCGATCTGGTTGTTCATGAAGACGTTCCAGCACATCTCGCCGCGCAGCGGCAGGTCCCGGCCCTCGATCGCCTCCTCGAGCGAGCCGAGGCAGGAGCGGTGGTCGGGGGCCCCGTAGTCGATCGAGTACCGCTCAGGGTCGCAGCAGGGCACGACCAGGTCGTGCCGCCCGACGTCGTCGCGGGTGATCTTCATCAGCGGGGTGCGGTGGTTGGAGAGGACCGCGTCGCCGACCTCCGGCACCAGCTTCGAGAGGCTGGAGACGGTGTGGCTGGGCGACAGGTACTCGTCGGTGTCGGCGGCGAGCCAGATCGCGACGTCGCCGACCTGCTGCCCTTCGAGATCGACGATCTCCAGGGTCTGCCCCTTCTTCACCTCGATCGTCCGTGCCTCCTGGGCGGGGACGATCACTTCTTCGACCAGTTCAGACATTCCTCTCCTTCAGTTCACAGGCCCCGTCGGGGGCCGGGGTGTTGCGCGAGCGCAGGGCCCGCACCTCGCCGTCGGCGACGACCGCCGCGATGCCGGGGATGTCCCCGTTCTCGATCGATTCGAGCGGCCCCTCGCAGGAAGACCCGAGCGGCCGGAACATGCAGAAGAGGTCGGCGGGGCGGCCCGGCTCCAGCACGCCCTCCGGGCGGCCGAGGACCGCTCCGTTGTTGCCGCTCGCGAGGGCCAGGGCCTTGGCGGCGGACAGGCCGCAGAGCGAGGAGATCTCGCACACGGTCTTGATCATCCCGAGCGGCATCACGCCGGTGCCGGTCGGGGTGTCGGTCGCCAGCACGACCCGGTCGAGCGCGTCGCGCTCGCCGGCCAGCTCGATGATCGCGAGCGAGGAGCGGAGGTTGCCGGCCTGGACCAGCTGGATCGCGCCGGGCGCGTCGAAGAGGCGCGGCAGGTCCGCGTCGGGCAGGGCGGTGGTGCCGCCGTTGGCGTGGCCGATGATGTCGCAGCCGAGCGCCAGCACGTCCTCGATCGTGACCGGCGACGAATCGGGGATGGAAGCGCCACCGGTGTGGTTCATCACCACGAAGCCCTGCTCCTGGGCGGCCCGCACGAGCGGGGCCGCGTCGGCCTGGGGCGAGAAGTCCCCGAACCCGACCTTGGCCAGGCTCACGCCCTTACGCCCCAGGTCGGCGAAGTCTTCGGGCTCGAGGGTCGGCTCGATGATCACCGAGCCGGCCAGGACCTTGACCCCGCCGGGCCGGAAGCTCTCGAAGGCCCGCTGGGCGGCGACCGCCAGGGCCTTGACGCCTTCCCGGTCGCGCGGGCGGCCGGGCAGGTGGACCTCGGAGGCCGACATCATCATCGTGACGCCGCCGTGGAGCGAGGACTCGATCCAGCCGAGGGTGCTCTGGCGCGGGGTCCAGTCGCCGAAGACGACGTGGGCGTGGGAGTCGATCAGGCCGGGGGCGAGGACCGCGCCCCCGGCGTCGAGCACCCGGTCGGGCTCGGGCCCGGGATCGAAGCCGGCGATCAGGCCGTCCTCGATCCGCACGACCTCGGGGGTCGCGACCGGGTCCTCGAGCCGGCCGGTGACCAGGCCCGAGAGGTTCCGGATCTCGAGGGCGCCCTGGGCCATGGCCTCTACTCGACCTCTTCCTTGCTCTTGCCGCCGACCCGGGCGTTGAGCCGCCCGCGCGAGGCGACCGCGCCAATCAGGACGATCTCGTCCGGGCCGGGCGCGTCAGCGATCTCGACGGTCACCGTGTCGTAGTGGGACCTGACCCAGATCTCGTCCTTGTAACAGAGCGGCACGTCCGCGGTGGCCCCCGGGGCGCACCGCTTCGTGGTCGAGGGCAGCCACGCCTTGCCACCGCCGAAGCCTTCCCGGAACGGGTTGCCGAAGGTGGTGGTCTTGGCCGCGTTGCCGTGCTCCTGCTCGCCGGCGGTGCCGACCAGCACGGCCTTGCCGTGCGACTCGACCTCGCCGCCGATCGCCTCGTCGCAGCGTTCCCCGATCAGCTTCCCGAGCCCGGCCGAGGCCTCGATCAGCTCGGACAGGTCCTCGGTGAAGGGCTGGCCGGCGTACGGGTTCTTGAAGACGACCGCGACCGCGACCTTCTTCAGCGGGGCGCCGTCGGAACGGCCGCCCTCGGTGTGGATCTCCTCGACGAAGGTGACGATCTTGCGCACCTCCACGCCGAGCCCGAGCTCATCCCCGGTCTGCGTGCTGTCACTCACTTCGGCACCTCCTGATCGGTGTTGGCGACGCCGGTCGGCGTGTTCGGGCCGCAGGGGCGGTCCGGCAGCGACCGGAAGTACTCGATCACCTCATCCGTCTTCTTCACGTCGCCGTATTTCATCTGGATGTCCAACAGGTTGACCTTGTGCGAGATCATCGAACGATCCCACACGCACTCCTCCGGCACGATTGACCGGTAGTTGTACTGGGTCGCGTCGACGGCGCTGGCCCGGACGCAGCCCGACGTGGTGGTGCCGGTGGTGATCACCGTGTCGGCGCCGAGGTAGATCAGGTAGTCGAGCAGGTGGGTGCCGTGGAAGGCGCTGGGCTTGTCCTTGACGAAGTAGATGTCCTGCGGCTCCGGCTTCACCTCCTCGACCACCTCGTTGCCGAGCGATCCCTGGATGTCGGAGGCCTCGCCGGAGCGGTAGCTCTTCCAGTTCCAGGCGCCCTGGTCGAACCCGTCGGGACGCCGGTCCATGCCGGTGTAGACGATCGGGA
>JBEBTS010000074.1:0-10437 GCA_040393665.1 Conexibacter woesei
CGAGCACGTCCATGACCATGTTGGCGGCGACCACCTTGATCATCGAGATCTCCTGACGGGCCTCCCGCTTGCCGACGGTGTCCATCTTCCAGGCGGCGTGGAGGGTGAGCAGCCGGGCCTGGTCGATCTCCATCCGCGAGCTGGCGATGAACTCCTGGACGAACTGCTTGTCGGCGAGCGGGCCGCCGAAGGCCTCCCGCTCGGCGGCCCGGAGGCACATCAGCTCCTGGGCCCGCTCGGCCGTGCCGATCGCGCGCATGCAGTGGTGGATGCGGCCCGGCCCGAGCCGGTCCTGGGCGATCAGGAAGCCCGCGCCCCGCGGGCCGAGCAGGTTCTCCTTCGGCACGCGGCAGTCGGTGAAGCGGACCTCGCAGTGGCCGGGGCCGGCGGAGTGGCCCATCACCGTGATCGGGCGCACGATCTCGAACCCGGGGTTGTCGGTCGGGACCAGGATCATCGAGGCGCGGGCGTACGGGTTGCCCTCCGGCTCGGTGATCACCATGGCGATCGCCAGGTCGGCTCCGTTGGCCCCGGTGGTGAACCACTTGTGCCCGTTGATCACCCACTCGTCGCCGTCGAGCTCGGCCGCCGCGGCGAGGCCGGTCGGATCGGATCCGGAGGTCTCGGGCTCGGTCATCGCGAAGCAGCTGCGGATCCTGCCGTCCAGCAGCGGAGCCAGCCAGTCGCGCTTCTGCTCGTCGCTGCCGTGCTCCAGCAGGATCTCCATGTTGCCGGTGTCCGGCGCGGCCGAGTTGAAGGCCATCGGCGCGACCATCGGGCTGCGGCCCATCTCCTCGCAGAGGATCGCGTAGTCGGCGTTGGACAGCCCCGCACCGTGCTCCTCGTCGGGCAGGAAGAGGTTCCACAGGCCCTCCGCCTTCGCCAGCTCGCGGATCTCGACCAGGGCGGCGGGATACGGGACCCCGGCCTTCACCTCCGCGTCGAGCGCCGCGAGGAGCTCGGCCTCACGGGGAAAGATGTGCGCGTCCATGAAGTCACGGACGCGATCACGGAGGGCTGTTATCTCGACGCCGGGCTCAAAGTCCATGCCGGTCAGCGTACTTGGCGCCGCCGGTACCGCGTGAGCAGATCCCCCTCCGATTCGAGCGCCCCGACCAGCTCGAACTCCCGGATCCGGGTGGCGGCCCCCTCCACGATCCGCGGGGGGTCGCCGCCGGTGGTGACCGGGGTGACCGTGAGGAAGAGCTCGTCGACGCAGTCGGCCTCCAGCAGCTGGCCGAGCAGATGCGGGCCGCCCTCGCAGAGCAGCGCCCGGATGCCACGCTCTCGCCGCAGGTGGCGCAGGACCTCGCCGACCTCGATCCCGGCCGGCATGGGGTGGGTCCGCAGCGAGGTCGCGGTCTCGGGGGCGGGCTCGGTGTCGTTGGTGAAGATCAGCACCCGGCCGCCGCCCTCGGTGAACAGGGGCGCGTCCCAGGGGAGCTGGAGGCTGCCGCTGACGATCACGGCCAGGGCGTCGTGCGGCAGGCCGACCCGTTCCCGCCGGGCCCGCTCCTGGGGGTCGGCGATGATCCGGCCGTAACGCTCGGCCCGCATCGTCCCGGCGCCGATCATCACCGCGTCGAACCGGGTGCGCAGGCGCAGGAAGCGCTCCCGGTCCGCCCGGGTGCCGAGCTCCTTGGAGCGGCCGTGGATCGCGGCCCGGCCGTCCAGCGTCGTCACCATGTTGACCGCCACCCAGGGACGGTCCTCATGCGGCTGCTCGAACGGCCGGTAGCCGGCGAACTCCTCCTCGATCGTGGCCGGCCCCGGGTCCGGGATGAGCCGGTTGACCGTCAGCGGGCCGTCGGCGCTATTCCCGGGGGCGGTCACTTCCCGCTCAGGCGGAGTAGTCGTGCCAGCCGTCGAAGCTGCGGCCGGCCCATTCCTCGAGGCCGGCGACGTCCTCCCGGAAGCGGCCCTTCAGGGTCGCCATCAGGTCGTCCGGGATCTCCGGCTTCGGCGCCGGCGGCTTGTCCGGGTCGTGGACGACCTTCTCGACCATCCACCGCATGGATTCCGGCAGCCGGTCGAAGTTGCGGTCGAAGGAACGGAAGCCGGGGAGCTTGATCAGCTTCTCCATGAACTGGTACTTGTCGTCCTGCTTGGCGGCCGACTTCTCCCACTGGCGGTCCCACTGCTCGGAGGTGAAGGTCTCGTCCACGCCGAGGAAGGAGAAGGCCTTGCGCATCGTCTCGTCGCGGGCGCTTCCCAGCTCCTCCTGGGTGATGATCTCGATCTGCGAGCGGTCGAACAGCTCGAGGTAGGGCTGGAGCTGCATCCAGTACATCGAACGGTGGATGTAGGACGTGTCCGGCAGGGCCAGGGTCGGCTCGAACTCGCGGGTCTCGTAGCCGGCGCCGGTGGCGTGCACCCAGTGGGAGAGGATCCGCTTGATCGGGTCGCGGACCATGTAGATCAGCTTCGCGTCCGGGACGTGCTGGTGGATCCGCTCGGCGACGCCGTTGAAGCGGGGGCGGTTCGTGTAGTGGGGAGAGGACTCGCCGTTGATCTTGGACCGGTTGTCGAAGCGGCCCTTGTACCAGTCCAGGCCGAGATCCCAGTTCTGCTCCGCGGCGAAGAAGTTGAGCTCCTTCGGCTTCGACATGTGGATGTCGGGATGGAGGCCCAGGTAGTGGTGGATCGAGGTGGTCCCGCACTTGAGCCCGCCGATGATGATGAAGTTCGGCAGGGTGTCGTTCTTGCCCTTGCGCCGGGGCAGTCGCCGGTTGCGGTCGGCCGTGAACCGCTCCCGGGCGCGCGAGCACATCGCGTCGTCGGCGGGGTCGTAGCTGGCGGTCAGATCGGGCTCGGTTGTCTTGGCGGTCTCGGACACAGCGGAGTAGTGTAGCCGGGAATGACCGAAACCAAGGGCAAAGCCACGCCCGAGCTCAACCGTCGGCATTCACTTTCCTGGCGCGGACCGGGTGCGGGACGCCCCGATCTGCCCCTCCCGCCGGCCACCCTACCCCTGCTCCACAAGGGAATCATGCGCAAGCGGTGGCGGTACGTCGGCTTCTACGGGGAAGAGGTCATGCTCTGCCTCGCGACCGTCCTGATCGGTCCCCTTCGCCACTGCTTCTGGTCGCTCTGGGATCGCGAGTCCGGCACCGTGATCGAGCACACCCAGTTGAGGCCGGGCCGTCAGGAAGTCGCGATGGAGGGCAGCTACGTCGAGCTGGCCGCCACCGGCGCCGGCTCCCGGGTCACCGGCCCGGGCGCCCCCGGCCCGGTCCGGGCGTCGCTGGTGCTCGGCCCGAGCGAGCCGATCGAGGTCGTCTGTCCCAGCGGCCGCGGTTGGGGCTGGACCCGCAAGCGGGCCGGGGTCCCGATCGTCGGCCGGATCGAGGCCGCCGGCCGGACCTGGGAGATCGACGGGCTCGGGGTCGACGACGAGTCAGGCGGCTTCCAGGCCAGGCACACCGCCTGGCTGTGGTCGGCGGGCATCGGGGTCTCGACCGACGGGCGGGCCCTCGGCTGGAACCTGGTCTCCGGCATCAACGATCCCGAGACCGGGTCGGAGCGGGCGATATGGGTGGACGGCGAGCCCTACGAGCCGGCTCCGGTCGTGTTCGAGGACCTCGACGGGATCACCTTCGCCGCCGGCGCGGACGGCGCCCCGACCGATCGTCCCCGCCTCGAGTTCCAGTTCCGGGACGACGCCGAGCGTCGCCGCCACGACAACTTCCTGTTGGTCCGCTCCGACTACGTCCATCGCTTCGGCACGTTCACCGGCTCCCTCGACGGGATCGAGCTCGCGTCGGGGGCCGGCGTGATGGAGGAGCACAGCGCGGTCTGGTAGCCGGCGAGGTCCCTCCCCGGCGGTGGGCCGTGGGGCTCAGGCCGGCCGGTCGGCGTCGAGCAGCTCGACCGCGGCCAGCTCCGGGGCCTTCCGGGCGACGACCCGCTTCGCCCCGGGGACGCGGGCGGCCACCGAATCGGCGGCCTTCTCCAGGAGGGACGGGGTGCCGGGGCAGGTGACCACGCCGATCGCGGCCTCGAGGCCGGCGAGGCGGACCGGATCGACCGGCCAGGCCGGTGCCGCGGGCAGCTCGACCAGGAAGGCCCGGGCGGCGCCCGGGCCGCGGTCGGCGAACCGCTCGAAGCGTTCCGCGCCGGCGCCGAGGGTGCTCAGCTCGCCGTCCAGGAAGAGATCGTAGGCGGCCTGCTCGCCGCCCTCGTCGGCCGCCCGTCGGATCGCCGCGACGTCGGCCGACATCCCCTCGGTGGCCGCGGTCACCGCGCCGAGCAATGGCGGCTCGATCATGTCCACGGCGGCGATCAGCTCCGGCTCGGCCAGGGCCAGCTCGAGCCCGATCACGCCGCCGAGCCCGAGCCCGATCACGCTCACCGGGCCGGGCGAGAGCTCGCGCAGCATCCCGGCGGCCTCGATCGACTGCTCGGCGATCGAGGTGCGGCGGTACTCGTCCTGCGCCGGCGAGCGGCCCCAACCGCGACGGTCGTAGGTGATCAGCCGGAAGGAGCCGTTGAGCTCCCCGACCGCGTCGGCGAAGACGGTCGAGTCGGTGCCGGTGCCGTGGATCAGCAGCACCGCGGGGCCTTCGCCCCGGTCGGTTGAGCTCAGCTCGCTCAGCGGAGGCCCTGGCCCGTCAGCGGAGGCCCTGACGGGCTTCGCGCACCAGGGTCACGGCTTCCGGAAAGACCACGCGGATCGCATCCCGGACCTGCATCGCCTGCTCGTCGGAGTTGCCGGTCAGGTTGAGCCGGCCGATCGAGGCGACGGTCATCTCGACCGCCAGCCGGATCGCGTTGTCGGCCCATGCGACCTCTTGGGAGGACTGCATCTGGTCGGCCATTTCCTGCATGCGGGCGCGGAGCTCGTCGGGGTCGCCGAAGAAGTTGAATGGAGAACCTTCCATCGTTCCAATCTACCGAGTCCGCGGCCCCGGCCCGGGATGGAGGACGTCGGGCTCCGGTGGCCGAATCTTTGCGGAGCAGCAGCCACGGGTGAGGATTTCCGGTCTAGCTTCGGCGCATGTCTTTCCGCCCCCTCGCATCTCACCGGCTTCGCGTCCGCCGCCCGCGCGGGCTCCGCGCGGCTTCCGGCGGCGCGACGGTCGAGCAGGCCGGGGTGGTCCTCATGCTGGCGCTCGGCTTCGCCCTGGCCGCGGGGCTCCTGCTCGCCGGTGGCGGCGAGCCGCCCGGGCGGGACCTGGGCCGGCGGATCGCCAACCGGATCGCCTGCGGGCCACGGGCGCCGGGGGTGTGCGCCCAGCACCCGACCGTCTCCGCCTACGGCTGGCCGCTGGCCCGGGCGCTCCGGATGCTGGCCCCGCCGGTCACCGGCTCGGACCGGGGCCTGGTGCCGGTCGACTTCCGCTACTGCCAGCGCCCGAGCTGCGCCGTCCCGGCCGGCCAGCTCGAGACGGGGCTGACCACCTCCAACCGGAGGGCCACCTACTTCACCGAGGTCCGGCCGGACGGCCCGGGCCGGCATGAGGTCACCTACTGGCTCTACCGGCCGTCACAGGGCTGGGAGGCGCGTCACCGGCAGGTCGGGCCGGCCGAGATCGAGATGGCCGCCGGCATCCGGGTCCGGCTCGGCGACAGCCCGCGGCTGGTGCCGCTCGAGATCCTGCCCGGGCGCAACCACTACCGGCTGCCCGCCGGGGACGAGCCGCCGTGGCGGTGGCGGGTGACCCCGCGACGGCCGGGATGGTCGGCCTGAGCGGCGCTCGCTCGCGGGGCCGCTCGGCCCGGGTCGGCTCAGAGCACCTGGAAGCGGGCCCGGTAGGCGCCGCCGCGGCGGAAGAGGCCGCCGAGCAGCTCGAGCGGCGTGGCCACGACGATGGCCGGGATCGCCAGGGCGATCGAGATGAACCAGTCCAGCGACCGTTGCCACTTGCGGCGCGCCAGCACCGGGAAGGCCCGACCGAGCCCGCCGAGGGCCACGTTCTGGCCGAAGGTGAACATGTTGATGCCGCTCTGCCACATGTGGGCGATCCCCGCGCCGGGCAGCCACTGGACCTTGGTGACCACCTGGTCCCGGTTGGCGACCAGGTCGCGA
The DNA here is from genome assembly GCA_040393665.1 of Conexibacter woesei. Taxonomy (GTDB): domain Bacteria; phylum Actinomycetota; class Thermoleophilia; order Solirubrobacterales; family 70-9; genus 67-14. The sequence continues at coordinate 6,029 of JBEBTS010000074.1, forward strand.
AGCGCGTCGGCGGTGAAGACGTACGGCCGGTCGGTGCCGAGCCCGCTCCAGGCGCCCCCGGTCAGCGAGGCCTGCAGCGAGCCCCGGTTGAGGAACCGGAGGGAGCCGTCCTCGTCCAGCTGCTCGTCGAGTGCCCGCAGCGCGCCCTCGGTCGTGCCCGGGTCGAAGGCCGCGTCGAGATCCGGCCGCGCCGGAGCCTCGTTCTGGATCAGCACCCCGAGGCCGCACCCCTCGCAGCGGTGGGCGGTCCCGGTCCCCACCGGCATGCCCACCCAGGGGAACAGCGGCTCGCCGCAGGCGGGGCAGGGGGGGTTGTCCGGACCGGAGCCGGCTTCGAGGGGAACGTGTGGAAGATCGGGGCGCACGGTCGCTGTAGCGTATTGGGAGATGGCCGGATCTGACCAGAGGCAGGCGAAAGCCGACCCGACGCAGGAGAAGTTCGAGACCGCGATCGCGGCCGCCGCACCTCTGCTGGACCTGATCCTCGCCGCCGGTGAGCGGATCTCGCGGATCGCGGAGCCGGTCGACTACGAGTACTACCCGGTCCGCGACGAGACCGAGGATCCCGACCTCGGCGACCCGGTCGGCAGCCCACCCGAGAAGCTCTGATCCGCGGCCGGCTGACCCGGTCCCGAGCCGGTCTATAGGCTCTCTTCCAACCTGCGGCGGGACTCCACTCGAGAGGCCGCATCCCCGTTCACCTGATGCTGACCAAGACCCAGATACTCGAGCGCGAACGTCGCGGCACGATGATCGCCGGAATCGCGGCGGTCGCCGGCGTCGCCCTGATCCTCGCCTCGTTCGGCGACTCCGCCGCCGGAGTCCGGGCCGGGACCGGCCTGGCCGAACGCCTGACCGAGGTCGACGGCGAACGCGGCAAGCTGATCGTCGCCAGCGTGGTCCAGCTGATCGGCTGGGCGCTGCTCGCGGTTCCGCTGGTCTTCATGTTCCGCGCCGCGGCCGCCCGCTCGGGCCGGGTCCGCAGCGGCCTCATCGGCGTGATCATCGCCGCTCCCCTCTTCATCGGGCTGGGCGGGCTGATCAGTGCCGGGTCGATCCTCCAGGCCGCCACCGACTTCAAGGACGTTCCCGCGTCGACCATCAGCAAGTGCGTCGAGGGGAAGGTCAAGGAGGCCGACGAGTCCGACGCCGGTTCCGCGGCGAAGCCCGACGACGGCGCCGGGAAGGGCAAGTCCGCCAGCAGCCCGACCGACCTCGAGCGGTACGAGGAGGACTGCGCCGACGACGCGGCCCAGGACGCCCGCAGCGATGCGTCCCTGGCCCCGCTGGAGACCGGCCTCGGCCTCGCCGGCCTGCTCGGCTTCACGATCTCGGTGGTCTACGTCTCCCTCTGGAGCATGCGCACCGGCCTGCTGTCCAGGTTCTGGGGGTCGCTCGGCCTCGCCCTGGGCGCCGTCTTCGTCTTCTTCACCCTCTTCACGCTGGTCTGGTTCATCTACATCGGCCTGCTGCTCGCCGGCTGGGTGCCGGGCGGTCGTCCGCCGGCCTGGGCGGCCGGGGAAGCGGTCGAGCCGCCCCGCCCGAGCGGCGGGCTGTTCGGTGGCCAGGGCTCGACGGGCCCCGACGGAGGACCGGATCCGGACGGCGACGATGGCCCCGTGGACGAGTGGGGCGAGCCGACCGACGGCGTCATCGAGGGCACCGGCGACGAGCTCACCCCGCAGGAAGCGCCCGAGCCGCGCTCCGCGGACACCGACGAGCCCGGCGCACCCCGGGTCGAGCGGCGCAAGCGCAAGAAGCGCAACGGCTGACCCTCCACCACAGCCGCAGCTCGCCGACGTGCGACGATTCCGGTAGTGGCCTCATCGAGCCTCACCATCGCCGAGTTCATCGAGCTGCCGATCGTCAAGGCCGGCCTGCCCGAGCTCGTGGCCGGAGCCGAAGGGTTGGACGCCGAGGTCCGGTGGGTGCACCCGCTGGACGTCCCCGACGTCTCCGACCTGCTCCGCGGCGGGGAGATGATCCTGACCACCGGGGTGTCGATCGGCTCTGACGCCGGCGCCCAGCGCCGGTTCGTCCGCGACCTCCAGGCCGAGGGCGCGGTCGGGGTGGCGGTGGAGCTCGGGTTCGCCTGGCAGCGGGAGCTGCCCAAGGCCCTGGTCGACGAGGCCGACCGTCGCGGCATGCCCGTGGTCGCCATCCGCCGCGGCATCCGGTTCGTCGAGGTCTCCGAGGTCGTCAACGGGACCCTGCTCGATTCCGGCCACGCGCTCGCCCGGCGGGGCGAGGAGCTCCACCGGGAGCTGGATTCGAGGGTCCTCGCCGGCGACGGCGCCGAGGCGATCCTCACCGAGGTCGCCCGCCGGATCGACAACCCGGTCGTGCTCGAGGACGCCCGCCGGGAGCTGGTCGCCTGGGGCACCGTCGCCAGCAGCGAGGCCGAGGTGGTGGACACCTGGTCGAAGCTCAAGTGGTCGAGCCGCGACCCCGGGGAGGCCGAGGGCGCGCTCGGCTCCCAGATCATGGTCCGCGGCCGCAACTGGGGCCGGGTGATCGCGCTCAAGCTGGAGTCGGACTTCGACCGCTTCACCCCGATCGCCCTGGAGCGCGCCGCGGTCGCGGTCGGGCTCGGGCTGATGCGAGGAGGGGAGGAGGACGAGCTGCGCGCCCGCGCCCGCGGGAACCTGCTGTTCGAGCTCGCCGCCGGCCTGGTCGACCCGCACGCCGCCGCCCGGCGCGCGTCCACGCTGGGCTTCCCCCGGCGTCACGGCAGGCTGGTCCCGGTCGCCGCCGTGTGGAGAGCCGACACGGAGTCGGCGGGCGTCGGCTCCGAGCGGGCCTGGGCGCCGCTGCTGCCGGCGATCCGGGTGGCGATGTCGGAGCCGGACCGCCCGGCGCTGCTCGGCTCGCGCGGCAACTGCGTGCTGGGGCTGCTCGACCGCGGCACCGCCGGGTCCGGCCCCGACGACGCGGGCTCGCGGGAACGGCTCGCGGGTCGCTTCGCCAACGTGCTCTCGCTGCATGACGTCGACCCGACGACGGTGGCCCTCGCGATCGGCCGCGCGGTCGACACCTGGGAGGACCTGCCGCCGGCCCTCGGGCGGGCCCGGCTGGCGGCCGAGGCCGGCGCGATCGGCCCGGTGCGGGCATGGCACGACGCCGGCCGGACCGAGATCGGCCAGCTGCTGCTCTCGATGCGGGGCACGCCGGAGCTGCTCGAGTTCAGCGACGAGCGGCTGGGCCCGATGCTGGAGCTGTCGGGCGAACGAGGCAAGGACCTGCTCGACACGCTGGAGGCCTATCTGCATTCCGGCGGGCGGAAGACCGAGACCGCCGTGGCGCTGGGGATCGAGCGGCAGTCGCTCTACCACCGACTCGGTCGGATCGAGGAGATCCTCGACGTCGACCTGAAGGACGGCGACACCGTGCTCGCCCTCCACCTGGCGGTCATGATCCGCCGTCACCTCCACCGTTGATCCGGGCCGCGAGCGACTCGACCACGTCCGGGTCCTTCAGGGTGCTCACGTCGCCCAGGGGCTTCCCGTCGGCGATGTCCCTGAGCAGCCGCCGCATGATCTTGCCGGAGCGGGTCTTCGGCAGGTCGTCGGCCAGGTGGATGACCTTCGGCCGGGCCAGCTTGCCGATCCGCTCGGAGACCTGCTCGCGCAGCTCCTGCCGGTAGGCGTCCTCGTCCTCCACCGTCCCGGTCGGGGTGACGAAGGCGACGATCGCCTGGCCGGTGAAGTCGTCGGGCGTGCCGATCACCGCGGCCTCGGCGACCCCGGGGTGGGAGACCAGGGAGGACTCGATCTCCATGGTCGACAGCCGGTGGCCGGAGACGTTGATCACGTCGTCGATCCGGCCGACGATCCAGAAGTCGCCGTCCTCGTCACGGCGGGCGGCGTCCCCGACCAGGTAGGTCTCCGGGCCGAACCGCTCCCAGTAGGTCGTGACGTAGCGCTCGGGCTCGTCGAGCAGCGTCCGGGCCATCGCCGGCCACGGTCGGGTGATGACCAGGTTGCCGCCGCCCTCGGTCACCTCGTCGCCGTCCCGGTCGTAGATCGCCGCCTCGATCCCCGGCAGCGGGGTCGTCGCCGAGCCGGGCTTGGTCGTCGTGATCCCGGGCAGCGGCGCGATCATGATCGCGCCGGTCTCGGTCTGCCACCAGGTGTCGACGATCGGGCAGCGGCCTCCGCCGACGTGCTCCCGGTACCAGAGCCAGGCCCGCGGGTTGATCGGCTCGCCGACCGATCCGAGCAGCCTCAGGCTCGACAGGTCGTGCCCCTCGAGCAGCTCCTCGCCCCACTTCATGAAGGAGCGGATCACGGTCGGGGCCGTGTAGAGGATGGTGACCGAGTAGCGCTCGACGATCTCCCACCACCGCTCCTTCGAGGGATAGTCCGGCGCGCCCTCGTAGAGGACCGAGGTGACCCCGTTGGCCAGGGGCC
>JBEBTS010000075.1:0-10416 GCA_040393665.1 Conexibacter woesei
GCGATCACGATCGCCACCCCGAGGCCGACGACCACCGCCGCCACCAGGTCGAAGGCGACGGTGACGAAGAAGGTGAGCAGCAGGACGGCGGCGTCTCCCCGCGTGGAGCGCAGCAGGGCGCGGAGCGAGCCGACCTCGACCATCCGGATGGTGGTCGCGAACAGGACGCCGGCCAGGGCGGCCAGCGGGATGTCGGACACCAGCGACGACGCCACCAGGACGATCGCCAGGAGGACGACGGCGTGGGTCAACGAGGCCAGCTTCGAGGAGGCGCCGGCGCGGACGTTGACCGCGGTCCGGGCGATCGCCGCCGTGGCCGGGATGCCGCCGAAGATCGGCGAGGCGATGTTGGCCAGGCCCTGGCCGAACAGCTCCCGGTCCGGGTCGTGCCGCTCGTTGACGCTCATGGCGTCGGCCACCGCGGCGGAGAGCAGGCTCTCCAGGGCGGCGAGCGCGGCGACGGCCAGGATCGCGGTCGCCAGGGACGGGACCGCGCCGAAGTCGAGGAACCCGAGCGACGGGGCGGGGATGCCGGACGGCAACGCGCCGATCGGGTCGAGGCCGTCGACGGCGAAGCGCGAGAGCAGGGTCGCGGCGACCACCGCGATCAGCGAGACCGGCCACTCCGGCCGCCACCGGCTGCCGGCGAGGATCACCCCGGCGACCCCGAGCGCGAACAGCGGCGCGAGCAGCGAGGGATCTGCGAGGTAGTCGCCGACCGCCTCCCCGGCCAGCGCCCAGACCCGCTCCTGATGGCCCGGCTCGACCCCCAGCGCGGCCGGCACCTGCTGGAGGGCGATCACCACCGCGATGCCCGCGGTGAAGCCCTCGATCACCGGGATCGGCAGGAACCGCACGTATCGCCCCAACCCGACCAGCGACATGCCGACCAGGACGAAGCCGGCGACCAGGCCGACCATGAGGACGCCCTGCGCCCCGAACTGGTGGACCACCGGGATCAGGACGACGGTCATCGCGCCGGTCGGCCCGGAGACCTGGAGGTTCGAGCCGCCGAACACCGCCGCCACCGCCCCCGCAACGACGGCGGTCACGATCCCGGCCTCGGCCCCCAGCCCGGACGCCACCCCGAAGGCGAGCGCCAGGGGCAGGGCGACCACGGCGACCGTGACCCCCGCGAGCAGGTCCCGGCGCGGCGAGCGCCGGACCGCCTGCCAGTCGGCGCGATCCGGGAGCAGCTGTCTCAGCCGCGACGGCATCAGACCTGCCCGCTCATCGAGGACCGCGGCCTAGGAGGTCTGGAGCTCGGCCAGCAGCTCCTGCTGCCCGGCGAGGACCGTGCCCAGCACCCGCCGCGCCGCCGCCATCATCTCGGCGACCTCCGGGGTGCTGATCGTGTAGAGCACCGTCGACCCTTCCCGGGTCGACTCGACCAGGCCGGATCGCCTGAGCACCGCCAGCTGCTGCGAGAGGTTCGACGGCTCGACCTCGATCTCGGCCCGCAGTTCATGCACCGGCCGGGGGCCGTCCAGGAGCAGCTCGAGCACCCGGATGCGCACCGGATGTCCCAGCGTGCGGAAGAGCTCGGCCTTGGCCTGATGAAGAGGAACCACATATTCAGTATTTCACAACTTGAAGAATCTTTCAGTCAACGGAAAATTGACATCCGGCGACGGCCGTTGCGGCAGCCTCGGCGGCATGAATCCCAACCCCTCCCTCTCACTTCCCTCCAAGCTCACCCTGGCCCTGCTCGCCCTCCTCTGCTGCCTCGGCCTCGCCCTCACCCCGGCCGCCTCGGCCGAGGACATCCCGTTCGCACCCTCTCCGGTCCCCTCCCGGATCGTGCTGAACCCGACGGCCACGCCCGCGACCTCCCAGTTCGTGACCTGGCGCACCGACGAGGCGACGACCCAGGGCAAGGCCGAGATCGCCCCGGCGGCCGGCGGCGGCGCGACGACCGTGTCGAGCACCACCGGGCAGCCGGTCGACTTCGAGAACTGGCCCTACAGGTCGATCCACCACTCCGCGACCTTCACCGGCCTGAGCCCGGACACCGCCTACCGGTACCGGGTCGGCGGCGACGGCGGCTGGAGCCCTTGGATGCAGTTCCGCACCGCCCGGGCCGACGGCGCCAAGCCTTGGAAGCTCCTCTACTTCGGCGACGCCCAGAACGGCCTCGACGTGTCCTGGCGACCGGTCGTCGACCAGGCCTTCGAACGCACCCCGGACGCCGATCTCGCCCTCTACGCCGGCGACCTGATCAACCGCTCCTCGAACGACTACGAGTGGGGCCAGTGGTTCGACGGCGTAGCCGGGCACGCCGACCGGATCAACACCATGCCGATCACCGGCAACCACGAGAAGTCGGGAGACGGCGGCGGCGTCCAGTTCCGCGAGCACTTCACCAACCCCGGCAACGGGCCGACCGACGCGGCCGCCACCGTCTGGTACACCGACTACCAGGGGGTTCGCATGATCGCCCTCGACGGCAACGGCACCGCGGCCTACGAGCAGGTCGACTTCCTCCGCGACGCGCTGCGGAGCAACCCGAACCGGTGGTCGATCGTCTCGATCCACCAGCCGATCTTCTCCGGCTCCACCGGCCGCGACAACGCCCTGCTCCGGATGCTCCTGCTGCCGGTGATCGAGGAGTTCAACGTGGATCTCGTGCTCCAGGGCCACGACCACGTCTACGCCCGCGGCCATCTGAAGGCCCACGAGAGCGCGGCCCCGGGCACCCAGACCGGCCCGGTCTTCGTCGTCTCGGTCGCCGGGCCGAAGTACTACGCGCTGGCCCCGGCCGAGGAGAACAACTGGACGCTCAACGGAGCCACCCGGGTCACCGGATTCCAGCAGACCTCCACCTACCAGCCGATCACGATCGACGGCGACCGGATCCAGTACCGCTCCTACATCGCCGCCAAGGGGGAGCTCTCCGACGCACCGGGGAAGGTCGGCGACCTGCTCGACTCGTTCACCGTGGTCAAGCGGGCCGACGGCAGCAAGACGGTCCACGAGGGGATCGTCGAACGCGCCCCGGAGACCGGCCCGAAGCCGGTCGGCAGGCTGAAGGTGGACCGGATCCAGGTCCAGCGTCGGACCGGCACCGCCAAGGCGTCCCTCTCCGTCCCGTCGGCGGGCACGCTGAAGGTCACCGGCAAGGCGAGGGGCGCGAAAGGGCTCGTGCCCCGTTCCCGCAAGAGCGCCAAGGCCACGAAGCTCAGCCTCAAGCTGAACCCGGCCGGGAAGGCGAAGCGCCAGCTCCGGCGCAAGGGGCGCGTGAAGGTCAAGGCGGTCTTCACCTTCAAGCCCAGGTCGGGCAAGGCGCAGAAGGTGACGCGCGCCATCACCCTGGTCCGGAAGGGACGCTGACCGCCGGCGACGGATCACCAAGCTTCCGGTCGCGACGCGACCGGCGGACGGCCCGGGAACCCTCTCCCCCCTCAGGCCGTCCATCCCGGGGGCTTCTCCTACCCCGGGGACTTTCGCTCCGGGGGCGGCCTGCCCCGGAGTCGGGGGCTTTCGCTCCGGGGGTGACCTGCCCCCGGAGCCGGGGGCAGGCCGGGGCCGACCGACGGGTAAGGTGGCGGGCGATGGCGGACTACATCTTCACCATGTACAAGGTCTCTCGGGTCCACCCTCCGAACAAGGAGGTCCTGAGTGACATCTCGCTGAACTTCCTGCCGGGGGCGAAGATCGGCATCCTCGGCAACAACGGGGCCGGCAAGTCCTCGCTGCTCCGGATCATGGCCGGGGTCGACACCGAGTTCAACGGCGAGGCCCGGCTGCGCGAGGGCGCGACGGTCGGCATGCTCGAGCAGGAGCCGCAGCTCGACGAGACCAAGGACGTGCGCGGCAACGTCGAGGACGGGGTCCGCGAGATCAAGGACCTGCTCGACCGGTTCAACGAGCTGGCCGCCAACTACTCCGACGAGACCGCGGACGAGTTCGGCCGGCTGCAGGCCCGGATCGACGCCGCCGACGCCTGGAACCTGGACACGACCCTGGACACCGCCATGGACGCGCTGCGGCTTCCGCCCGGCGACGCCGACGTGACCAAGCTCTCCGGCGGCGAGCGCCGCCGCGTCGCGCTCTGTCGACTGCTGCTCCAGGCACCCGACCTGCTGCTGCTGGACGAGCCGACCAACCACCTCGACGCCGAGTCGGTCGCCTGGCTGGAACGTCACCTGGAGGAGTACAAGGGCACCGTCGTCGCCGTGACCCACGACCGGTACTTCCTCGACAACGTGGCCGGCTGGATCCTCGAGCTGGACCGCGGCCGCGGCATCCCGTTCGAGGGCAACTACTCCTCCTGGCTGGAGCAGAAGCAGGACAGGCTCGCCCAGGAGGAGCGCAAGGAGACCGCCCGGGCGAAGACGATCGCGGCCGAGCTCGAGTGGGTGCGCGAGAACCCGAAGGGCCGCCGCAAGAAGTCCAAGGCCCGCCTCGCCCGGTACGAGGAGCTGCTGGCCGAGGAGCAGAACGTGAAGCTGGACCAGGTCCAGATCCACATCCCGGCCGGTCCGCGGCTGGGCAACGTGGTGATCGACGCCGATCACCTGAAGAAGGCCTTCGGCGAGAAGCTGCTGTTCGAGGACCTCGACTTCAAGCTTCCCCCGGCGGGCATCGTCGGCGTGATCGGGCCGAACGGCGCCGGCAAGACCACCCTCTTCCGCATGATCGTCGGCGACGAGGAGCCGGATTCCGGCTCGATCCGGCTGGGCGAGACGGTCCAGCTGGCCTACGTCGACCAGTCCCGCGACGCGCTCGACCCGGACAAGTCCGTCTGGGAGGAGATCTCCGACGGAGACGACACGATCTCGGTCGGCAGCCACAAGATGAACTCCCGCGCCTACGTCGGCGGCTTCAACTTCAAGGGCTCCGACCAGCAGCGCAAGGTCGGCGTCCTCTCCGGAGGGGAGCGAAACCGGGTCCACCTGGCGAAGCTGCTCCGCTCCGGCGGCAACCTGCTGCTGCTCGACGAGCCGACCAACGACCTCGACGTCGACACCCTGCGGGCGCTGGAAGAGGCCCTGCTCGGCTTCGCCGGCTGCGCCGTGGTGATCTCGCACGACCGGTGGTTCCTCGACCGGGTCGCCACCCACATCCTCGCCTTCGAGGGCAACTCCGAGGTCGTCTGGTTCGAGGGCAACCTGGAGGCCTACGAGGAGGACCGTCGCCGCCGGCTGGGGGCCGAGGCCGACCGTCCGCACCGCATCACCTACAAGAAGCTGACCCGGGACTGACCCGGCGGCCGTTTGCACTTCGGCCGGAAAACCTGAAGTATCGACACGAAGGCCCCGGATCGCCGGGGCTCACGCACACCTCGATCTCAGAGGAGGCAGGATGTTCGATCGGATTGTCGTCGGCTTCAACGAGAGCGACCGCGGCCGGGACGCCCTCACCCTCGGACGGGTGCTGGCCGACCGGACCGGCGCCGAGCTGGTCGCGGCGCTGGTGCTGCCCTACCCGGCCGGGAACAGCCTGGTGCCGGCCCTGCCGGTCGACGCCTGGAACGAGATGGTCGCCGGCGCCCGGGCCGGGCTGGAGCGCGCCGCCGGTGAGTTCGGCGCCCGGACGGAGCTGACCGAGAGCTCCTCGCCGACCCACGGGCTCCAGGAGGTGACCGAACGGCTCGGCGGGGATCTGCTCGTGCTGGGGAGCCACCGGTCCGATCCCGGCAAGGTCCGGGCCGGGCGCAAGGCGCGCCAGTTGATGTCGGGCAGCCGGTTCGCGGTCGCACTGGCCCCGGCCGGGTACGCGCAGGAGGTCGCCGGGCTCGACCGGATCGGGGTCGCCGTCGACGGCTCGCCCGAGTCCGACCGCGCCCTCGACGCGGCGGTCGAGCTGCTCGACGGGGGCCGGTTGAGACTGATCGCGGTGGCCGGCGAGCTGGCGGAGGGCTGGGGCCATTGGGGGTCGGCCTACGCGCTCTCGGAGCTGAAGGACATCTCCCGGAAGATGGCGACGCGGGCCCTGGAGCACGCTTCGTCCCGGCTGCCGGAGGGCGTCGAGGCGGAGACCGACCAGCGCGACGGCCCCGCCGCGGGCGAGATCCAGCTCGCCTCGGCCGAGGACCTGGACCTGCTCTGCATCGGCTCGCGGGGCTACGGGCCGGTCCGCCGGATCCTGCTCGGATCGACCTCGTCCGAGGTGATCCGCGACGCGTCCTGCCCGGTGCTGATCGGCCCACGGGGGTCGGACTGAGCGGGAAAAACCGATCTGGATAAGGTCAGGGCATGACCGTCTCCGCCCCCGTCTGCCCCGAATGCGCCAGCGAGTTCACGTATGAGCTCGGTGGCTTTCTCGTCTGCTCGATGTGCGCCCACGAATGGCCGCCGCCCGGCGACGAGTCGGCCGGCGGGACGGAATCGGCCGAGGACGCCGCCCCGGTGATCCGGGACGCGGTCGGCAACCCCCTCGCGGACGGGGACACGGTGACCGTGGTCAAGAGCCTCAAGGTGAAGGGCAGCTCCGCGCCGATCAAGGCCGGAACCAAGGTCCGGAACATCCGGCTGGTCAACGGGGTCGGCGACCACGACATCGACTGCAAGGTCGACGGGTTCGGTCCGATGCAGCTCAAGTCGAGCGTCGTCAAGAAGGCCTGAACCGGGACCGGGCCGGAAGCCGATGATCACCACCGGAGAGATGATGGGACCGATCGCGGTCTACGGGGCCACCGGGTACACCGGCCGGCTGGTCGCCGAGGAGCTGGCCCGCAGCGGCGTCGAGTTCGTGCTCGCCGGCCGCAACCGCGAGAAGCTGGAGGGCGTAGCGACCGCGGTCGCCGGGATCGTGCCGCACACCTCGGCCACCGGCGACGCGGTGGGCATCCCCCGGATCGAGGCGATCGGGACCGAGGATGCCGCCGGGCTGCGGGACCTCTTCTCGGGCTGCGGCGCGGTGATCTCCTGCGCCGGCCCCTTCTCGCTCCACGGCGAGCCGATCCTCGCGGCCGCCGTCGACGCGGGCGCGCACTACCTGGACACCACCGGCGAGCAGCCCTTCATGCTGACCGCCTTCGAGGGCTACGGCAGGCGGGCCGAGAAGGCCGGCGTCGCGGTGCTGCCGGCGATGGGCTACGACTACGTCCCGGCCGACCTGCTGGTCGCGCTCACCGCCCGCGGGATCGACCCGATCGACCGGATCCGGATCGCCTACCACTCCCCCTTCCAGCCCAGCCGCGGCACCGCCCGGTCCTCGCTCGAGATGTTCAAGGGCGGGGATCTCGAATGGCGGGACGGCACGCTCCGACCGGCCCCGCAGAAGGTCAGCCGCCCGGACTTCGACTTCGGCCCGCCGCTCGGGCGCAAGCGGATGATGCGCTTCCCCAGCGGGGAGCATGTGACCGTGCCCCGACACGCGACGGTGCGTTCGATCGAGACCGCGATGACCTCGGACTCGATCCTGCCGTCCCGGATCGCCGGCCTGATGCCCCTCTTGGCGCGACCCACCGGGATCGTGATGAGGACGCCGGCCCGGTCGGCGGTCAGCAAGCTGATCTCGCTGATGCCCGAGGGCGCGGGCCCGGAGGGGCGCCGCGCGACCCGGTTCGCGATCGCCTGCGAGGTGATCTCGCCGAGCCGGTCGCGGCGCGGGCTCCTGACCGGGACCGACGTCTACGGCCTGACCGCCGCGCTGATCGTCAAGGGCGCGATCGCCGCCGCCTCGGGGGAGATCGAGGCGACCGGCGCCCTCGCTCCCGCCGAGGCCTTCGATCCGGAGGGATTCCTCGCCGGGCTCGAATCTTTCGAGCTGGAATGGACGGTTGAGCCGGCCGAGTGACAACGGCGGCCCGCCCGTCCCTCCGGACGGACGGGCCGGCGGGGCGGACGGCGATCCGTTCGAGGCCCGGCAGGTCGACCTCCACGGTCACCGCGCGATCTACCGGATGGTCGGTGACGGGCCGCCGGTCGTGCTGATCCACGGCATGATCAACTCGTCCCGCCACTGGCGCGAGGTCGCGCTCCGGCTGGCCGACAGCTACACGGTGATCGCTCCCGACCTGATCGGCCACGGCGACTCGCCGACCCCGCGCGGCGACTACTCGCTCGGCGCCCACGCGGCCAGCATCCGCGACCTGCTCACCGCGATCGGCGTCGAGCGGGCGACGATCGTCGGCCACTCGCTCGGCGGCGGGGTCGCGATGCAGTTCTTCTACCAGTTCCCCCAGCGCACCGAGCGGATGGTCCTGATCTCCTCCGGCGGGCTCGGCCGGGAGGTCAGCCCGGCCCTGCGCGGGGCGGCCGCCCCCGGCTCGGGGGCGCTGCTCGCCCTGGCCGCGAACCGCGGGGCGCTGGCCGGGCTCGACGCCGTCGGGGCCGGGCTCTCCCGGGTCAGCCGCCAGGCGGGCAAGAACCTGCGCACCGTGGCCCGGGCGCTGCGGCCGCTCAGCCGCCCCGGCTCGCGCCGCGCCTTCCGCGAGACCCTGCGCTCGGTGATCGACAGCCGCGGCCAGAAGGTGAGCGCCGCCGACCGGCTCTACCTGCTGGAGGCGGTGCCGACCCTGATCGTGTGGGGCGAGCGGGACCACACGATCCCGTTGGAGCACGGCCGGGCCGCCCATGAGGCGGTGCCCGGCAGCCGCTTCGAGACCCTGCCGAAGGCCGCCCACTTCCCCAACCTCGAGGATCCGGAGAGCCTGGCCGCGGTGCTGCACGACTTCCTCGACCGGACCGGCACGATCGAGATGCCGGACTCCGCCTGGGGCACCCTGATCCGGACCCGTCACATGCCGGAGGGCTTCACGCCGCCGGACGGGGCCGGGCCGGAAGCCGACGGCCGGGCGACGGCTGAGCCGTTCCGCCTCCGGCCGGAGGAGTGAGCGTGGCGGCGAGCAGGGACCGCCTCCGCCTCTTCGTCGCCGCCGACCCGCCGGTCGAGGTCCGGGCCGAGGCCTCCGCCTGGGCCCGTCACCTGATCCGCTTCACCGAGGGGCTACGGGCCGTGCCGGCGGACAACTGCCACATCACGCTGGCCTTCCTCGGCGACCAGAGGCCCGAGGCGGTGGCGGAGATCGCCGATGCGGTGGTCGAAGCCACCAGTCCCCAGGCGGGTCTGGCGACACCGTCCCTCTCCCTGGGCGCCCCGGTCTGGCTGCCGCGCCGAAGGCCGCGGGCCCTGGCGCTCGACATCCATGACGACCGCGGCGACCTGGCCGCGCTCCAGTCCCAGCTGGCCGCCGGCCTGCTGCGCGCGGTCGGGTGGCGGGCCGGCCGTCCCTTCCGGCCGCACCTGACCGTGGCCCGCACCGGCCGCGGCTTCGACGGGGCCGGGATGAGGCTGCCGGTCAGCCCCGCGCTGGAGTTCGAGCCGGAGGCGATCACGCTCTACTCCTCCACCCTGCACCCGGACGGCGCCCGTTACGAGGCGATCGAACGAGTCGAGCCGGGCTGAACGGGCGGTCAGCCGTTCGGGCAGACCACCGCCCGGCCCCTCACCTCGCCGTCGTGGAGGCGGCGGTAGGTCTCCTCCACCTCGTCGAGGCCGTGGCGCTCCGTCTCGATCCGGATCCGCCCGTCCCGGGCCAGCTCCAAGACCTCCATCAGCTCGACCGCGGTGCCCCAGTAGGTCGTCGCGATCCGGGCGCCCCAGGGCAGGGTCATCGCCGAGTAGGAGATCGAGCCCCCGGCCAGCCCGATCAGGGTGAGGTCGCCCTCGAAGGCGATCATCTCGCCGGCCATCGCCAGGGTGGCGTCGATCCCGACCACGTCGAGCACCACCTCGGCGCCGCGGCCGCCGGTGAGCCGGCGGACCTCGGCCGCGGCGTCCCGGTCGGACGGCACCGCGTGGGTGGCGCCGAGCCCGATCGCGAGGTCGAGCCGATCCCGGTCGGTGTCGAGCGCGACGATCCGGGTGGAGCTCAGCGCCGCCAGCAGCTGGATCGCCATCTGACCGAGGCCACCCACGCCGATCACCACCGCGGTGCTGCCCGGCACCAGCCGGTGCAGCGAGCGCTTGATCGCGTGGTAGGGGGTGAGCGCCGCATCGGTGAGCGGCGCCGCGTCACGGGGATCGAGGTCACGGAGCGGGATCAGCAGACGCGCGGACGGAACCAGCATGTACTCCGCCATCCCGCCGTCCAGCCCGAGGCCGCCGCCGAGGGTCCCGATCTCGATCTGCCGTTCGCAGTAGTCCTCCCGGGAGAGCCGGCAGGCCCGGCACCGGCCGCAGCCCCAAGGCCCGTAGACCGCGACCGCGTCGCCCGGCTCGAACCCGGTCACGCCCTCGCCGAGCCGCTCGACCCAGCCCGCGTTCTCGTGCCCGAGGGTGAACGGCGGGTCGAACGGCATCACCCCCTGCTCCCACTCCATGAGGTGGAGGTCGGAGTGGCACATCCCGGCGCCGCCGACCTTGATCAGCACCTCGCCCGGCCCGGGCTCCGGGACGTCCACCTCCTCGATGCGGGGAGGCTTCTGCCACTCGATCAGACGGTAGGCGCGCATTCTTCACTCCTGG
>JBEBTS010000076.1:0-10388 GCA_040393665.1 Conexibacter woesei
CGGTGGCTGCCCGGGATCGTCGACGGCAGCCTGATCACCGCCGTCGCGATGACCGAGCCGGGGATCGGTTCCGACCTCGCCTCCATGTCGACCAAGGCGATCCGCGACGGTGACGAGTACGTCGTCGACGGCTCCAAGACCTTCATCACCAACGGCATCAACGCCGACCTGATCATCACCGCGGTCAAGACCGACCCCAAGGAGAAGCACCGGGGCATGTCGCTGATGATCCTCGAGCGGGGCATGGAGGGCCTGGAGCGCGGCCGCAACCTGGAGAAGATCGGCATGCACTCCCAGGACACCGCCGAGCTGTTCTTCAACGAGGTCCGGGTGCCGGCCGCCAACCTGCTCGGCAACGAGGGCGAGGGCTTCAAGTACCTGGTCTTCAACCTCGCCCAGGAGCGCCTCTCGATCGCGGTCGCCGCGGTCGCCGCCGCCCAGGCCGCGCTGAACTGGACCCTCGAGTATGTCAAGGAGCGCACCGCCTTCGGCAAGCCGATCGGCTCCTTCCAGAACTCCCGCTTCGAGCTGGCGACGGTCAAGACCGAGGTCGACATCGCCACGGTCTACATCGACCGCTGCGTCACCGCCCTGAACGAGCGCAAGCTCTCGGTCGAGGACGCGGCCGCCGCCAAGTGGTGGACCACCGAGCTGGCCGACCGCGTGATCGACAAGTGCGTCCAGCTGCACGGCGGCTACGGCTACATGCTCGAGTACCCGATCGCCCGTGCCTACGCCGACAACCGCGTCACCCGGATCTACGGTGGCACCACCGAGATCATGAAGGAGATCATCGGCCGTTCGATGGGCCTCTAGCCGTTCCTTCAACCGAGGCCGAACCCGGACTTTTAGGTCTATATGACCTAAAAGTCCGGGTTCGAGACCGGGTTGCCGGCGTTGGTCGGGCGTCGGCCGGGCGAAGCCGTCAGCGGGGACGGGTTACGACGACCCAGGTGAGCGGATCTCCGGCGAAGCGAAGCCTTACGTCCGGGGCGGTCTTCACCGAGCAGTCCCACTGGCTCCAGAACGGGTCCTCGGTCGGATTCGACTCGTGACAGGCGTTGGCGCCGAAACGATCCTGGACGACGGAGACCGGGTCGCCCGCCTCGATTCCGCCGTCGGTGCGCCAGCCGCCCCCGGCGACCTCGATCGAACAGACCCGCCCGCGGCTCAGGCCGATCACGACCTCGCGATACACCATGGATCGGTCCGGCCCGGGCCGGCAGTCGGCGTCGAGGCCATTCCACGCGGTGTTGTTCGCGACCTCGGGGATGGTGACCGCAGCGTTCGGATCAATCGGCCGGCCCAGCTCCTCGACCACCGTGGCGGCGGACTCTCCCAGGGACACGCCCCGATAGGTGCCGGTCTTCTCATCAACCGTTCCGGCGGGGACGTCCGCGGTCAGCAGCTTCCGGGTCTGCTTCTCCTGGATCTCGCTGTTCTCGTTCTTTCTGCCGGCCACGAAACCGAAGCCGACCCCGACCAGCCCCGCGAGCAGCGCGACCATCCAGATCCAGGGTGAGAGCAGTATCGGGCTTATCCTGGACATGGCCGTTCAGACGCCTCAGTTGACGGCCACGGAGCTGACCGGATCTCCGGCGAAGCGCATGCGGATGCCGCTCGCGGTGCGTCCCGAGCAGAGCCACTGCCTCCACAGCGGGTCTTCCGTGTAGTTGACCTGAGAGCAGGCCCGTGGACCGAATCGGCGCCGGATCGCCTCGATGCCGTCCCCGGCCCGCGTGCCCCCGGTGGTCGACCAGCCGCCCCCGGCCACCTCATAAGAGCAGACCCGGCCGTTGACGATCGTGAAGACCACATCTCGGTAGACGACCAGCCGGAAGTGGGGCGGCGGCCCCCGCCAGCAAAGCGACCGGGACGAGCAGGACGAGGGCGATCCGGAACAGCGGGGCTTTGAGGATCCTCCGGATTCGGATGGCCATGCCGGGTGGTACTCCGGGGGACGCCCCCGGTTACCGGACCTACTGGGTGGTCATCTTGGGGGCGTGCTTCGGCTTCTTGCCGGTCTTCGCCTTGCGGTACTCCCGGTTGAGCATGCCGATCACGTCGATCGAGATCTCCTGCGGGCAGACCCGGGAGCACTCGCCGTAGTTGGTGCAGCCGCCGAAGCCCTCTTCGTCCATCTGGTTGACCATGTTGATCACCCGGTTCTCGCGCTCGGGCTGGCCCTGCGGCAGCAGGTTGAGGTGGGTGACCTTGGCGCCGGTGAACAGCATCGCGGCGCCGTTGGGGCAGGCGGCGACACAGGCGCCGCAGCCGATGCAGATCGCGGCGTCCATGACCTGCTCCTGGGTCTCGGGCGAGACCGGCATCGTGTTCGGCTCCGGCTGGGGGCCGGTGTTGGTGCTGATGTAGCCGCCGGCCTGGATCACCCGGTCGAGCGCGCCGCGGTCGACCACGAGGTCGCGCACCACCGGGAAGTTGGTGGAGCGGAACGGCTCGATCTTGATCGTCTGACCGTCGATGAAGTCGCGCATGTAGACCTGGCAGGAGGTGACCTGCTGCGGTCCGTGCGGGGTGCCGTCGATCACCAGCGAGCAGGCGCCGCAGATGCCCTCACGGCAGTCGCTGTCGAAGGCGACCGTGCGCTTCTTCTCGGAGCTGAGCCGCTCGTTGAGCTGGTCGAGCACCTCGAGCAGCGAGGCGTCGGGGTCGATCCCCCCGATCTCGAAGGTCTCGTAACGGCCCTCTTCCGAGCCGTCGAACTGCCGCCAGATCTCCAGCTTGAAGTTCACTTGTAGCTCCTCGTCGCCAGCTTCACATTCTCGAAGTCGAGCTGCTCCTCGTGCGCGGTCGGATCACCGTCGCCGCCGTACTCCCAGGCCGTGACCGTGGCGTAGTCGTCGTCGTTCCGCAGGGCCTCGCCGTCGGCGGTCTCGAACTCCTCGCGGAAATGGCAGCCGCAGGACTCCTCGCGCCGCAGCGCGTCGTGGCACATCAGCTCGGCCAGCTCGAAGAAGTCGGAGACCCGGTTGGCGTACTCGAGGCTCTGGTTGAACTCGGCCTCGCCCGGATCGACCCGCAGGTCGGACCAGAACTCGCCCTTGATCCGCTGCACGTCCGCCAGCGCCTCGCGCAGGCCCTCGGCGTTGCGGGCCATGCCGCACTTGTCGAGCATGATGTTGCCCATCTCCCGGTGGAACACCTGGGCGGCGGTGCTGCCGCCGATGTCCATCAGCGAGGCGATGTGCTCCCGCACGTCGTTCTCGACCGCGTCGAAGGCGGAGTCGGAGGTGCTGACCTCGTCGCGGGACTTGGCCAGGTGATGGGTCACGGTGCGCGGGGCGATGAAGTAGCCGTCGGCCAGGCACTGCATCATCGCGCTGGCCCCGAGCCGGTTGGCGCCGTGATCGGAGAAGTTCGCCTCGCCGATCGCGAACAGGCCGGGGATCGTGGTCTGCAGCTCGTAGTCCACCCAGAGGCCGCCCATCGCGTAGTGCGGGGCCGGGTAGATCATCATCGGCGTCGAGTAGGGATCGTCGCCGGTGATCCGGTGGTACATCTCGAAGAGGTTGCCGTAGCGGGCCTCGACCACGTCGCGGCCGCTCTTCTGGATCGCGTCCCGGAAGTCGAGGAAGACGCCGCGTCCGGTCCCACCCACGCCGAGGCCGTCGTCGCAGACGACCTTCGCCGCCCGCGAGGCGACGTCGCGCGGCACCAGGTTGCCGTACGCGGGGTAGCGCTCCTCGAGGAAGTAGTACCGCTCGTTCTCGGGGATCTCGGCCGGCGGACGGGTGTCGCCCGCCTTGCGCGGCACCCAGACCCGGCCGTCATTGCGCAGCGACTCGCTCATCAGGGTCAGCTTCGACTGGTACTCGCCGGACTGCGGGATGCAGGTCGGGTGGATCTGGGTGTAGCACGGGTTGGCGAACAGGGCGCCCCGCTTGTGGGCGCGCCAGGTCGCGGTGACGTTCGAGCCCATCGCGTTGGTCGAAAGGTAGAAGACGTTGACGTAGCCGCCCGAGGCGAGGACCACCGCGTCGGCCGCGTGCCGTTCGATCTCGCCGGTGATCAGGTTCCGGGCGATGATCCCGCGGGCCTCGCCGTCGACGATCACCACATCCAGCATCTCGTGCCGGTTGAAGACGGTGGCGTTGCCGCCGGCGACCTGCTGCTCCAGGGCGCTGTAGGCGCCGAGCAGGAGCTGCTGGCCGGTCTGGCCGCGCGAGTAGAAGGTCCGCTGGACCAGGACGCCGCCGAAGGAGCGGGTGGCGAGGCCGCCGCCGTACTCCCGGTTGAAGGGCACGCCCTGGGCGACCGCCTGGTCGATGATGTTCTCCGAGAGCTGGGCGAGCCGCCACACGTTGGCCTCACGGGCGCGGAAGTCGCCGCCCTTCATCGTGTCGACGAACAGCCGGCGGACCGAGTCGCCCTCGTTCTTGTAGTCCTTGGCCGCGTTGATCCCGCCCTGGGCGGCGATCGAGTGGGCGCGTCGGGGGGTGTCCTGGAAGCAGAAGCTCTTGACCTTGTAGCCGAGCCCCGCGATCGAGGCGGCGGCCGAGGCGCCGGCCAGGCCGGTGCCGATCACGATCACGTTCTTGCCGGGTCGGTTGCCCGGGCCGATCATGGTGTGGGCATCGAGCCAGCTCTGCCACTTGTCCTCGATCGGACCTTCCGGGATACGGGCGTCGAGCAGGGTCACGAGATGCCTCCGAGGGTCGCGCCGGCGAGGTTGGAGATCAGGGCTGACGGGGTCTCCGGCGCGTCAAGCACCCCCGTGATGAAGAGGATCGGGACCAGCGCGAAGCCGACCACCAGGATCAGGCTCAGGGCGGTGGCTCCGTGACGGAGCCCGGCGTTGCGCTTGGGGTTGTCCCAGCCGAGCGTCTGCGCGACCGACCAGATGCCGTGCCGCAGGTGGATGCCGACCAGGCAGACGGCGACCAGGTAGATCGCGACGAAGTACCACTCCTGGAACGCGTTGTAGAGGTTGGCGTAGACCGCGCCGTGCTCGAGCGGGGTGATGTCGATCGTCAGGGTCGTGAACTGCAGGATGTGGAAGACGATGAAGGCCAGCAGCAGGGTCCCGCTGAGCATCATCAGACGGGACTCGAGGCTGCGCCCGATCCTGGCCTGCGGATGGGCGGCGGGACGGGCGGCCCGGTTGCGGGCGGTCAGCTGGACCACGCCGGTGATGTGGGTGACGATGGCTCCCAGCAGGATCGCGCGCACCGCCCAGAGGATGAAGGCGTGGGGCAGCAGCGGCTCACCGAAGTCACGGAGCCAGGCCGAGTACCAGTCGACCCGGGGCTGGCCGTCGCCGGGGCCGAACAGCGAGTTCAGGTTCCCGGCCATGTGGAGGATCAGGTAGCCGACGAGGATCGTGCCGGTGACGGCGACGATCGTCTTCTTGCCGATGCTAGATCGCCAGTACTCAAGCATCGAACTTCCCCATGACTGCCAGTGCTGATTGGACGCGCGTCTTCACGGCATCCAATCCTATGCCTCCGGAAGAGAGATTGACCCGCGGGTTTTGGCTTTGGTCAGCCTAATTCACGGGAGTCCGGGCAACCGCTTGCCGAGCCAGGGGGCCATCGTGACCGCCCAGGTCGCGGTGTAGTGATAGCGGTCGCGGTAGACGATCAGGCCGCGGTCGACCGCCCGGCACCAACCCTTCGGGCAGAGCAGCTTCACCGGGTCGATGATCCGGACCGCCTTCACCCGGCGGGCTCCGTGGTAGTCGAAGGCGGTCTTGCCGCGGTGCTTCGCCTTGAAGCCGCATCGCGAGGGCTTGCGGCGGTTGGCCTTCTTCTTCAGGCAGTCCGGCGGCCGGAACGGGGCGAGCACCTGGTCGCGGAGCAGGACCACCTTGGCCCGCTTGCCGCGCTTCGACTTGAACCCGCGCAGCTGGCGCATCGTCTTCGCCATGCCGGTCCGGAGCAACGGCTCGCTCGCCTTCCGGTTGAGCCGCTTTCCCTTCCGCTTCACCTGGAACTGGTGGCCGGTCGAGGCGCTCACCACGACCATGTCCGGCTTGATCTTGCGGATCCGCTTCATCGCCTCGCGCCGCCATCGGTCGCAGGGAGCCTTGAAGTCGACCCGGGCCACGACGCAGTCGGCCCGCGCCAGGGCCAGCAGCCGCCAGCCCCGCTGGTTGGCGAGCTTGATCATCGGCGGGCCGTACTGGAGGGCGTGGGAGTCCCCGACCAGCGCGACGGTCACGTCGGAGCCCTTCTTCCCGTAGATGCAGCCGCGGGCGCTCGTGTCCTTGCCCCGCACGATGCAGCCGTCCTTGAACATGCGGCCCTTGTCGTGCTTGGCCCGGTTGGGGGCGGGCTTCAGCGTCGCCGCCGAGGTGACGGCAGGATCGCTGGCGGAGCCGGAAGAGCAGCCCGCCGCGAAGGCGAAGAGGACGATCGTGGTCAGAGTCAGTCTGGTCTTGGCCAAATGTCTCACAACAGATTCAACTCACCTGGACGGCGTCCGTTGCGGGGCCGGCCGAAAAGGGGCCCGGGCGAGGCCCATTAGGGTTGTCACATGACGGCCGAATCGGACTTCATCCACGTATTCGAGCCCGGGTCCGGAGATTCCACCCTGCTGCTGCTCCACGGGACCGGGGGCGACGAGAACGACCTGCTCGCCCTGGGGCGGGACCTCTCGCCCGACGCCAACCTCCTCAGTCCGCGGGGAAAGGTCTCCGAGAACGGGATGCCGCGGTTCTTCCGGCGGCTCGCCCCGGGGCTGCTGGACATCCCGGACCTGCGTCAGCGAACCGACGAGCTGGCCCGGTTCGTGGCCGAGACCGCCGACGCGAGGGGCTTCGACCCGGCCAAGACCACCGCGGTCGGCCTCTCCAACGGCGCCAACATCGCGGTCAGCCTGCTGCTGATGCACCCCGGCCTGATCGGCGGCGCCTGCCTGCTGCGGCCGATGTTCCCCTATCCCTCGCCGCCCGATCTCGACCTGGCCGGAACCCGGGTCCTGGTGGCTTCGGGTGGTCGAGACCCGATGGTCGACGCGGCCGATCCCGAGCGGCTGGCGGCGGCGCTGAGGGCGGCCGGGGCCGAGGTCGAGCTCCGGCTCGACCCGATGTCAGGCCACGGGCTGACCCAGGGTGACCTGGAGCTGGCCCGCGCCTGGATGCAGGAGAAACCCTAGTTTTCTTATCCGGATTTAGTAGATTGATCCGTTCGGCATCCCGACACGATGGTTCCGCCGCGAATGCCGGACGACTGAAAGACTCAGCGCCGACGAGCTGAGAGAAACCAGAGGAGACACATGAGCGAAGAAGAGACCACATTCGGGGCTGAGACCAACGCCCTCCACGCCGGCCAGGTCGTGGACCCGGCCACGAACGCCCGGGCGGTGCCGATCTACCAGACCGTCTCGTTCGAGTTCAACGACGCTCAGCACGCGCAGGACCTGTTCGCCCTGGCCGAGCCGGGCAACATCTACACCCGGATCATGAACCCGACCTGGAACGTGCTCGAGGAGCGGATGGCCGCCCTCGAAGGCGGCGTCGCCGCGCTGGCGCTCGCCTCCGGTCAGGCCGCCGTCACCTACTCGGTGCTCAACGTGACCCGTGCCGGTGACAACATCGTCGCCCTCTCCAGCCTCTACGGCGGCACCTACAACCTCTTCGCCCACACCCTCCCGCAGTACGGGATCGAGGTCCGCTTCGCCGACCCGGACAAGCCCGAGGAGCTGGCCTCGCTGGTCGACGACAAGACCCGCCTCGTCTTCGGCGAGACGATCGGCAACCCGCGCCTCAACGTGATCGACGTCGAGGCCTGGGCGAACGCGGCCCACTCCCACGGCCTGCCGCTGATCGTGGACAACACCGTCGCGACCCCGATCCTGACCAACATCTTCGAGCTCGGCGCCGACGTCGCCGTACACTCGGCGACCAAGTTCATCGGCGGCCACGGCACCACCATCGGTGGCGTCATCGTCGACGCCGGCAGCTTCGACTGGGCGGCGAACGCGGAGCGGTTCCCCGGCCTCACCCAGCCCGACCCCTCGTACCACGGGGTCGTCTGGGCCGACGCGCTCGGCCCGGCGGCCTACATCGGCCGGGTCCGGACCGTCCTCCTGCGGAACATGGGCGCCGCCCTCTCGCCGTTCAACGCCTTCCAGCTGCTGCAGGGCATCGAGACCCTGCCGCTGCGGATGGAGCGCCACAGCGAGAACGGCCTCGCGGTCGCCGAGCACCTCGAGCAGCACGCGGGCGTGAGCTGGGTCTCCTACCCGGGCCTCAAGGGCGGCGACAACTACGAGGTCGCGCAGCGCGTCCTCACCGGCGGCGGCAGCGCGCTGGTGGCCTTCGGCATCGAGGGCGGGCGCGACGCCGGCCGCAAGTTCATCGAGTCGCTCGAGCTGTTCTCGCACCTGGCGAACATCGGCGATGCCAAGTCGCTGGCGATCCACCCGGCGACCACCACCCACTCGCAGCTCAACGACGAAGAGCTGACCAGCGCCGGCGTGACCCCGGACATGGTGCGCCTCTCGATCGGGATCGAGAGCATCGGCGACATCCTGGCCGACATCGACCAGGCGCTCGCCAAGGCGAACTGATCGGGGTCCATGTCCGAGACAGCCCGCAACGCGCTGCTCCCTGACGAGGGCCCCTCAGGGAGCGTCGGGCTGGTCGAGACCAGGCGGGCGGTCGTCTTCGACGACGATCGCCCGCTGGTCCTCGATTCCGGCGCCACCCTGGAGCGGGTCGAGGTCGCGTACGAGACCTACGGCCGGCTCAACGAGGACCGCTCCAACGCGATCTTCATCTGCCACGCGCTCTCCGGCGACGCGCACGCCGCCGGGATCCACGCGGGCGACGATCCCAACCGGCCCGGCTGGTGGGACAACATCATCGGTCCCGGCCGGCCGCTGGACACGGACCGCTTCTTCGTGATCTGCGCCAACGTGCTCGGCGGCTGCAAGGGCACGACCGGCCCCTCGTCGATCAACCCCGCCACCGGGGAGCCCTGGGGGCTGCGCTTCCCCCTGGTCCAGGTGAGGGACCTGGTCAACGTGCACCGGGGCCTGCTGCGGGAGCTCGGGATCGAGCGGCTGCTGGCCGCGGTCGGCGGCTCGCTCGGCGGCATGCAGGCGCTGCAGTGGTCGATCGACCACCCCGACGATCTCGACGGCGCCGTGATCGTCGCCGCCTCCGCCCGCCTCACCGCTCAGAACATCGCCTTCTCGGCGGTCGCGAGGGAAGCGATCATGCGGGATCCGGACTTCGCCGGCGGCGACTACTACGGCAACGAGCGACGGCCCGACGCCGGTCTCGCCCTCGCCCGGATGATCGGCCACATCACCTATCTCTCCGAAGAGTCGATGCGGGAGAAGTTCGGGCGCCGGATCCAGGACGCCGACCTGCCGCGGTTCGGCTTCGACGTCGACTTCCAGGTGGAGAGCTACCTCCACTATCAGGGGCAGTCCTTCGTCGAGCGGTTCGACGCGAACACCTACCTCTACCTCGGCCGGGTCATGGATTACTTCGACCCCTTCGCCGATCCGGTGCGGACCCAGACCCAGCTCGCCCAGGGGAACACCTCCTTCCTCGTCCTGGCGTTCGACTCGGACTGGCGCTTCTCCGCTGAGCACGCCCGGATCATGGCCAGCGAGCTGCGCGGCGCCGGGGCGCCGGTCACCTTCCAGGAGATCGTCTCCCCCCACGGGCACGACTCCTTCCTCTTCGCGGAACCACCCGAGTACCACCAGACCGTGTCGGCCTTCGTCGACCGCCTGGCGCGGGCTGCCGGCCTGGCCGACCGGAACGACGCCGCGGCCTGAGCCGACCGGCGTCGTGGTGATCCGCTCCGCCTGAGTAGATTGACCGGGATGCGTCCCGATCTCGACATCGTGGCCGACATGGTCGGCCGGGAGGCCCGGGTCCTCGACCTGGGCTGCGGCGACGGCTCCCTGCTGGAGACCCTGATCCGCGATCGGGACTGCGTCGGGCTCGGGGTGGAGAGCGATCTGGAGGACTTCCACGCCTGCGTCTCCCGGGGCGTCCCGGTCACCCACGGGGACCTCGAAGAGGAGCTGGGCCGCACCGACGACGACGCGTTCGACTGCGCGGTCCTGTCGCTCACCCTTCAGGCCGTCAAGCACCCGGCTGAGGTGCTGACCGAGATGAAGCGGGTCGCCCCCCGGCTGATCGTCTCGTTGCCCAACTTCGCGTACTGGCGGGTCCGGAGCGACCTGATCCTCAAGGGCCGGATGCCGGTCTCGAGATCGCTGCCGTACCAGTGGTACGACACCCCGAACATCCACCTCTGCACGATCAAGGACTTCGAGGCCCTGGCCCTGGAGCTCGGCTTGAAGATCGAGCGCCGGGTCCTGATCGACTCCGCCGGCCGCCGCGTCGGCGGGCTGGTCAGCCGCGCCCCGAACCTCCTGGCCGAGCGCGCGGTCTTCGCCCT
>JBEBTS010000077.1:0-10268 GCA_040393665.1 Conexibacter woesei
CGCGGCAGCCGGGGACGCCGACGACGGGCGACCGACGATCCCGTTGCCGGCCTGGGCCTGCCCGATCTCGATCGACGACCTCAAGTTCCTGATCGGCGAGACCGCGCGCCTCATGCCGGACGTCGGGGTCCAGGTGCCGCCGAACCTCTCCGACTGGTGGTCCGAGCTGGTCGCCGCCGGCGCGACCGACCTCGGCGGGCTCTCCGCGAACGGCGACCACATCTCCCCGGAGCACCCCTTCCCGAGCCCGCATCAGGTCCGCAAGGAGCTCGCGCCGAAGGGGTTTGCCCTGACCGAGCGCCTCTGCGTCTACCCGCAGTACATGAACCCGGAGTGGATGGAGCAGGGCGTCCTCGACGTGATCAAGCTGAAGTACTGGAGCTTCATCCCCCGGCTCGGGTCGGGCCGGCGCCTGGACGAGGAGCTGGACCCGGGGCTCGCCCCGGAGGCGATCGTGAAAGGGCGAGAGGGCGAGCCCCTGACCGAGAACGAGCTGACCGCGCTGTTTGCGGAGACCCGGCCGGAGGTGATCGAGGAGATGCGGATCGCGGCCGACGGACTGCGGGCCGAGCTGGCCGGCGACACCGCCACCTTCGTGGTCAACCGGAACATCAACTTCACCAACATCTGCACCGTCGGCTGCGCCTTCTGCGGGTTCGGCCAGGGCCGCCGCTCGCCCGACGCCTACGAGACCACCGAGGAGGAGTTCGCCGCCCGGGTCGAGGAGGCGGTCGAGTTCGGGGCGACCGAGCTCTGCATGCAGGGCGGGATCCATCCCGACCTCGACCTCGAGGCCTACGGCCGGTGGCTCCGCCTGGCCAAGGAGGTCGCCCCGCAGATCCACCTCCACGCGTACTCGCCGATGGAGGTCAACCACATGTGCGAGAAGTCCGGGCTGCCCCCGGCGGAGGTCTTCGAGTTCCTGCTGGAGTGCGGCCTCGGCTCGACGCCAGGCACCGCGGCCGAGGTCCTGGACGACGGGGTCCGTCAACGGATCTCGCCGAACAAGCTGCCCGCCGCGCGGTGGGTGGAGATCATCGAGGCCGCCCACTCGGTCGGCATCCGCACCACCTCCACCGTGATGTTCGGCCACATCGAGGAGCCCCGCGAGCTGGCCCGCCACATGAAGGTGATCCGCGACCTCCAGGAACGGACCGGCGGGATCACCGAGTTCGTGCCGCTCAGCTTCATCCCCTTCAACACGCTGCTGGGACGCACCCACGGCGTCGAGGAGATCTCGATCGAGGAGAACCTGAAGCACACCGCCGCCTTCCGGCTGGCCCTCGGGCGCTCGGTCACCAACCTCCAGGCGAGCTGGGTGAAGATGGGGCTGCCCGGCGCCACCGAGGCCCTGCGCTGGGGCGTGAACGACCTCGGGGGCACCCTGATGGAGGAGAGCATCTCCCGGATGGCGGGCTCCCAGCACGGGGTCCGGCTCGAGGTCGAGGAGCTGGTCGGGGCCGCGCACGCCGCCGGTCGCCACGCCGCCCAGCGGAACACGTCCTACGAGATCCTGCGGGAGTTCCCGGACCCGCTCGCGCCGCCGGCGGACCTGGTCGCGCTGGCCGCCGAGACCCCGGGCCCGACCGGGGGCTGAACGGCCCGGGAGCGAGGAGGACATCGATGCGAGCGATGATCCTCGATAGCTCCCCGGGAGAGCTGCGGCCGGTCGACCTGCCGCTTCCGGAGCCCGGTCCCGGGCAGGTCCGGGTGAAGGTGTCGGCCTGCGGAGTCTGCCGCACCGACCTCCACATCCTCGACGGCGAGCTTGACTCCCCGGCGCTGCCGCTGGTCCCCGGCCACCAGATAGTCGGGACGGTCGACGCGGTCGGGGAAGGGGTGCCGCCGGACGGGCCCGCGACCGACCCGCACGGGCGGCCGGTCACCGGACGCCGGTTCGAGCCGGGCGACCGGGTCGGCGTGCCGTGGCTGGGCTGGGCCTGCGGGGAGTGCCGGTTCTGCCGGGCCGGCCGCGAGAACCTGTGCGAGCTGGCCCGGTTCACCGGCTACACCCGTGACGGCGGCTACGCCGAGCACGCGGTGGCCGACGCCCGGTTCTGCTTCGGCCTGCCGGCCCCGACGGGCGAGGACGACCTCACCGACCTGGAGGTCGCGCCGCTCCTCTGTGCGGGCATGATCGGGTACCGGGCGCTGCGGATCGCGACCGACGGCGGCCTGGGGAACCGGCTCGGCCTCTACGGGTTCGGCTCCTCCGCGCACATCCTGTGCCAGATCGCGGTGGGCGAGGGGATGAGGGCCTTCGCCTTCACCCGTCCCGGGGATGACGCCGGCCAGCGATTCGCCCGTGAGCTCGGGGCGGAATGGGCCGGCTCGTCGGAGGAGGCGCCGCCGGAGCCGCTCGACGCGGCGATCGTCTTCGCTCCCGTGGGGGCGCTGATGCTGACCGCGTTGCGGGCGGTCGGCCGGGGCGGCCGCGTGGTCAGCGCGGGCATCCACATGAGCGACATCCCGGGCTTTCCCTACGCCGACCTCTGGGAGGAGCGCAGCCTCCACTCGGTGGCCAACCTGACCCGCCGCGACGGGGAGGAGCTGCTGACCCTCGCGGCGAAGCACGGCGTGCGCACCCGGGTCGAGTCGTTCCCGTTGGAACGGGCCGGCGAGGCGTTGGCGGAGCTGCGGCGCGGGGTGGAGGGGTCGCTCGCCCTCGACCTGTCGCTCTAGCCTCCGTCGACTGAGTACGTGGTGGCGATGGTGCCGCAGTCGAACCGACGCGAGTCGATCAGGCTCAGCTCCCGCCCGAGGAACCCCGGTCCCAGCATCGGCTTCCCGCCGCCGGTCACGACCGGCAGGGTGATCATCTCGATCTCGTCGATCAGGCCGGCGGCCGCGAAGTCCGAGGCCAGGCGGCTGCCGCCGACCGCGATCGTCCCGTCCACCTTCTCCCGCAGGCCCGCGGCCCAGTCGGGATCGAGCTCCCGCACCAGACCGGCGTTTCCGGGCGCCTCGGCCAGGGTCCGGGAGAAGACGAGCTTCGGCTTCGAGACCCAGATCCGGGCGAACTCGTCGACGTGCTCGATCCCGGTCGGGCTGGCGGCGACGTCGGACCAGAACGGCTCCATCGCCTCGCAGAGTCCCCGGCCCATGATCATCAGCCCGGTCTCTTCCATGGCGGCATTCGCGTGGCGGTGGACCTCCTCGTCGGGTGCCGACCACCCGATGCTGCCGTCGGGATCCTCGACGTATCCGTCGAGCGTGACCATCGCTGAATAGACGAATCGGGACATCTCCCGATGGTAACCCGTCGACAATCAGCGAAACAGGTCTTCGCCCGGCGGGCGGAGCTGGCTGCGGCAGCCGGGACCGTTCTCCCGGCTGACGAACCGGCCGAGGCCCCGGATCCTGATCACCGGCGTGCCGCTGGTCTTGGAGCGGGCGAGGTCGGAGGCGGCGGCGATCTGGTCGGCGATCCCGATCGCGGTCGAGGTGAGGATCCGTCCGTTGCGGTCGGGCAGGCCCCGCCAGTCGTCGAGCACCTCGACCCCGGCGCAGCCGAGGGCCACCTCGACCTGGCCGTGGCGCCAGGCCCGGCCGAAGCTGTCCGAGATGATCACCGCCGGCCGGGCCCCGAGCTCGTCCTCGATCTCGGCCCGGATCAGGCGCGCCGACTGGTCGCAGTCGCGGGGCAGCAGGATGACGCTGTCCGGGTCCTCCAGGTTCGAGGCGTCGATCCCCGCGTTGGCGCAGACGAAGCCCTCCCGGGTCTCGGTGATGATGATCCCGCGGGCCAGGTCGGTCCGGACCACCACCCGCGACTCGGCCAGGATCAGCTCGACCAGCCGGGGGTCCTTGCCGAGGTCGCTGCCGAGCCGCACCGCCTCCGGCCGCGGATCGACCGAGTCGAGGGAGACCATGCGGCCCTCCGCCTTCGACACGGCCTTCTGCGAGATCACCAGGATGTCGTCGTCGACGAGGTCGACGCGGGCGCAGACCTCGGCCCCGAGCTTGAACCCGGGGGTGATCTCCGGCAGGCCGGGAACGGCCGTGGTCAGGATCGGCTTCTGGGCGTCCATCGCCTAGATCCCCAGGACCGCCGCGGTGCGGGTGGCGCCGCCGGGGCGCCCGGCCTCACGGGCCGACTCGACCGCCCGGGTCAGGGCGATCACGTCGGCCGGGGTGTCCAGGTCGAGGCCCAGCGTGGGCACCGGCTCCCGCGACGAGGGGACGCCGGCCTCCCGGGCCAGCCCGAGGTGACGCTCGCAGCTGCCCTCGCCGAACGAAGGCCCGATCGCGTCGGGCGGGGCGAGCACCACCGCGTTGGTGCCGGTGCCGTGCCGGTCGGGCACCACCGCCACCCAGGGGGAGGGCATGCCGGTGAGCAGCCGGTCGAGCTCGCGGGGGTCGAGCAGGGGACAGTCCCCCGGGAGCAGGACGACCCGGTCGGCGCCGAGCTCGACCGCCCGGTCGATCCCCAACGTCGCGGCCGCCGAGTGCCCGCAGCCCTCCGGGTCGGTCACGACCTCGGCCCCGGCTTCCCGGGCCATCGCCGCGGCGCGGCCCTCGCCGGTCACCACCACGACCCCGTCGAGCAGGCGGCAGCCGGAGACCGCCTCGAGCACGTCGCCGAACATCGCCTCGGCCAGCTCGCGCCGGAGGCCTTCGTCGATCGCTCCGGCCAGGCGCTGCTTGGCGGCGTCGAATCGCTTGATCGTGATCACGGCCAGGCAGGGCACGGCCTCACTCCTCCCTGAGCTTCTCGCCGACCTTGAGCACCGCCCGCGCCACGGTCGCCCGGCTCTCGGCGCTGTGCATCAGGGTGCCGGTGGAGAAGCAGCGGACGTCGTCCGGCGGCGGGTCGGGATCGCCGCTGTCGCAGATCAGGCCGTCGATCACCTCCCGGTAGAGCGAGGCGACGCCGGCCGCGGTGCGGGGCCGTCCGATCGCCTCCATGAAGAGGTCGGTCGGTCCCTTGACCACCTTGCCGGCGACGTAGGGGCTGACCGCCACCACCGGCGCCGCGGCCTCGATGATCGCCTGGCGGATCCCCGGCACGGCCAGGATCGGCCCGATGCTGATCACCGGGTTGGACGGCCCGATCACGATCAGGTCGGCCTCGGCCAGCGCCGCGAGGACCTCCGGGGTGGGGGCGGCCTCGGCGATCCCCTGCAGCTCGACGCCCTGCACCTCGGCCTGCCCGCCCTCCAGGATCAGGTACTCCTGCAGGCCGCGCCACATGCCGCCGCTCATGATCTGGGTCCGGACCGGATCGTCCGACATAGGCAGGACGGTTGCGGCGACCCCGAGGCCGCGGGCGATCTGGGCCTGGGCGTCGGTCTGCCGCCCACCCTCGGCCAGGAAGTCCTTGCGGTAGAGGCAGGCGGCGAGATCGAGGTCGGAGAGCGAGAACCAGGCGGGAGCGCCGAACCGGACCATCCGTTCGAACACCGTGAAGGAGTCGTCCTTGATCCCCCAGCCGCGGACCTGATCGACCTGGCCGGCCAGCCAGTAGGTCACCAGGTCGGGATCCGGCGAGACGTGGGCGCCGAGCACCTCGACGTCGTCGCCGGTGTTGGCGATCACGGTGAGGTCGTCCTTGATCACCGCCTGCATCCCGGCGGCGAGCTTGGCCCCGCCGGTCCCGCCGGCCAGCAGGGCGACCTTCATGAGAAGGGGTCGCCCTCGGGCAGGTTGGTGAACTTGAGGCCGGCGTGGGTCTTGTAACGGATGTTGACCGAGATCATCAGCGCCGTGATCTGCTCGACGATCCGGGAGATCTCGAGCGCACCGGCGTTGACCGGGCGCAGCCCGTCGATCCGCGCGATCAGCTCCGCCACCTTGGCCTTGTGGACCTTCTTGTCGCCGCAGACCGGGACGTCCTCGTCCAGCTCGGTCGAGAGGTCGGCGAGCCCGGGGGCGCTGACCGTGTGCAGGGCCGAGACGACGGTGACGCCCTCGGGCGCCATCTCCTGGGCCTGCTGCGCGGCAGAGCCCTGCCACACGCCGATCGTGCGGGTCGCCTTGCCGCTGATCGCCGCCGCCAGCGGGACCGAGCAGTCGACCAGGATCTGCCCCGGCTGCAGCACCTGCTTCAGGTTGGTCAGGTACTCGGACTGGTTGCGGAACGGGACGGTCAGGAAGACGACCTCGGCCTGGGTCGCGGCTTCCTCGTTGGCCATCCCGGTGACGTCCCCGCCGGTCTCCTCGGCCAGCTTCGCCGCGGCCTCGCGCGCCCGGTCCGCATCGCGGGAGCCGATGATCACCCGGGCGCCGCTCTCGGCCCAGCGCTTGGCCAGCCCGGAGCCGAGTGCCCCAGTGCCGCCGATTACAGGAATGACCGGTGCTTCAGCTGTTTCGCTCACGGGTCCGGAGTCTAGAGCCCGCCGTCCGGTCCCCGCCCCCGACGCGGCGACCGGCATCGCCGCCGCCGGGACCCGGGCGGCCGGCACTCCATATCCTTCGGCGCATGGCTATCGAGGAGAAAATCGGAACCGAGCGCGAAGAGGAGTTCACGGTCGAGGGGATGCTGCTCACCGACGTGGGCGGGCTGCTCGCGTCCGGGGTGCTGTCCACCCCCGGGATGATCGGGATGATGGAGCGGAACTGCGCCCTCCTGGTTCAGCAGTTCCTGCCGGAGGGGACGGCCACGGTCGGCTTCGAGGTCTCGATCAAGCACGTGTCCGGGGCCGGGGAAGGGGCGCGCTGCCTCGCCTGGGCCCGGCTCGACGAGGTGATCGACGGTCGCAAGTTCCGCTTCGCGGTCGAGGTGCGCGAGGGAGAACGCGTGCTCGGGGTCGGCATCCACGAGCGCCGCGCGATCACCTTCAACGTGGCGGCGGGATCGTGAGCGCCCTGCCGCGTTCGGTCCGCATCCGCGAGGTCGGCCCCCGCGACGGCTTCCAGAACGAGCCCGAGGTGATCGCCACCGCGGACAAGATCCGGCTGATCAACATGCTCGCCGCGACCGGCCTCGAGCGGATCGAGGTGACCTCGTTCGTCCGCCCGGACGTGATCCCGCAGCTCTCCGACGCGATCGAGGTGCTCCAGGGCGTCGACCGGCCCGACGGGGTGTCCTACTCGGTCCTGATCCCGAACCGCAAGGGGCTGGAGAACGCGCTCGCCCTGCGCGATCGCTTCGACGAGACCAACTTCTTCCTCTCCGCCTCCGAGACCCACAACAAGAAGAACGTGAACCGCACGGTCGAGGAGTCGATCTCGGGCCTGGAGGAGACGATCCCGGTCGCGGTCGAGGCCGGCCTGCGCTGCGAGGGCGTGATCTCGACCTCCTTCGGCTGCCCCTACGAGGGCGACGTCCCGGTCGAGAACGTCCTGGCGATCGCGCTGCGGCTGGCCCGCGCCGGCTGCGTCGAGGTCGGCTTCGGTGACACCACCGGCATGGCCAACCCGGTGCAGGTGCGCCGCTTCTTCGCCGAGGTGAGGGAGCGCTTCGCGGCCGAGGGGCTGGGCGAGGTCGAGCTGACCGCCCACTTCCACGACACCCGCGGCCAGGGACTGGCCAACGTGCTGGCGGCGTTGGACGAGGGGATCGACTCGTTCGAGTCGAGCTTCGGCGAGCTGGGCGGCTGCCCGGTGCCGGCCGGAGCCACGGGCAACATCGCCTCGGAGGACCTGATCTCCATGCTCGGGGAGATGGGGATCGAGACCGGGGTGGACCTGCAGCGGCTGATCGACGCCTCCGGCGAGGCGCAGAAGGTGCTCGGGCGCCCGCTCGGGTCGCACGTGCTGAAGGCCGGCGCCGTTGATTGGCACGGGACGCGCGGGTAGGCTGCGCCCATGAAGAGCGACGGATTCAGAGCGGCGGCCGAGGCGAAGGACTTCGAATCGGGACGGGACCTGTTCCGGGAGGACGTCGTCTTCCGCAGCCCGTTCGTCCACAAGCCGTACGAGGGCATCGACGCGCTGGCCTTCCTGCTGGGACACGTGGTCCAGGTCTTCGAGGACTTCCGCTACGTCGCCCACGTCGAGACCGACGACGTCGCCGTGCTCCAGTTCGAGGCGAAGGTCGGTGAACGGGAGCTCCAGGGGGTGGACATCCTCGAGTTCGACGAGGACGGCAAGATCGCCGAGATGACGGTCATGGTCCGTCCCGCCTCCGGCCTCGAGGCGCTCGGCAGGGAGATGGGGCGCCGCATCGAGGCCGCCACGTCCTGAAGCCGGCGAGGCCGGCAAGTTCAATAGGCTCCATCCCCGGCCGTCCGTGCAATGACGGCGGCCCCGTCCGGCGATCCGGGCGGGTCATGCCCGGTCCCCGGGTAAGAACTTCGCTACAGGAGGAACGCTCCAGATGGAGATCAAGAAGGTTGGCGTCGTCGGCTGCGGGCTGATGGGCCATGGCATCACCCAGGTCAGCGCGCAGGCCGGCTACGACGTGATCGTCGCCGAAATCAACCAGGAGGCGCTCGACAAGGGGATCGGCAAGATCTCGAAGCAGCTCGGCCGGGCGGTCGAGAAGGGCAAGCTCGAGCAGGCTGACGCCGACGCGGTGCTCGGCCGGATCACCGGCACCACCGACCTCAACGACTTCGCCGACTGCGACCTCGTGGTCGAGGCCATCACCGAGAGCCTCGAGGGCAAGCTCGAGCTGTGGAAGAAGCTGGACGGCATCGTCAAGCCGGAGGCCTACTTCGCGACCAACACCTCGTCGCTGCCGGTCGTCAACCAGGCCGCCGCGACCGCCCGTCCCGAGCGGTTCCTCGGCCTCCACTTCTTCAACCCGGTCCAGGTCATGGCGCTCTGCGAGGTCATCCAGTCGGTGACCACCTCCGACGAGGCCATGAAGGTCGGCCTCGAGTACGGCCAGAAGCTCGGCAAGCTGACCGTCGAGACCAAGGACAAGGCGGGCTTCATCGTCAACCGCCTGCTCGTGCCCTACCTGCTCGACGGGATCCGCGGCCTGGAAGAGGGCATCGGCTCGATCGAGGAGATCGATGCCGCGATGAAGGCCGGCGCCGGCCACCCGATGGGCCCGCTCACCCTGTCCGACTTCGTCGGGCTCGACACCCTGATGTCGATCTCGAACGTGATGTTCGACGAGTTCCGCGAGCGCCGCTTCGCCGCGCCGCCGACCCTCCGCAAGATGGTCGCCGCCGGCTTCTACGGCAAGAAGAACGGGCGCGGGTTCTACGACTACTCCGGCGACAAGCCGGTCGCGGTCAACCCCGGCCTCTAGGCCAGCCGGACCGCAAGGGAGACGAGTCCGGTGACCAAGGTCGATCTCGATCCAGCGCTGCGGGCCGCCCTCGGTGGCGGCCCGGAGCGTCACCACGCCAAGACCGCCGAGCAGGGCAAGCTTCCCGTCCGGGAGCGGGTGGCCCTGCTCCTCGACGAGGGGAGCTTCGTCGAGGACGCGCTGCTGGCCAACTGGGACCAGGAGGGCCTGGGCGCCGACGGCGTCGTGACCGGCACCGGGCTGGTCGACGGCCGGCCGGTCGCCCTGATGGCGAACGACCCGACCGTCAAGGCCGGGTCGTGGGGGCCGAAGACGGTCGAGAAGATCCTGCGGATCCAGGAGCGCGCGCTCAAGCTGGAGGTCCCGATGGTCTACCTGGTCGACTCGGCCGGGGCCCGGATCACCGAGCAGGTCCAGATGTTCCCCGGGCGGCGCGGCGCCGGCCGGATCTTCTACAACGAGGTCAAGATGAGCGGCCGGGTGCCGCAGGTCTGCCTGCTGTTCGGCCCCAGCGCCGCCGGCGGGGCCTACATCCCGGCCTTCTGCGACGTCGTGATCATGCGTGACGGCAACGCGTCCATGTACCTCGGCTCGCCGCGCATGGCCGAGATGGTGATCGGGGAGAAGGTCACCCTCGACGAGATGGGCGGGGCCCGCATGCACACCTCCAAGTCGGGCTGCGGCCACTTCCTGGTCAAGACCGACGAGGAGGCGATCGAGACCGGTCGCGAGTACCTCTCGTACATGCCGACCAGCTGGCGGGACACCGTCCCGGACGTCGAGCCGAAGGCTCCGGTCTCGGACACGCCGATCGAGGAGATCATCCCGCTCGACGAGAACGTCCCGTTCGACATGACGAAGCTGCTCGACGTCCTGCTCGACGAGGGCTCGTTCATCCAGGTCCACAAGCGCTGGGCCAAGGAGCTGATCGTCGGCTACGGCCGTCTCGACGGCAAGGTGGTCGGCGTGGTCGCCAACCAGCCGAAGCAGAAGGGCGGGGTGCTCTTCGTCGACTCCGCCGACAAGGCGGCCCGCTTCATCGCCACCTGCAACGCCTTCAACATCCCCCTGCTCTTCCTGGCCGACATCCCCGGGTTCATGATCGGGACCGCGGTCGAGAAGC
>JBEBTS010000078.1:0-9966 GCA_040393665.1 Conexibacter woesei
CCGTGCGTCTCCAGCGGGGCAGTTCGTGCAGACCCGTCAGGCATGGCGCCGACGGCCGGCCTCATCCGAATAATTGTCGTCGTGGACCGACCCGATCCAGCCAAGAGAGTGGCGCCTCCCGTGGCGGCCGACACTCAGCCGCCCGATCCCCAGCCGTCACGCCGCGGCTGGGTGACCGCTCTGGCCTGGACGGTCACGGTCCCCTTCCTGCTCTGGTCGATGATCCGGATCGGCGGCCTCGAATCCGGTTGGCCGCTGGTCCAGCTGATCGCCTACACGCCGTACGCGCTCCTGCTCTCGTTGCTGGCGATGCTCCCGGTGGTCCTGCTGCGGCGCTGGGTCGCGGCCTTCTTCCTCGCGATCGCCGTGATCGGGTTCGCGCTCGCCGTCGTACCCCGCGAGTTCGGGGCCGCCTCCTCCGTGCCGGGGGGTCATCCGGTCCGGATCCTGGCCGCCAACCTCGCCCGGGGATTGGCCGACCCGGAGCAGGTGCTCCGCCTGGCCGAGTCCCGCGACGTCGACCTGCTCGTCCTGATCGAGCTGAAGCCGGACTTCGCGGAGCGCCTCCAGGAGCTGGGCATAGATTCGGCTTATCCCCGACAGGTCGTCCGGGCCGAGCCGGGAGCGGTCGGGAGCGGGATCTACTCGCGCTGGCCGCTGACCGACAACGGTCGGCTCGAGACCCGGCCGATGCAGCCGCGGGCGGCGGTCGAGGTGCCCGGATCGCTGCCGATCGAGCTGGTCGCGGTGCATCCGACCGCGCCCTCCAGTCGGGTCGCGACCCGCGAATGGGGGCGGGACTTCGAGCAGATGCCGGCGGCCGGCAGCTCCACCCTGCCGCTGGTCCTGGCCGGCGACTTCAACGCGACCCTGGACCACGCCAACCTGCGGGACCTGATCGAGACCGGCTACCAGGACGCGGGTGACGCGGTCGGCCGGGGGCTGGTCTCGACCTGGCCGTCCCGGCTCAAGTGGCCGCTCCCCGTGACGATCGACCACATCCTCGCCCAGCGGGGCATCGCGGTCGCCGACTACGACGTGGAGAAGATCACCGGGTCCGACCACCGGGCGGTGTACGCGGAGCTGATCCTGCCGCCCGTGCCCTGACCGGGCGTTCGGTCAACCGATCGGGTGAAGGTCCCTGGCCCGCCTCACCCCGTGGCGACCGAGCGGTCCTCGAACGAGCACCAGACCGCGAACAGGGCCACGGCGAGGACGACCCCCAGCCAGTGGATCCCGAGCGCCACGGCCACCGCGGCCGGCAGGCCGGCGAGGATCGCGCCGAGCAGCGTCCGGTTGCGATCGAGCCCCACGACCCTCGCGGTGAGCGCGGCGCAGAGCACCCACGCGACCGGCCCGGAGAGCCAGCCCCACGACTGGAAGAACGACTTGGGGAGGAGCAGCCCGAGGATCAGCGAGATCACGACGACGGAGGCGAGCTGGGTCAGGCCGGAGCGGATGAGGACGGTTCGATTCACGGTGCGAGGGGTGGGAGCGGGCGGACGTTGCCGTCCTATACTGGCACCCGATGAGATCCCGTGCCGGAAAGGTCATCCAGCCATCCGGCCGGACGCTCCGCTGGCTGGCCCTGGCCGCCGGAGTGGTGCTGGTCATCCTGATCGTCAACAGCACCTCGGTGGCGACGAAGCCCGACAACGGGCCGCTGGTGCATGCCGGCCTGAGCCAGTCCGGCAGCTCGCTGATCCTCCAGGTCCGCACCGACCGGCCGATCGCTCTTCGCAAGCTGAACCGCCGGCCCGACTTCCGCTCCGGCAAGGCGCGCTACCTCTGCCTGGAGATCCGGCGCGACGGTCAGGGGAACGCCTCCCGGATCTGTCTCGGCGGCCGCAAGGACTCGAAGCGGCGGCTCGGCGTCTCGCAGACGGCCGCCAACGGCAAGCCCCACTCCCGGAAGACGATCGCGGCCCGGGTCAAGCGGGTCGGGGAGGACAAGCTGGTCGTGACCTTCGACCCCCGCGCCGCCGATCTCGCCCCCGGTCCGTACGAGTGGCGCGTCGCCTCGGCCGACCGCCGGTGCGACGGGAGCCGCCCCGGCGACGAGTGCGCGACCTTCTTCCCGCGTGCCCATCGGGCCGAGTACCGGGTGCTGCCGCTCCAGACGGTCGGCTGCACGGGCGGTGACGGCCAGGTCCTCCGCCACGGCCCCCGCGGTCGCAAGCGCGTCGCCTTCACCTTCGACGACGGCCCCGGCCCGGACACCGAAGCGGTCCTCTCCATCCTCCGACGGAAGAAGGTGAAGGCCACCTTCTTCATGCTCGGGCAGCAGGTGGACGCCTACCCGACCACCGCCCGCCAGATCCTCGATGCCGGGCATGAGCTCGCCAACCACAGCTCCAACCACGCGATGCTGCCCGGCGCTTCCGACATCGCCCGGGCCAGCCGGACGATTCGCAAGCGCACCGGCTTCAAGCCCTGCCTCTTCCGCCCGCCGTACGGGGCAGTCGACGCCAACGTCAAGCAGGGCGCCAAGCAGGCCGGCATGAAGAGCATCCTCTGGGACGTCGACACCCTCGACTGGCGCCTGCCCGGTTCGGGCTCCATCACCCGCGCGATCACCCGGGGGGTCCGCCCGGGGTCGATCGTCCTCATGCATGACGCCGGCGGTCCCCGCGGGCAGACGGTGGGCGCGCTCACCGGCGCGATCCACACGCTCCGCAAGCGCGGCTTCGAGTTCGTGACGGTCACGGAGCTGCTCGGCAACCGCTTCCTCTACCACCCGGCCAAGTAGGCGGCCAGTAGCCGGGTGCCCGACGGGCGCCCGCCGGGGACGGCGGGCGACGGTCGATCCGCCGGACGACCCGGAGCCAGGAGGCCGGAACCGGACGGTCCCGCGACGGCCCGGGGGCGGAAGTCCGGGCCAGAGAGGCCCTGCACCAAGAACGCCGGGGCGATCGCTCGCGCTCTGCGGTGGCGATCGCCCCGGCGTGGGCCCGGGGGTGAAGCGGGGGCTGGGTCAGGCCCGATCCAGGATCGGACGGACCCAGCCCCGGGGCATCAGGGCATTCCGCCCCAGACGTCGCTGTAGCACGACTTCGGCGCGCAGATGTCGTCGATGTACCCGTTCGGCTGCAGGAAGTCCGAGGTCATCTGGACTGCCATCGTGGCTCCGCCGGGGGCTCCGTGCGGGTTCTGTCCCGACCGGGGCGGGATGTTCTCGAACGGCGGCGGCGGGGTGCCGATGATGCTGCTGTTCGGGTTGTTCGGATCCGAGTTCCGCATCGGGCCACCGTCGAAGTAGACGATGTTGGAGCCGTGGTACGGGTACTCGTTCGGCTTGATGCGGGGGACGTCCCACAGCACGTCGAAGTCGGGCCAGCGGGTCGCGTCGATCGGCGGGTCGATGGTCGCCATGCCGACCGTCCGGGCCTGGACCTCGGCCGCGAAGTTCGTCACCTCGTGATCGCCGAGGGCGATCTGCAGGGT
This sequence comes from Conexibacter woesei, assembly GCA_040393665.1. Lineage (GTDB taxonomy): Bacteria > Actinomycetota > Thermoleophilia > Solirubrobacterales > 70-9 > 67-14. The sequence goes on from JBEBTS010000078.1 coordinate 3,445, forward strand.
GACGTTGTGCTTCGGGGTGTTCGGCGGCGGGTTGTCCGTCATCCGGTGCGCGTAGCCGTTCGGCTCGCTCCGGTCCCACAGCATCTGCATCAGGCCGAACAGCAGCGGCCGCGCCATCTCGTTCGGGTACGCCGGGTAGAGGAACCCGGCGTACAGGTCGAAGTCGATCGAGCGCGGCAGCAGGGTCGAGTAGTTCATCGCCCCGACCAGCAGCGACGCCTGGGTGAAGTCAGGCGAGACCGCGGTCAGCGCGCCGCCCAGGATCCCGCCCTGGCTCGCACCCATGTAGTAGACGCCCTGGGTGTCGATCAGCGACTCCCCGTCCTTCTGGAAGGCCGGGTCGGTCCCCAGCCCCTGCGGGTGGTACATGAGGCGCGCGAGGAACAGCTCGTTGACGATCGCCTGGGCCAGCCGGTCCGGCAGCATCTTGAACTTGGACAGGTCCTTGAGCGCGTAGATGGTGTCGAGCGGATCCTCGCCCGACATGCCGATCTCGTCGGTGGCGCAGAGCAGCATCTTGTGGTCCTCCGCGAGGATCGGGTTGACCGAGCCGGTCACCCCGTCCGCCCGGCCGAACAGGCCGTGGCCGAAGACCATCGGCCGCATCTTCCCGCCGTTGTCGGCGGCCGTCTGCGGCACGATGCACTCCATGTTGGCTTCCCAGTTGCCGTGGCGCTTGGGCAGGCCGTCCTCGTCGAGGTCCATGGTGCTGCCCGGGTTGCAGTCCGGGCCGCCGTTGTTCGACTTGACGAAGCAGGGCACCGTGAAGCTGCCCTTGATGTAGCGGGCGATCCTCGGGTTCGGATGCGACTCGATCGAGTCGACCTTGAAGTCCGGGGCGGAGCTGCCGGGCTCGATCACGTTGTCGGCGAGGTTGGTGTCACCCAGCTCGGCGAACGCGCGGTCGCGCATGCTCAGCACGCGGCGGTAGTTGTTCTCGTCGCTGGCGACGGTGAAGTCCCACGCCAGGTAGAGCTCGCTCCGCTTGATGCCGGCCTTGCGCAGGGTCTTGAAGATGCCCTCGAAATGCGTCCGGCGGTCGTTGACCTGCTTCTGGCTCGACTTGATCTGATCCCGGTAGTAGCGGAACGCCTCCGGCGCGACGAGCGGCTTGCCCTTGACGTCGGTGAGGTTGCGCAGGGCGACGATGTAACGGCCGCCCGCCGAGAAGTTCTTGGCCGGCTTGATCTCCAGCAGGCGATCCTGGTCGGCGCTCGCGTTGGAGTCGACGTTCGCCCAGATCGGCCACCGCTTGTTGGTCTTCGTGTCGATCACGACCACGCGCTGGGCGCTGTCCGCGTACCGGCCGATGTGGTTGATCGGGACCAGCTTGTTCGCGTTGGCCGCCTCGATCGAGTCGAGCCCCGGGATCTTCAGGGCGATGCCCTGGCCCTGGCTGAAGCCGTCCGAGTAACGGTAGTTCGACGGATCGATCGGCACGCCCTTGTCGTTCTGGGGCATAGCGCCCTCGGTGAAGCGGATCCGCTTCCCGGTCGGGCTCGACTTGTCCTCGACCGTGTAGTAGTCGCTGGGGAAGGGCAGCATGCACATGCCGTGCTTCGGCTGGGCGATGAACTCGCAGTCGGCGGCCCGGTCCAGGTTGACCTGGGAGAGCTTGCAGGCCGCGGTGTTGCGGACCATCGCCTTGCGGGCTTTGCCCGTCTTCTTGCCGCTCTTGCCGGTGATGACCAGGTTGCGCGGCGAGCACCCGGCGACCGCCTTGCGGGCGGCGGGAGTGAGCTTCAGCGCCACCGTCCTGAGGCCCCTGCGGTTGAGCTTGACCCGCTTCGGCGCGACCAGCTTGGCCTTGGCGACGTCGAAGGTCGAGCTGATGCCGCTCAGCTTGACCGCGGCCCGGGCGGAGCCCTTCACCTTGACCTTGACCTTGCCCTTGGCGAGCTTGCTCGACGAGGCGTTGAGGATGGTGATCCGCGGCTTGGCGGGCTTGGCCTTCTTCTTCTTTTTGGTCTTCTTCGAGACCCCGGCGTCACCCGCGGCGGACGCTGCCGACGCGAGGCTCACCGATATGGACATGCTCGCCAGCACGGCGAAAAGCACGAGAACGATACGACGCATGAAATTCCTCCCAGAAGTTTGGTGCTGCTCCCTGAGGGCAGGCTATCTCAGGTCGAGCCGCTTGTGTGCTGTCCGTCACGCAAGCCGGGGCGGCATCCGGTGGCCGGGATGCCGCCCGGTGGCTAGAATCGCCACAGGCAGGAAGACTGCCTCCGGACGAGACGCGCCGTACCCGGCAGGAACGACGACGCAGCCGCAAACCACTCGTATTGGAGGAATCTCATGGCTTGGTTGTTGATCGTCTTCGCCGGTCTGCTCGAGGTCGCCTGGGCGATCGCGCTCAAGGAGTCGTCCGGCTTCTCCCGGCTGGCTCCCACCCTGGTCTTCATCCCGCTCTACCTGCTCAGCGCCGTGCTGCTCGGGCTCGCCCTGCGCTCGCTGCCGGTCGGCTCCGGTTACGCGGTCTGGGTGGGGATCGGCGCGCTCGGCGCGGCCGCCGCGGGGATCCTCTTCTTCAACGAGTCGATCGAGCCGATGCGCCTGGTGCCGCTCGGGCTGATCGCGATCGGCGTGATCTGGCTGGCGGCCGTCGAGACCGGCTGAGCGGCGATCCCGGGCTCCGGGATCAGGGCTTGCCCAGCGGTTTCCAGGTGATGTCGTTGCCCAGCAGCTCGGAGACGGTGACGAAGGCGTAGCCCTCGTCCCGGAGCATGTCGATCAGCTTCGGGAGGACCTCGACCGTCTTCGGCCGCGGGCTGTCGCCCCCGTCGTGCATGAGGATGATCGAGCCGTTCTCCGAGTTCTCCCTCACGTTCTCCACGATCGAGTCGACCGTGGACGTGCTCTGCCAGTCCTGGGTGTCGACGTCCCACAGGATGGTGTCGAGCCCGGCGGCCTTGGCGCCGGCGACCACGTTCGCGTCGACCTCGCCGTACGGCGGGCGGAAGGTGCAGGGGGTGACGCCGGTGGCCTCGCGGATCAGCTCGTTCGTGTTCTCCAGGTCGGCCTGCGGCGGACGGGCGTCATGGCTGGTCGAGTGGTTCGCGACCTCGCTGCCCTGCCGCGGGATCTGCTTCACCGCCTCCTCGTCCTGGGAGATCATCGAGCCCAGGAGGAAGAAGGTGGCATCGACCCGTTTCTGACGGAGGATCTGAAGGATGTCGCGGGTCGATGCGCCTGGACCGTCGTCGAAGGTCAGTGCGACCTTGGCCTCGTCCCGCGAGCCGTTGCGCACCTCCTGGCCGGTGGCGCCCTCGCACTTGACCAGCGCGGGCACCCGCAGGTTGAAATCGGCGCCGTCCCCGTCCGGGATCGCGTCGACGCAGCCGTCGCCCGGCTTGGAGCCGCAGCTGCCGTCGGAGGAGACGAACCGGAACCGGTACTTGCCGGGGCTCAGGTCGAGCCGTCCGAACGGGACCCGGACCGTGTTGACCCCGGGGTCGGGCTGGAGCACCTCGGCCTCCAGCTTCCCGGGCTCGGCGTCGCCCTTGGTCGGGGTGACTCCCACCTCGTTGCCGGGACCGAGGCAGATCCTCGCCGCGGACTCTCCTTCGATCCGCTCCAGCTCGAGGCAGAGATACCGGCTCTTGCCGCTGTCGACGTCCGGCAGGGGATCGAGGGTGCCGAGATCGACCGCGCGCGCGGTGCGGACGGTGAACTCGACGTTCCGGGTCTCCTGGCGCAACTCGCCCTGGCGGAGCGCCAGCGGGCTGGTCAGCGCGGCCGGCTGGGCGCGGGTCGCGAAAATGACCGCGAGCAGCACGCATCCGATGCCGGCGAGGATGAAATAAACGTTGCTGCGACTGGTCATCTGGCAGGCCCGGAGATCACTCCCTGCAAGGCTACTGATGATCCGGGCAGGCGTCGCCGCCCGGCCTGCAGGGGAAGAACCATCCGCTCCGATCCCGATCCCAGCGTGTTTCAGAGACCCATGACACACAAACACAGCCGTCGGCGCGGCCTCCTGGTCGCGTTCCTCTCGCTGTTCGCGCTCACCTTGGGGATGCACTCCGCCCCGGCCGCCGACGCCTCCCCATACGACAAGCAGGGCATGTGGATCTGGTACATCGACAGCTCGAACGGCGGTGACCTCCGCTCGATCATCAAGCAGGCCCGACAGGCCCGCGTGAAGACGCTCTACATCAAGTCCGGCGACGGCACCAACGTCTGGCGCCAGTTCACCAAGCCGATGGTCCGCCGGTTCCAGCGGGCCGGGCTGAAGGTCTGCGGCTGGCAGTACGTCTACGGGGACCGGCCGGCGGTCGAGGCGAAGGTCTCCGCCGTGGCCAAGCAGCGCGGCGCCAACTGCTTCGTGATCGACGCCGAAGCCGAGTACGAGGGCAAGTACTCAGCCGCGGACCGTTACATCCGGGCGCTGCGCAAGCGGGTCGGCAAGAACTTCAGGCTCTCCCTCTCGACCTTCCCGTACAACCACTACCACCAGGCCTTCCCCTACTCGGTGTTCCTCGGGCCGGGCGCCGCCACCGCCAACCTGCCGCAGGTCTACTGGAAGGCGATCGGCGACACCGTCCACAAGTCGATCGCGACCACGGTTCAGCAGAACCGGATCTACAAGCGGAAGATCTTCCCGGTCGGGCAGACCTGGATGAGCCCGCGGGCGCAGGAGCTGACCCAGTTCCGCCGGTACGCCCGGAACTACGGCGTCGCACCGAGCTGGTGGTCGTGGCAGGAGACGGCCTCCGCCGCCTGGAAGACCCTCGGCAAGACCGTCAAGAAGTTCCCGCGCTACAAGCCGATGCGGGAGCATCCGGTGGTCCAGGCCGGCAGCCGCGGCGACATGGTCGTCTGGCTGCAGCAGCACTTGGTCGGTGCGCGGTACGACATCCCGATCAACGGCATCTTCGGCGGCAAGTCCCGACAAGCGCTCCGTCAGTTCCAGAAGAGCCGCGGCCTCGAGCCCGACGGCGTCGCCGGGACCCAGACCTGGAACCGGCTGCTGAAGGTCCAGCCGGTCCGGGTGAAGTGGTCCGCGGCCCGCTCCAGGGCGCTCCGGGCCAGGATCTCCGGCCCGGTAGGCACCGCGTCGACCGCCCCGCTCTCCGCCGGGATCCCGATGGTCCGCAACGAGATCGCCGGCGCCAAGCGGCGCGGCCGGTAGCTACCGGGCGATCGTGGTGGTCAGCTCGCCCAGGGTGGGTGAGCTGACCTCGAGCACGTCCCCGTCCTGCAGCCAGATCCGCGGCTTGCGGGCCATGCCGACCCCGGACGGGGTGCCGGTCGAGATCACGTCGCCGGGCTCGAGCGTCATCCAGGCGGAGAGCCGGGAGACGAGCTCCGGGATCGAGAAGATCAGGTCGCCGGTCGAGGAGCTCTGCATCGTCTCGCCGTTCAGGGTCAGGCTGATCCCGAGCGCGCCGGGGTCGCCCGCCTCGTCCGGGGTGACCAGGAAGGGGCCGCAGGGCGCGGCCCCGTCGAAGACCTTGCCGGGCATCCACTGCAGGGTCAGGCCCTGCAGGTCCCGGGCCGAGAGGTCGTTGAGCAGGGTGTAGCCGGCGACGTGGTCGAGCGCGTCCTCGACCGCGACGCGACTGGCCCGCTTGGAGATCACGAACGCGACCTCGGCCTCGTAGTCGACCTTGGCGCTCGCCTCCGGGAGGGTGACCGTGGCGCGATCGCCGACCAGGGAGTTGCGGTACTTGCCGAAGATGGTCGGCGCCTTCGGGATCTCCTGGCCGGTCTCCTCGGCGTGCGCCCGGTAGTTGAGGCCGATGCAGATGATCTTGTCCGGGTCGGGGATCGGGGCGAGCAGATCTGCTCCGCCCTCGCCGACCGCGACCGGTGTGTCGGTGGTCGAGGCGGCGGCCGCGGCGAGCTCGTCCAGGCGCTCCTCGGCGATCAGCTCCCGCAGGCCGGCCCGCCCGGGCTCGCCCAGCAGAGACCAGGCGTCGAGGGCTCCCCCGGCGGTCATCACTCCGGCTCGGGGGCCGCTTTCAGAGGCGTAGGTGACCAGTTTCATGGGGCCAGCTTAGACCCGTGGGGGTAGGTCCTGACGCGTTGGGTCCGAGACTGCGATAATCCCGGCCGGTCGATCTCATCGACTGCCTCACGGGGGCGTAGCTCAGTTGGTTAGAGCGCTGGCCTGTCACGCCAGAGGCCGCGGGTTCGAGTCCCGTCGCTCCCGTTACCTGATGCCTCGGGCGGGCCGCTGGGATCCCCAGCCGCCCGCCTGGCGCTATCTCCCGTTCGTGCCGGAGTCGATCTCCTTCGCCGGCGGTCCCTGATCCCGACGCCGCTCCCGCTTGGAGCGCAGCATCCTCGCGTCCGCGGCTTGGAGCAGCGTCTCGTAGTCCCGGCCGTCCTCGGGGAAGACCGCCCAGCCGACCGAGAGGGTCGGCCGGGGCAGGCCGTCGCCGCTCGCCGTGGCGGCGCCGGCCCGGATCGACTCGGCCATCCGCTCGGCCCGGTCGCCGTCCGCGCCAGGGGCGATGATTGCGAACTCATCGCCGCCGACCCGGGCCAGCGTGTCGTCGGTGCGGAGCAGCGCCG
>JBEBTS010000079.1:0-9922 GCA_040393665.1 Conexibacter woesei
GGCTTCGGCCAGCGGGGGACGGGGGCGCGGCAGCTGGCGCCGGCGCATCCCCGGAGCTTCTTCAGCTGACGGGCGAGGTACCGCTGGGTGCGGCGCAGCTTGCGCTCGCCGAACCGGTTGCGCAGCTCATACGGGTCGATGCTGAGCACGTAGAGCTCGCCCTCCCCGGCCTCGTACTCGACGTACTTGTACGGGCCGACCCTGATCCCGACGTAGTTTTGGTTGTAGGCGCTGACCGAGGGCCGGGCCTCCCCCGGGCTGCGCGAGGTTCCCGCCCCGGTCGCCGGGTCCTCCGGGTAGTCGCCCGGGATCAGGTGGGTGGCCGCCTGATAGCTGGAGATCAGGATCGGGCGGCGCGACTTCCGCTTCGGCTTCTTCCAGAACGGAGCCATCGAGCGCCCGTCGAGCCGGCTGGCCGCCCGGGCCCCCGCCAGGGAGAGCACCGTCGGGGCGATGTCCTGGGTGGCGACGATCTCGCGGCTCACCGTGCGCGGCTTGATCCCCGGGCCCCGGATCACCATCGGCACCCGCAGCGCCGGCTCGTACGGGAGCAGCTTGCCGCGGTGGAACCGGTGCTGCCCGAGGAAGAAGCCGTTGTCCGAGGTGAAGATGACGTAGGTGTCCTTCAGCTTGCCGGCGCTCCGCAGCGTGTCGATGATCCGCTTGACGCCGTCGTCGACCGACCGCAGCGCCTCGATCGACTTGCGGTGCTCCGTGGTCAGCTGGGTCACCTCGGTCGCGGTCAGCCGGGTCGTGTCGCGCAGGAACCACGGCTTGTCGGAGACGTCCGCCTCGTTGTACCCGGGCGGGGTCGGGCCCGGGGTCTTGAGCGCCGTGTCGTAGTGCCGCACGGCGGGCTCCGGCCCGGCCGGTGGGCGCGAGTCGCCGTGGGGGGTGTGGTAGTCGACCTGGAGGTAGAACGGCCGGTCGCCGCTCTGGCGGATCTGCTCGGCCGCCTGGATCGACATCGAGTCCGAGTGATAGTTGCAGCGGCTCAGGCCGAGGCCCGGGCAGCCCAGCGGGTCCTTGCCGCCGATCTGGTCGTACCAGGGGTAGCCGAGCCTCGGGGTGACCGCCCCGTTCACGTTCTGGCGATAGCCGTAGAACTCCCGGGTCGAGTTGTCGGTCGCGTCCGACACCCACTGGTCCCAGCCCGGCGGCACCTCGGTCTCGGCCGGCTCGTCGGCGCCGCCGTAGTAGTTGATGAACTTGCCGAAGTGCATGGTCCGGTACCCGGCGCGCTGCAGCCACACGCCGAGGTTCTCGCCGTGGATCCGGTTCGACCGGTAGCCGTCCCATCCGCCGCGGGGACCGCCGAGCCGCACCACCCCGTGGTTCTGCGCGTACTGGCCGCTGAGCAACGAGGCCCGCGACGGGGCGCAGAGCGGGAACGGGGTCATGAACCGGCGGAAGTCGACCCCCTTGTCACGGACCAACTTGGTCGTGTGCGGCATGATCGGCCGCCGGTGCCCGTTGAGGTCGATCCAGCTGCGGTCGAACTGCTCCAGCGGCTGGTCGTCGGTCTGGATCACGACGAAGTTGGGCCGGGCGGCCTTGGCCGGCAGCGTCGGGTAGAGGAACAGGGCCACCGCCGCCGCGGCGATGCAGCCGAGTGCCGCTCCTATGTTCTGTCTCATGCGCAAAGTGATGCCCTCCTGACACCCCGCCGATGTGGCGGTGGACGGTCGTCCCGTCCGCTCGCTACCTGACCTTCGGAAGCCGGGCGATCGGCTTCCGGCAGGCGCTCGCCTGGCAGTTCTTGCGGGTCTTCAGGGTCGCCTTCAACCGTCGCACCACCCGCCGGTAGCGGGGGCTGCGGACCCGGTTGTCCAGCTCCCACGGGTCGGCCGTCAGGTCGTACAGCTCGCGGTCCCCGGACTGGTACTCGATGTACTTGTAGTCGCCGACCCGCAGCCCGGTGAAGTTGTGGGCGGGAGCGACGATCGAGGCGTTGGCCGTGCCCGGCTCCGGCCGCTCCTCGCTGGTTAGATCGCCGGGGCCGATGAAGGACTCCAGCACCAGCGGACGCATCGTGCGGCGGTTCGGGCGCTGCCAGAACGGCTTGAGGCTCCGTCCGTCCATCGGGACCGAGGAACGGACCCCGGCCAGCCCGAGGATGGTCGGTGCGAGGTCGATGTTGGCCACGACCTCTCCGGAGCGGCCGCCCTTGCGGATCCCGGGGCCGCGGATCATCATCGGCGCCCGCGCGGAGGCCTCGTACGGCAGGAACTTCGCCGCGGACAGGCGATGCTCGCCATGGAAGAAGCCGTGGTCGGAGATGAAGATCACGTAGGTGTTCTGCAGCTTGCCGGTCCGCCGGAGGGTCGAGATGACCGCCCCGACCCCGTCGTCGACCGACCGCAGCGCCTCGAGCTCCTTGGCCCAGCGGTAGTGGATCCGGTCGATCTCACCCTGCTTCATCCGCTTCGCGATCTTCCTCAGCCAGGCCGGCTTGTCCCTCATGTCGGCCTCGTTGAAGCCCTTCATCTCCGGCATTCGGTTCTTGAAGGCGGTGTCGTAGTGCCGGGTGGCGGGCTCCGGGCCGGCCGGCGAGCGATGATCGCCGTGCGGCGTGTTGTAGTCGAGCTGCAGGTAGAAGGGCTGGTCGCCGGAAGCCTCGATCTCGGCGACGGCGTTGCGGCTGTAGACGTCGCTGTTGTAGGCGCAGCTCGCGCTCGGGCTCGTCTGGACGAGCAGCGCGGCCGTGCAGCCGGTCGGGTCGGTCTGCCCGCCGAAGAGGTCGTAGCCGCGGGAGCCGAACGGGCCGGTGGCGGTGCCGTCGACGTTCATGCTGTAGCCGTAGTAATAGAGCTGGCCGCCGTACGAGGTGGTGATCCACCGGTCCCAGCCGGGCGGGACGGTCGTCTCCACCTGGTCCGGGCCGCTCTGGTAGTTGTTGGTGAACTTCCCGACGTGGATCGTGCGGTACCCGTTGCGGTTGAGGTCGACCGCCATGTTCTGGTGGAAGAGCGGCAGGTTCTTCCAGCCTTCCCAGCCGCCGTTCGGGCCGGAGTTCTTGGTGAGGCCGCTGGTGTGGGCGTACTGACCGGTGAGCAGCGAGGCCCGCGAGGGCGAGCAGACGGGGTGGCTCGCGTAGTAGCGGGTGAACTCGGTGCCCTGCCTCGCGATCTGATCGAGCGTGTTCGGCATCGTCCGGTAGATCCGGTTGTCGAGGCCGCGGAACTTCGCTCTCAACGTATTGACCGACTGGTCGTCGGTCTGGATCACGACGATGTTCGGTCTGCTGGCTGCCGCCGCCGACTCCAGGCGGAGGAGCAGCGCTGCGGGCAGCAGCGCGATCAGCAGCAGGGCTGCGCGGGCAATGGTATTTAGAGGTTTGTGTGTGTGGATGGTTAGGGAATAAACCACGGACTACCGTGTCCGGTGCGGTCTGACCCGTCCATCTCTTTTCCCGACCGTCTTCTTTCTCCTTCTCCGGGAGCGGTCGAAGGAGCGTGGATACCGCTTCGCGACATAGAATCCGGCGTCTCGTGCCTGCCCAGACGGATTCTCACCCTGCGATCGGTCCGCCATCCGTCTTCGGCGGTGGGCTGCATCTTGCCGCCCTCTGGGCGATCGCCCTGGTGCAGCCGCTGCTCAACCTGCTGGGCAGCAATCCGGACTTCTTCGTCGCCCGGGACAACACCGGCTGGCAGATCGTCGTCTTCGCCGTCCTGCTCACCCTATTGCCGCCCGTGGTGGCGACCGCGATCGAGGCGCTGGTCGACCTGGTCAGCCGACCGGCCCGGCAGGTCCTGCACCTCGGGTTCGCCGGGATCCTCTTCGCCGCGATCGCGATGCAGTTCCTCAAGCAGTTCTGGGACGGCCCGAGCCTGCCGATGATCCTGCTGGCGATCGCGCTCGGCGCCGGCCTGACCTGGGCCTACGCGAGCCGGCGGTTCATGCGGTCCCTGACCGACATCCTGGTGATCGCCCCGCCGGTGGTCCTGGTCGTCTTCCTGTTCTTCAGCCAGGCGTCCGAGCTCACCTTCGCCTCCACGGACGTGAAGGCGAAGCAGGTCGAGATCGGCAACCCGGCCCCGGTGGTCATGGTCGTGTTCGACGAGTTCCCCGCCGGCTCGCTGATGACGCCCGCCGGGGAGATCAACGACCGGCGCTTCCCCAACTTCGGCGAGCTCGGGAAGACCGGCACCTGGTACCGGAACGCCGCCTCGAACGCGTCCTACACGGCGATCGCGGTGCCGTCGATCCTGACCGGCACGCCGGCCGACCGGCACGGCCTCCCGACCGCGGCCGACCACCCCGACTCGATCTTCACCCTGCTCGGCGGCTCCTACCGGGTGCGGGCGGTCGAGCCGATCACCCAGCTCTGCCCGGAGGACGTCTGCGGCCCGTCCGGCGAGGACGACCGCGAGGGGATGCTGCCCGCCCTGGGCTCGCTCGTCGACGACCTGCGCCACGTCTCGGCCCACCTCCTGCTGCCGGCCTCGATGGGGCCGAGCCTGCCCGACGTGTCCCAGAGCTTCGAGGGCTTCGGCGGTCAGCCGGTCGAGTCGATCGAGCGGGGCCGGGCCCGCCAGTGGGTCCGTGACCGCCTCGACAAGAGCGAGTCCTCCCTGGACGGCGAGGCCGACCTGCAGAAGTTCTTCGACGCCTTCGACCCGAAGGCGGACCGCACCTTCGACTTCGTCCACGTCGAGGAGCCCCACATCCCGTGGACCCACTACCCGTCCGGCCGCAAGTACGCGCAGGGCGGCGAGGACTTCCGCAACTTCTTCGACGAGGACTCCTGGTTCGCCGACCGGTACATGACCGAGCGTGGCCTCCAGGCGCACCAGCTCGAGGTCGGGTTCGCCGACAACCTGCTCGGGCGGGTGATCCGGATGCTGAAGCGCACCGGGCGCTGGGACGAGACCCTGGTCGTGGTCACCGCCGACCACGGCGGCTCGACCGTGCACGACCTGCCGCGGCGCGACGCCGTGGAGAGCACGGTCGGCCGGATCGGCATGGTCCCGCTCTTCATCAAGGAGCCGGGCCAGAAGCGCGGCCGGACCGTGAGCCGCCCCACCTGCTCCACCGAGATCGTGCCGGCGATGGCCCGGGCGCTCGACGCCCCGATCGACTGGGAGGCCGGCGAGTGCGACCGGTCGCGGATCGTGATCGACAACGGCACCGGCCCGGTGGTCGAGGTCCCGTTCGGCGAGGCCATCGCGCAGCGGAACGCCTACGTGAAGGAGCTGGCGACCCTGTTCGGCGGCGAGAGCGGCTGGCCCGGGGTGCTGAAGCTCGGCCCGGACAAGGGCCTGATCGGCCGACCGGTCGCCTCCCTGCCCTCGGCCCCGGCCGCCGACGGCGAGTCGGCCCGGCCCGGGATCGGGAAGTCGCTCGGGACGACCTGGCGGCCCGGGGTCAAGCTCAACCCGGTGCTGCGACAGCGCGGGCAGCTCGACGGGGTCGAGCCCGGGCGGTCGCTGGTGGTCGCGGTCGACGGCACGATCGTCGCGGCCGGCGAGAGCTACGAGGAGCTGGGCAAGTCGCGCTACTCGATCCTGATCCCGGAGTCGGTGCTGACCCCCGGCCCCAACGACATCGCGCTCTACTCGGTCGACTCCGGCTCGCTGAGCGAGCTGTGGTCGAGCGGGGGGAAATAAGGTCCGACTCGTGACCGCGTCCCCGAACACCGGTGATCGTCCCAACCGCCCGTCGCTGCTGCTCGGCGGAGCGCACCTGGCCGCCCTCTGGGCGCTGGCCTTCGTCCAGCCGATGCTCTCGCTGCTCGGCGACAACCCGGAGTTCTTCGTCGCCCGTGGCAACACCACCGCGCAGATCGTCGTGTACGCGCTGGCCCTCGCCTTCGTGCCGCCGCTGGTCGGGCTCGGCCTGGAGGCGCTGGCCCGGCTGATCAGCCGGGACGTCCAGTGGGGCCTCCATCTCGGCCTGATGACCGTGGTCGGGGGCTGCTTCCTGCTCCAGCTGCTCAAGGACTATCTCGACTGGCCCGCCGGCCTCCTCATCGTGATCTGCCTGATCGCCTCGGCCGCCGGCGTGTTCGCCTACTCGCGTTGGCGGTTCCCCCGGGCGTTCATGGACGTGCTCACCGTGGCGCCCGTCCTGATCCTGCTCGTCTTCTTCGTCTTCAGCAGCACCTCCCGCCTGGTCCTGCCGCGGGAGCAGCCCGACCCGGTCGACGTCGCCGTCACCGACCCGGCGCCGGTCGTGATGGTGATCTTCGACGAGTTCCCGGTGTCCTCGCTGATGACGCACGACCGCCGGCTCGACGCCAGTCGGTACCCGGCCTTCGCCGAGCTGGCCCGGGAGTCCACCTGGTACAAGAACGCGACCGGCGCCGCCGCCTACACGCCGCTCGCCGTCCCCGCCCTGCTCTCCGGCCGGGAGCCCAGTCACGAGGACCTGCCGATCGCGGCGGACTACCCCCACACCCTGTTCACCCTGCTGGGCGGCTCGTACCGCCTCCAGGTGATGGAGGCGGCGACCCGGCTCTGCTCCGAGGAGCTCTGCCCCGGCGAGGGCGACGCCCCGCACGGCACCCTCTCCGGCCTGTTCGACGACCTCTTCGTCGTGTCCCGGCACCTGCTGCTCCCCGAGTCGATGCGGAAGAACCTCCCCGACGTCGCCAACACCTTCAGCGGGTTCACCAACGACTCGGCCTCCGAGGCCACCCCCACCGGGGTCACCGGGGCGACCGGCCCGACCGGCCCAACTGACACCTCAGGCGCCACCACCCCGCAACGCACCGGGCAGGGCGCCGCCCGCCGGCTCGGACGGCAGTTCGCCCTGCGCTCGACCGCGGACGAGTTCGACCGGGTCAACCAGTTCAACCACCAGCTCGATCCCGACGAGCAGCGCGCCCTCGACCTGATCCACATCGAGAAGCCGCACTACCCGTGGCGTCACATCCCGGACGGGCAGCGCTACACCAACATCGCCGGGGAGTGGTCCGGCCTGCTGCCGAACGACGGCCCCTGGCAGGCCGGCGAGCGCGCGGTCAACGTGGCGCTCCAGCGGCACCTGCTCGAGGTGGGCTACACCGACACCCTGCTGGCCCGGATCATCGCCCGGCTGAAGAAGACCGGGATCTGGGACCGGGCGATGGTCGTGGTGACCGCCGACCACGGCGGCGCCTTCCTCCCCCACGTGATGCGGCGGACCGCGGTGAAGGACAACCTCGGGGAGATCGCCCCGGTGCCGCTCTTCATCAAGCAGCCGGGACAGACCGAGCCGGAGGTCAACCGCCGCCACACCTGCGCCACCGACGTCCTGCCGATCATCGCCGACGGCCTCGGGATCGACTTCCCGTGGGAGACGACGCCCTGCCCGGCGGACCGCGTGACCGTGCTCAACTCGCCCTCCGGCGAGGCCTCGGCCCCGATGAGCGAGGTGGTCCGTCAGCGTCAGAACCAGATCAACCGGATCCAGCGGGTGTTCGGCACCGGACGGGGCTGGCAGCCGGTCTACCAGTTCGGCCCCCACCGGAACCTGATCGGCGAGAAGGTCTCCGACCTGCGGGTCAACGACACGCTCGGCCGGTTCCGGGTGCTGCCGGAGCGACGCAACCTGGTCAAGAACTACGACCCGGCGGCCCCGACCCTGCACGGCCTGCTGCAGCGCGGCCTGACCAAGCGGTTCGGCGAGGACGAGGCGTTGGCGATCGCGGTCGACGGTGAGATCCAGGCGGTCGGCTGGACCTTCAAGGACGGCACCGGGCACGGCCCCGGCTACTCGATCCTGCTGCCCCCGGACGCGCTGAAGGCAGGGTTCAACCAGGTGGACATCTACCTGGTCGAGGCGAACGGCAAGCGCCTGCAGAAGGTCTACGACGGCAGCCAGCGCCTGGCCGGCACCTCGACGCCGCACGAAGCCGAGGGAGGAACGGGCGAGGATGGGTCCTGAGACACCGCTGCGCATCGCCGGGCCGGCCGACGTGGCCCCGGTCACCCGCCTGATCGCCGGCTTCCGTGACTTCCTCGGCTCCGCCACCCCGGTCAACGCCGAGATCGAGGCCACCGCCTCCATCCTGATCAAGGACCGTTCGACCGAGTTCCTGCTGATCGGGGAGCCCGAGGTCGGGTACGCCCAGCTGCGGTTCCGCCTCTCGGTCTGGAACGGCAGCGAGGACGCCTGGCTCGAGGACGTCTTCGTCGAAGCGTCCGCCCGCGGCGGAGGCTACGGCCGGAAGCTGGTCGAGGCCGCTGTCGCTCGGGCCAGGGCCCGGGGATGCGCCCGGATCCAGCTCGACGCCAACCGCGACAACGCGACCGCGGTCAAGCTGTACGAGTCGCTCGGCTTCGCCTCCAGCCACAACCCGGCCAAGTGGGGCGACGCGCCGGACGTCTTCTACACGCTGAACCTGCGCGACTGACGTCGCCGGGTCCCTCCCGGTCGGTCAAGCGTCGATCGGCAACAGGTGGGTCAGCTCGCGACCCGAGACCTGGGTGTTGCCGGTCAGCCGGCGGACCCGATCGGCCACTTCCGGCCGGCGGAGGGAGCGTTCGATCCCGGGCCAGTCGATCCCGCTCGGATCGACCCCGTTCCGCGCCCGGATCACGTTGACGTGATTCTCGGCCAGGAACTCGGTCTCCGCCGAGACCAGCGCCGTGCGGAGCTCGCCGCGGCCGACCGCCCCGACGACCCGGTTGACCAGGATCGCCGGCCCGCTCAGGGGCCGCGGCGACCGCTCCGCCCGGACGGCGAAGTGCTGTGGCTTGCCGTCCCCGCCGCCGGACCCGTCGAGCCGCAGCTCGCCGCCGCGGAGGTTGCGCGACCACACCAGGGGCACCGTCCCCCGACCGGGCCTCGCCCGCAGTCGATCGCGGTGCTCGTTCCAGACGACCGAGCCGGTGACCGCCGTCAGGCCGGACTCCCAGAGGGTGGCGCGCCCCTCGAACTCAGCCGCCAGACGGTCGGGGTCGGGCGTGAACAGCACTCGGCGGAAGTGGTCCTCCGGGGCCTCCCGGGAGAAGACGAAACGGCCGGGACGGCCATCCGCGGCTATCCCATCCCTCTTCTCCAGCACCAGCAGCTGGACCGCGGTGTTCGCGCCCTCGAACTGGGTCGTGTCGGGACGGATCGTCAGATCCAGGATCTCCGCCCGCTCGATGATGTGCTCCCGCAGCGCCTCGAAGTAGGCGCCGCTGTTCATCGAGGGAGGGACGATGAAGGCGAGCCGGCCGCCGGGCCGCAGCAGCTCGAGGCCGACCTGGAAGAACAGGGCGAACACGTTGGCCCGGCCGGAGATCACCCCGGCGAACCGGTCCCGGTCGAATCCCCCGGGGGGAATCTGGAAGTAGGGCGGGTTGCCGACCACCAGGTCGTACCCGCCCGACAGGCCATCCGGGGAGGGCCCGTCCGTGCCGGCCGGGTCCAGGGCCGAGCGGAGCCGGAGGTCGGCCTCGGGGACGAGCCGGGCGGCGGCGGCGAGAGCGGTCGAGTCGACGTCCCAGCCGGCGGCCTCGATCCCGGGCTCCCGGTCGAGGGCCGCCCGGAGCAGCTCGCCGGTGCCGACGCCGGGGTCCAGGACCCGCAGGCCGGGGGTCAGCTCGACCCGGTCGAGCAGGGCGTCCGCGATCGGTCGCGGGGTCAGGTACTGGCCGTGGCGCTTGCGTTCAGCCGGGTCGGTCCGGCCGAGCCAGTCGCGACTGACCGTTGAGAGGTCGGGGCTCTGTGGACGAGGCGAAGCCACGCCCCGGGGATCAGCCCCCGGCGCCGAGCTTCTTGACGGCGTCGCGGAAGGACTTGACCTCGAGCGAGGGCCGCTTGCGTCCCGCCAGCTTCTCGCCGTGACGGTTGACCCAGATCACCGGGACCTTCATCTTCAGCAGGGGAGCCACGTCGGTGTCGTAGTTGCAGCCGATGTGGAGCCAGCCCTTCTTGCCGCCGATGCGCCGGGCGCACTCCTTGAAGTGGACGTCGTCCGGCTTGTAGCTGCGGACCTGCTGGGCGG
>JBEBTS010000080.1:0-9896 GCA_040393665.1 Conexibacter woesei
AGGATGAGGCAGACGACACCCAGCTCGTTCCCCCTCATGCAACCCTCCCGGTCGACGTTGGACCTCGGGGCAACCTAGCGAGCCGCCTGCTGCGACGGGCCCGGTGACCGGAGGCTCCGCGACCCGCTGACGACCGGCGCGGGCGGTCAGGCCCGCTGGCCGGTCGCCTCGACCTGGTCGGCGGCGTACTCGTCGGCCTCGATGTTGCCGAGCTCGATCGAGACCCGTTCGAGGGCGGCGCGCAGGGGCGGGTCGACGTCCTCGGGCGCCGCGTCGATCAGGTCCCGCAGGACCTCGAAGCGAGCTTCCAAGAGCCGGTTGATGGTGGTGCGTCCCTCCGGGGTCACGGTGACCTCGCCGGTCGGCGCGAGGACCACCAGGCCGTCGTCGACGAGGTCCTGCCGGATCTCGCCGAACCGCTCCTCGGTGGGAGGGAACTCGGCCGCGAGCAGCTTCGGCTCGATCGTCTTGCCGTGGTTGACCCGGACCATCATCCAGCCCTGCCCAGGCCCGAGATCCAGGCCCGATCGCTCGACCGTCTCCTTGATCAGGCTCAACCTGCGTCCCCGGTCGAGCAGGTGGAAGAGCTCCCCGACCGCCTCGGTCAGCGAGGTGCTGTCGCGCGGCGCGGCGAAGGCCTCACCGAGCCCGGCCGTCTCGACCGTCTGCCGGAGCGGCTTCTCCGGCAGCAGCCAGGCGAGCAAGAAGGCGACGCCGACGACGATCGTCGCGAGCGTGAAGACCGGGGTCAGCGCGCCCGAGAAGGCGTCGACGTACTCGAGCCGCGCCGCCTCCGGAAGCTTGGCCAGGACGGACGGGTCGACCGAGGTGCCGAGCTTCGCGACCTCGCCCCCGGGCGCCGCCTGCTCGAGCTGGGCCGAGAGGTTGTGGGTGAAGACCGCCCCCATGATCGCCGTGCCCACCGAGCCGCCGATCGAGCGGAACAGGGTCGCGCCGGAGGTCGCGACGCCGAGCTGGCTGTAGCTCACCGCGTTCTGGACCGCCAGGACCAGGACCTGCATCACCAAACCCAGCCCGAAGCCGAGGATCGCCATGTGGAAGGCGAGAGCAACGGTCGAGGTGCCGGGCTCGAGGCCGGTGAGCAGGTACAGCCCGATCATGGCGATGCCGGTGCCGAGGATCGGGAAGATCCGGTACTTCCCGATCCGGCTGATGATCTGACCCGATCCGATCGACGCGATCAGCAGGCCGCCCATCAGGGGCAGGAGCTGAAGCCCGGACTCGGTCGGGTCGAGGCCCCGCACCACCTGCTGGAAGAGCGGGAGATAGGTGAGCGATCCGAACAGGGCGAAGCCGACGACGAGCCCGATCGCCCCCGCGACGACGAAGGTGCGGTTGCGGAACAGCTCCAACGGCAGGATCGGCTCGGCGGCTCGGCGCTCGATCGCGACGAAGGCGGCGGTGCCGATCAGGACCAGGGCGCCGAGCGCAAAGATCTCGGCCGACATCCACGCGTACGTGTTCCCGCCGAGCGTGGTCAGCAGCACCAGCGAGGTGAGGGCCACCGCCAGGGCGGCGGCGCCCGCGTAGTCGATCGCGTGCTTGGTGCTCTGCGCCCGGGACGGGAGGGCGATGGCGAGCGTCACCAGGGCGACCACCCCGAGCGGGATGTTCACGTAGAAGATCCAGCGCCAGTCGATGTGGCTGGTGAAGAAGCCGCCGATCAGCGGCCCGAGGACGCTGGACACCCCGAACACGGCTCCGAACAGGCCCATGTAGCGGCCGCGCTCCCGGGGCGAGACGATGTCGCCGACTGCCGCCTGGGCACCGACCATGAGCCCACCGCCGCCGAGCCCCTGCAGGCCGCGGAAGAGGATCAGCTCGGTCATGTTCTGGGCTTGGCCACAGAGCACCGACCCGACCAGGAAGATGATCAGGGCCGCCTGCAACACCCGCTTGCGGCCGTAGAGGTCGCCGAGCTTGCCGTAGAGCGGGGTGACGATCGTGACCGCCAGCAGGTACGCGGTGACGACCCAGGAGATGTGCGCGAGCCCGCCGAGATCGCCGACGATCGTGGGCAGCGCGGTGGAGACGATCGTCTGGTCGAGGGAGGCGAGCAGCATGACCAGCATCAGCCCGCCGATCACGACCCACTTCCTGCCGGTCTCCACCCCCTCGTCGGCTTCCTCTTTCACTGTGCTCTGCATCCGTGTGACAGTAGCCGGGTTCCCGGTCAGTCGAGCAGTCCCGCCAGCCGGTCGAACAGCTCGGCCTGGGCCTCGATCACCCGTTCGCCGGCGGCATCGGGCGTGAACCACTCGACCCGGTCGACCTCCGGGGTCTCGACGAAGCGGCCGGACCGCGGCGGCCACTCCAGCTGGAAGGTGTTGCTGTGGGCGAGATCCGGGTCGAGGTCGCCCTCGATCGCCCAGGCGCGGACCCGCTTGCCGGACTTCTGCACGATCTCGCCCAGGTCGATCGGATCGCCGGCGGGCGGGGCGAAGCCGGTCTCCTCCTCGAACTCCCGGCGGGCGCAGGCCAGCGGCTCCTCGCCCTCGTCGTACTCGCCCTTGGGGATCGACCAGCCGCGTTTCCGCTTCGCCCAGAGCGGGCCGCCCATGTGGGCGATCAGCACCTCGATCCTTCCCTCACGTCGCCGGTAGAGGATCAGCCCGGCGCTGGTCTTGCCGCTGCCCATGCGGGAAGGCTATCCCGCGCCCGGAGGGGAACGGTCAGGCGCCGCGGATGTCGGCGATGCACTTGTGGGCGATCACGCCGAGGAAGGTGGCGGGAGCCAGCACGATCACCGCCGGGAACATCGCGTAGACCCACTGGGGCATGTCCGACGAGCCGTAGAGCGGCGTCGTCCCGAGGGTCGCCATGACCAATACCGGCAGGAAGGCCAGCAGGAGCGACCAGAACCGCCCGGTGACCAGGCCCGCCAGCAGCCAGCCGAGCGAGAAAGCCAAGTACCAGACCGCACCGCCGGCGGGTTCCATCGCCGCCACGTAGTACGCGTTGAACAGCGACAGGGAGAGGATCCAGCCGGTGACCGCGACCGCCACCACCAGCGGTCGTTCCCGTGCGAGCCGGATCATCCGGTCGACCGGATGTCCCTCCCGGCCGTCGATCTCGATCTGGCTGTGCCCTCCGGTCGCACCCATGCCGGAGATACCCGTCAGCCGCGCCCGGGTTACCGCCGGAGACGGTCAGGTGCGGCAGGCGGAACGGACGGCGCGGAGCCGCTTCTTCTTCTGCCGCGTCAGCCGGCGGACCTTCCCGGCCGCCCGCCGGACCTTGGCGCGGACGACCCGCTTCCGCTTGAGCCGCCGCAGTCGCTGCTTGGCCGACCGCAGGCTGCGGGCCGCCTTGCGGTGGGCCGTGCGGGCCTTGACGCACGCCCGGTTCCCGGGGGGCGGCTTCGCGGCCGGGGCCTGGTCGAACCCGATCGACGGCGCCCGCCCGGGGTCGATCGGGTCGTCGAAGTAGTCCCGTTCGCCGCCGTGCTCGACGGCGATCCCGGCCCCGTGGGCGGGGGAGTCCGCCCGCAGCCGGAACCACGGGCCGACCGTCAGCCGGCCGTCACCGGCTCGCAACGGATCGACCAGCCGCGGGTCGGCGGTCATCGCCGCCCGGCCCGACGGCGGCAGGTTGAAGAACGAGTTGTGCGAGCAGTCGGCGCCGCAGGCCATCGGCCGCGTCTGCGGCTCGGTCGCGTAGATCAGGTTGTTGCGGAACTGGAAGTCGCCCGGAGCGAACATCTCGTCGGACGGGTTGAGCTGGATCGAGGTCGAGGGCGACGGCGCGACCACGGTGTTGTTGAAGAACCGGATCCCGGAGAGGTTGCCGATGACGCCGCTCGCGATGGCGCAGGGGCCGTGGTTGATCGTGGTGGCGTCGTTGACGCTGAGGTTGAAGCGGACGTCGCCGTGACGATCGGCGTCGTCGGTGCAGAGCAGCACGAAGCCGCCCTCGTTGTCGTGGCTGTAGTTGTGCTGGACGATCGTCCCGTCCTGCCGGTAGTCGATGTCGAACCCGGTGCCGTCGCAGCCGTTGTGCTCCATGCCGAAGACCTCGTTGCGTTGGATCAAGGTGTTGTTGGCCCGGAACGCCCAGATGCCGGCGTTGCAGAGCGGGCCGCGGGGATCGGTCAGCGGCCGGCCGGCGAGGTTGCCGCGGCTGACGACGTTGTCCTCCACCACCGCCCGCTGGGTGCCCCGCGGGACGATCCCGTCGCCGGCGATCCGGTCGATCCGGTTGCCACGAACGACGACGCCGGTGGAGGCGTTCGGCCAGGGTGCGGAGGCGGCCGGCAGCTCCGGGTCGTTCGTGCCGGAGATCGAGATCCCGCTGCGGGAGACCCGGGTGATCCGGTTGCCCTCGATCAGCAGGCGATCGAACCGGATCGGGGGCGGCCCGGCCGCGTTGACCTGGATGCCGGCGCTGCCGTCGCCGGACTTGCTGAGGTCGCCGGCGACGTCGTGGACGTTCAGCCGCCGCACGGTCAGGTTCGTGACCGTACGGCCGGTGGCGGTGATCGCGACGCCGTTCCGGATCGTGGTCGCCTCCTCCGGCGGCTCCGACCCGCCCGGGTTGGAGACGTCGAGGTCCTCGACGATCAGGTGGGCCGCGTCGTCGATCAGCACCGCGTTCCGGCCGGTCCCGACGACCTCGGGGTCCTCACCGGAGCCGTACGCACCGACCACGGCCGGCGACCCCTCGGAGCCGCGACCGCGAAGGGCGAGCTCACCCTCGCAGGTCGTGCCCCGCTTGAGCAGCAGGCGATCCCCGGGGCCGAGCTCCACCGCACCGACGGCGGCGACCGAGTCGAACGGCGCCTCCGCCGACCCGTCGCCGGCCCCGGTCCGCGAGCAGTCGAGGTGGAAGGTGGTCGCGGCGGAGGCCGGGGACGAAGCCCCGAAGGCGATCAGCCCGAGCAGGGAGAGCAGCGACGGCGCCCACCACCGGTGGGGCCGGTCACGTCGCCCGGGGCTCAAGGCGCGCCGAGCAGGATTCCGTTGCCGCTCGGATCCCGGACGATCGGCCCGTCCGGCGTCTCCTCCACGGATCCGCCCGCCGCGGCGACGCGCTGCAGGACCGCCTGACGGGCGGCTTCGTCCGGGAGGAGGACGGTCAGGTGACGCAGCGCGGCGGCCGTCTCCGGCGCCGCACCGACCCCGGCGCTCTCCCAGGTGTTGGCCCCGATGTGATGGTGGTAGCCGCCCGCGCTGAGGAACGCGGCCTGGGCGCCGTATTCGGCCATCAGGCCGAACCCGAGCACGTCGCGGTAGAAGGCGACGGTCTCCGGCAGCCGGGCGACCCGCAGGTGGACGTGGCCCATGACGGTCCCGGCCGGCATGCCCTCGAACGGCTCGGTCGCGGGGTCGTCCAGCTCCCCCATCAGGCTGTCCACGTCGAGCGCGACCGTGGTCATCCGTCCGGCGACCTGACCCTCCCAGACCTCCCGAGGACGGTCCCAGTAGATCTCGATCCCGTGGTCGTCGGGGTCCTGGAGGTAGAGCGCCTCGCTGACGAAGTGGTCGGAGAGGCCGGTCATGGGGACCCGGTCCCGGGCGGCGTGGGCCAGCCACCGGGCGAGGTCGTGCCGCTCCGGCAGGAGGAGGGCGAAGTGGTAGAGGCCGCTGTACCCGCGGCCCGGCGTGGCGTCGCGGTTCTCGTGGAGCACGAGCAGCTCGCGCGACCCGTCCGGCGATGCGACCCCGAGGGTCGCGCGGCCTTCGGCCTCGTCCAGCACCACGAGCCCGATCGCGCGCCGGTAGTAGTCGAGCGAGCGGGCGAGATCGGTCACCGTCAGGTGGACGGCGCCGACCGTGGTGTCCGCCGCGATCTCACCGCCGGTGGTGGATCCGGTGGCCTCGACTTCCTCGGGATCGCGGGGTGCGCTCATGGCGGCATTGTCACGGGACTCCGCGGAACAGTCAAATCCGGGATCGGCCGGACGGTCGGGGTTATGGTGGGGACATGTCCGATCAACGGCTTCCCCTGTCCTATGAGTCCTGGGCCGCCAGTTGCGACACGCTCCACGCCGAGACCCAGATCCTGGGCAAGCTGGCCGTGGCCCTGGCCCCGCCCGAGCCGCAGCTTCAGCACGCCGCCCTGCGCCTGACCGCCCGTGGGTGGGAGACGCCGCCGCTGCCGGCGCCCGGCGGCGGGGTGATCGTGGTCGCGCTCGACCTGCGGGAGCACGAAGCCGTGGTCGAGCACAGCGGCAACGGGACGGAGCGGCTGCCGCTCGGCCCCGACCGCCCGGTCGCGGCGGTGACCGGAGACGTCCTCGGCGCGATCGCCCGGCTGGCCGGACCGGTCGAGATCGACCCGACGCCCCAGGAGGTCACCTGGACCGTCCCGCTCGATCAGGACGAGGAGCACCGGACCTACGACCCGGAGGCAGTCGAGAGCTACTTCGAGGACGCCACCCGGGCCGCCCTGGTCCTGGCGGAGCTCCGGGCGCCGTGGCGTGGCCGGGAGACCCCGGTCAACGCATGGTGGGGCTCCTTCGACCTGGCCGTGAACTTCTTCTCCGGGCACCCCGCCGACCCGCCCTCGGAGGACTTCATCATGCGCAACGCGATGGATGCCCAGGAGGTGGCGATCGGATGGTGGCCCGGCGACCCCCGCCACCCGCAGCCCGCCTTCTACGCCTACGCCCACCCGGCGCCGGAGGGCTTCGCCGGCGGCGATCTCTCCCCGGCGGCCGGTGGCTGGGACGACGACCTGGGCGAGTTCGTCCTCGACGACCGCGACGCGATCGCGACCGGCGACCATCACGCGGCGGCGCTCGGGTTCGGCCGGGCGGCGTTCAGCCACGCCTGCGACGTCTGCGGCTGGGACCCGGTGCTCGCCGCCACCGCGGAGGGCGACCCTCCGCCGGTCAGGTAGCTTCGGGTCCGGGCAGCTCGATCCCGATCGAGTCGATCAGCTCCCGCCGCACCTCGTCGGCGGTGGAGCCCGCCTCGATCCTCTCCTCCAGGGTGATCGCGCCGTGGCGCTTGGCCAGGCGGGCTCCGTCCTCGCCGAGCATCAGCGGCACGTGGGCGAACCGGGCCGGCGGCTCCAGGCCGAGCCGGTCGTACAGCCAGAGCTGACGGCCCGTCGTGTCCAGCAGGTCGGCGCCCCGCACCACCTCGCTCACCTCCTGGTCGGCGTCGTCGACCGTGACCGCCAGGTTGTAGGCGAAGTCACCGTCGTTGCGCCGGACCACGAAGTCGTCCACCGTCGTCTCGACCCATCCGCAGACCCGATCCTCGAAGAGGACGTGGGCCTCGTCCGCCCGCACCCTGAGCGAGCACGGCCGGCCCGCCGCCCGGCGGTCCTCCCGCTCGGCCCCGGTCAGGTCCCGACAGGTCCCGGGATAGGCCCCCTCCGGCAGCTCGCCGTGGGGCGCGGAGGCGGCCTCGCGGATCTCGGCCCGGGTGCAGAAGCACTCGTAGACGAGGCCGAGCTCGCGCAGCCGCCCGATCGCCGCGTCATACAGGTCGGACCGCTCGCTCTGGCGGACCGGCTCCCCGTCCCACTCGATGCCGATCCGGCGGAGCTCCTCCAGCTGGACCTCGACCCACCGCTCCCGGGACCGGCCGGAGTCGAGATCCTCGATCCGGAGGAGGAAGGGGGCTCCGCGCCGACGGGCCGCCGCCCAGGCGGCGAGCGCGGTCCGGAGGTTGCCGAGGTGGAGCCGACCGGTCGGGCTGGGGGCGTAGCGGCCCGGACCGGTGCCGGGATCCCGGTCCGGGAAACGCAGGGTCGCCGGGCGGTCGGTCATCGGGAAGCCATCATCCGGAGCAGGATATCCGACCTCCGCCGCTCGACTCAAGGCATCCGCGAGGCCAGTGCGGCGGCGAGATCGCCCTTCGGCGCGACCGTGATCGCGTCCATGCCGAGCCAACCGGCCATCAGCTCCAGCTCCGCCGCCAGCTCGGTCGCCGTCTCGGCGGGTGCGTCCGGCTCCACCCAGGCGGCCACGACCCGGAGCGTCGATCCCTCCCGGTCGGACTTGAGGTCGACCCGGGCCACGATCTCCTCGTTCAGGAGGAAGGGCAGCACGTAGTAGCCGTGGCGGCGCTTCTCCTTCGGCGTGTAGATCTCGATCCGGTAGTGGAAGCCGAACAGCTCCTCCAGGCGCTGGCGCTCGAAGACCAGCGGGTCGAACGGGGCCAGCAGTGCCCTCCCCTCGATCCGACGGGGTCGCTTCGCCTCCGGGTGGATCCAGGCCGGGGCGGAGAAGCCCTCGACCTCGACCGGCAGCAGCCTCCCCTCCGCCTCCAGGGCGTCGATCGCCTGACGGGCCTCCCGGGCGGGCAGGCGGAAGTAGTCGCGCAGGCAGCGGGCGGTGCCGACGCCGTGCGCCTTGGCCGAGATCTCGATCAGGCCGGCGATCGCCTCCTCGCGGGAAGGCGCCGGCTCGGCGTGGACCGCGGCGGGGATCACCCGCTCCGGCAGGTCATACAGCCGCTCGAACTGGGCGGTCCGGCCGGCTGCCGTGATCTGGCCCGACCAGAAGAGGTACTCGAGCGCGCTCTTCACCGGCGGCCAGTTCCATCCCCAGTTCTTCTTCTCCGGGATGTGGTCCGGGTCGATCCGGGCGCCGATCTGACCGGCGGTCGCCGGACCGATCCGCTCGACCTCCGCCAGGATGTCGGCCAGCAGCTCCGGCTGCTCCGCGGCCGCCCGCACCGTCCGCCAGGCGTCGCGATCGGCCCGTTCCATCCGCCATCGCAGGAGCCGATGGGTGGACGGCGGGATCAGCGACGCCTCGTGGGCCCAGTACTCGACCAGCCGCCGGGGATGCTCACGGCCGGCCCGGTCGAGCAGCGCCGGCTCGTACGGCCCCAGGCGGGAGTAGAGCGGCAGCAGGTGGGCGCGGGCCAGCACGTTCACCGAGTCGATCTGGATCAGGCCGATCCGGTCGATCGTGGCCGTGACCTGGCGCATCGTGACCCGGGGCACGGGCCGGGGCCGGCCGAAGCCCTGGGCCGCCAGCGCGACCCTTCTGGCCGCCACCCGGCTCAGCCGTCCGCGCCTCCCCTCTCGCCGTCCGTTCATCGCCACATAATGACGTCAGTCGACGTCGAGTCCGGGAGGACACCCATGAGCAGTGACAAGGCCGCGATCGCGCGCCGGAACGTGATCGTCACGGCCGCCACCGCCGGACTGGCCGGAATCCTGTTCGGCTACGACACCGGGATCATCGCCGGGGCGTTGCTCTCGATCACCCCGGACTTCGGTCTGACCAGCTTCCAGTCCGGCGCGGTGGTCGGAGCGGTCCCGATCGGAGCGGTGTTCGGGGCGTGGTTCGCCAGCCGCGGCGCGGACCGTCACGGCCGGCGGAAGTTGATCCTCGCGTCGGCGGTGATCTTCATCCTCGGGGCGATCGCCTCGGCGGCGGCCGAGCACTTCTGGCAGCTGGGCGCGGCCCGGTTCGTGATCGGCGTCGGCATCGGCGTGGCCTCGGCGGTCGCCCCGGTCTACATCAGCGAGGTGGCGCCCGCGGCGATGCGAGGCCGGCTCGTCACCTTCTTCCAGCTCGCGGTCACGATCGGGATCCTCGTCGCCTACCTGGTCGGCCTCGCCTTCGCCGACGTTGCCGGCGGCTGGCGCTGGATGCTCGGGCTCGGCGCGATCCCGGCGCTCGCCCTGCTGCTCGGGGTGATGCGGCTTCCCTCCAGCCCCCGTTGGCTGCTGATGAAGGGCCGGGAGGCCGAGGCGATCGCCGCGCTCGAACAGGTCCGCCCGGAGGGCGACGGGGCGATCCTGCTCGAGGTCCAGGAGATCAAGTCGAGCATGGGCGGCGACACCGGCACCTGGCGCGACCTGCTCCGGCCGGCGGTGAAGATGGCCCTGGTGGTGGGGCTCGGCCTGGCCATCCTGCAGCAGATCACCGGCATCAACACGGTCATCTACTACGCCCCGACGATCAT
>JBEBTS010000081.1:0-9852 GCA_040393665.1 Conexibacter woesei
GTCGGCTGGATGCAGTTCATGCCCGCCACCTGGGACATGTACGGGACCGACGGCGACGGGGACGGCAAGGCCGATCCGTACAACCCGCGCGACGCGATCCACTCGGCCGCCAACTACCTGAGCGCGGCCGGCGCCCCGACCGACTGGTACGCGGCGATCTGGGCCTACAACCACGCCGACTGGTACGTCAAGGACGTCCAGGAGCACGCCGCTTGCTACGGCGCGCTGGAGGACACCGCCGAGGTCGAGGCGGAGCTCAAGACCTTCGTCTGCCAGGCCGACGAGAACCGTGCGCTGGAGATCCCGAACTACTACATGCGCGGGTTCGAGGAAGCCGCCTCCCGGTACGAGCTCGGCCGTCGCGGCGTCTGGGTGCTCGCCGCCGTCGCCCGGCTGGAGTCCGATTACGGCCGCGGGATGACCGCGAAGCAGCTCGCCCAGCACGGCCCGATGGGCCTCTCCGCCCAGGAGTGGAAGCGGTACGGGGTCGACGGCGACGGTGACGGCCTGGTCCGCAAGGACGAGCCCTGGGACGGGATCGCCACCTTCGCCCGCATGCTGTGGTCGAAGCCGACCCTGGAGGCCGGCCTGTTCCAGCACAACCACGCCGCCTGGTACGTCGAGGCGGCGATCCGCGACGCGGGCAAGATCGCCGGCGAGTGCAAGACCTCGAAGGCCGACTGGAAGATCGCCTACCCGAGCCCGACCACCAACGCGACCGAGATCAACTGGGACAACCTCCAGATCCTCAACTCGGCCGCCGCCCAGGACATCCAGAACGGCGTGATCGACCGTCGGGTGATCAACCTGCTGGCGATGCTGACCCAGAAGTACAGCCTGCTGATCTCGTCGCTGCGCTCCGACCACTCGATGATGACCGCCAGCGGCAACGTCTCCAACCACTACGCCGGCCGGGCGCTGGACATCGCCGCGGTCAACGGCGTCTCCTGCACCGATCAGTCCCCGGGCAGCCCCTGCACCGAGGTCGGTCTGCTGCTCGCCTCGCTGCCGGACGGCATCCGCCCGACCGAGCTGATCTACGGCTGGGACCTCGACGGCGCCGGCCCCGCCTTCGCCCTCGGCGATCACCGCGATCACATCCACGCGGGCTTCGGACTCTGACCAACCCCCAGCCCCGATGCACCGCCGACGGTGCATCGCACATGGTGAGGGTGGCCGGCTAGGCCTTTGACCGGATCCCTTCCCGGTCGGGGCCGGGAAGGCTCGGCGCCCGTGCTAGCTTGCGGGACCGGCCGGTTTGACCAGGGAGCCCGCAGGCCGCCCGCTCGGGTGGGCGGCGACAGCGCGGCGGTCAGGCGACGGCGGGACGACATGGACGTTTGGGGTTCGCCACACATCCGGGAGGACGGTCGGCCGCGAGACGCGGTGCTGCGGGCCCTGCTCGCGATCCTGGGTGGGATCGGGGCGCTGCTCGTCGCCGCGCTCCCCTCGGTCGCCGCGGCGAGGCCCGCCCCGAACGTGATCCTGATCCAGACGGACGACATGGCCCGGTCCCAGCTGCGAGCGAAGATCCGGTCGGGCGGCCACTGGGTCCCGGCGATGCCGAACCTGCTCTCCCAAGTGGCGCGGAACGGGGTCGAGCTGAGCCGCTACTACTCCAGCCATCCGCTCTGCGGCCCCTCCCGCGCCTCGCTGCTGAGCGGCCGGGCCACCCACAACCACGGCATGCGGATCAACGCCGCCCCTTACGGGTACCCCGTGTGGCGGGGCGGCGAGTCCTACGGGGAGAACCTGCCAGTGTGGCTCCAGCGCGGCGGCTACCGCACCGCCCACATCGGCAAGTACATGAACGGCTACGGGCTCGACCCGAAGAACGAGGTGCCTCCGGGCTGGGAGCGGTGGGTAACCCCGACCGGAGACAGCGGGTCCGGCTACTACGGGATCTCGCTCAACGTCGACGGCAGGGTGACGGAGCCGATCAGCAGCTGGGGGCGACAGGACCGACCCGGCTGCCGGCCCGTCTTCTACACCCTGCCGCGGGCCTGCCGGCACTCGACCGACGTCTACACCGGGTTCGCCCTGAAGGAGATCGGGCAGGCCGCGGCCGACCGTCGCCCGTTCTACATGCAGCTGGACTACAACGCCCCGCACGACGACGGCCGGCTCAAGCCGGGACCGACGCCCCCGGCCCGGTTCAGGTCTCTGGTCCGGAGGGTCAAGCCGCTCCCCCGGCTGACGAACCGTCCCCTCACCGGCGCCCCTCCCTGGTACATCCGGCGACAGGCCCCGCTGACCGGGGCGATGAAGGCGGAGATCCGGGCGCGGCACGCCGCCGAGGTGGTGGGCCTCCACGCCGTCGACGAGGGTGTCGGCCGGATCCTCGCCAAGCTGCGCCGACTCGGCCTGATGCGCAACACCTACGTCCTCTTCGTCTCCGACAACGGCATGTTCCACGGCGAGCACCGGATCGCCTACGGCAAGTACCTGCCGCACGAGCCGGCGACCCGGCAGCCCTTCCTGGCAAGGGGGCCGGGCATCCCCCACGGCCGGCGGAGCGCCTCGTCGGGATCGAACCTCGACCTCGCCCAGACGGTCATGGCGATGACCCGGGTCCGGGCCGGCCGCGACACGGACGGCCGGTCGCTCCTGGGCGATCTGCGCCGTCCGCGGCGGATCAGCCGGGTCCCGGTGCTGCTCGAGGGCTTCAACGGGCGCTCGCCCTCGCAGCCGGAGCCGTTCCTCGACGGCAACGGCGGCCAGAAGCCCAACCAAGCCCTGGTGCTCGAGTACACGGGCCTGGTCGCGGGCCGGTGGAAGTACGTCCGGTACGGCTACGGCGACGAGGAGCTCTACGACCTGGAACGGGACCCCGGCGAGGAGCGGAACCTCGCTCCTCTCGCCGACATGGCCGGCGTGATCGCCTGGGGTCGGGGCCACGCCGACCGCCTCGCGGGCTGCGCCGGAGCCTCCTGCCGCGCCCCGGTGAACCCGCCGCGCCGCCCCTGACCCGGCCGCCGCGCCCGGTCCGCGCGAATCCGGACCGGGAAGGACCGCGCATTTCCTTATGCTGGATCCAAGCCGGGTGTTTCACGGCGGATTCGATGTCATAGATCAACGGAGAGGAAACTCGATGCCCACTTTCGTGATGCTGACCAACCTGACCGCCGAAGGCGTGAAGACCCTGAAGAACAACCCGGGCCGGGTGGCCGAGGTGAACCGCGAGGTCGAGGCGCTGGGAGCCAAGGTCGTCGCCCAGTACACGACGCTCGGTCAGTACGACTTCGTCACCGTGATCGACGCTCCCTCCGAGGAGCACATGGCCCGGGTCTCGATCGAGATGGGCTCCCGCGGCACCATGACCAGCCAGACCCTGACGGCGCTCTCCGCCGAGCGCCTCGCCGAAGTTCTTTGAGCGGTTCACCTGACGGAGCACCGGGCGCGGCTGAGGCCGCGCCCGGCCCCCGGATCCTCGTCCTCGGCGGCGGCGGGCGCGAGCACGCGATCGTCAAGGCGCTCGCCCGCTCCCCGCAGGCGCCACGGCTCTTCTGCGCGCCCGGCAACCCCGGGATCGCCGCCGACGCGACCTGCCTCCCCGAGCTGGATCCCACCGACGTGCCGGCGGTGGTCGCCGCCGCCCGGGAGCACGAGATCGACCTGGTCGCGGTCGGCCCCGAGGCGCCGCTGGTCGCCGGGGTCGTCGACGGACTGGCCGCAGCCGGGATCGCCGCGTTCGGCCCTTCCGGCGAGGCCGCCCGCCTCGAAGGGTCCAAGACCTACGCCAAGGAGGCGATGAAGGACGCCGGCGTCCCGACCGCCGGGTACGCGGTCCTGCGCGACCGCGACCAGGCGCTCGCCGAGATCGCCGCGTCCGGCTTTCCCCTGGTGCTCAAGGCCGACGGGCTCGCCGCCGGCAAGGGCGTCCTGATCTGCCAGACCGAGGCCGAGGCCCGGGAGGCGATCGAGATCTTCTTCACCGAGCAGCGCTTCGGCCGGACCGAGGTCGTGCTCGAGGAGTTCCTCGACGGCGAGGAGCTGTCGCTGCTGGCGATCTGCGACGGCGTGCGGGCGATCCCGCTCGCGCCGGCTCAGGACTACAAGCGGATCGGCGAGGGCGACACCGGGCTCAACACCGGCGGCATGGGCAGCTACTCGCCCGTGGCCACGGTCAGCCCCGAGCAGCTCTCCTCCCTCAGCGCCACGGTCCACCAGCCGATCGTCGACCTGATGGCGCGGCGCGGCCACCCCTTCCACGGGATCCTGTACGCCGGCCTGATGATGACCGCCGACGGCCCCAAGGTCCTCGAGTACAACACCCGGTTCGGCGATCCCGAGACTCAGGCCGTGCTGCCGCGCCTCCGCTCGGACCTGGTCGAGCTGTTCACCCTCGCCTGCCGGGAGGACGGCCTCGCCGAGGCGTCGGTCGAGTTCAGCCCGGACTGGGCGGTCACCGTGGTCCTCGCCTCGGCCGGCTATCCGGAGTCCTCCTCCAAGGGGGACATGATCACCGGGCTGGACCGCGCCGCGACCGCCGCCGAGGTCATCCACGCCGGCACGGCGGCCCGCGACGGGGAGATCGTGACC
Source organism: Conexibacter woesei (assembly GCA_040393665.1). Lineage (GTDB taxonomy): Bacteria > Actinomycetota > Thermoleophilia > Solirubrobacterales > 70-9 > 67-14. The sequence goes on from JBEBTS010000081.1 coordinate 4,543, forward strand.
GCCGGCGGGAGGGTCCTCAACCTCACCGGGCTGGGACCCGACCCCGCAACCGCGCGCCAACGCGCTTACGATGCTGCTGACGCCGTCGAGTTCGATGGCAGGCAGATGCGTCGTGACATCGCCGACCGGGCGGTGCGACACGCCCGAGAGACCCAGGAAAAATGAGCGAACAGCAGGAGCCCCAGACCTTGGCCACAGTAGAAGAGCTTTTCGAGGAGATCGAAGTCGACCAGCCCCAGGTGGGAATCATCATGGGCTCGAAGAACGACAAGCCCAAGATGCAGCCCGCCGGCGCCGCCCTCGAGGAGGCCGGCATCCGCTACGAGGTGCGGGTCATGTCCGCCCACCGCGATCCGGAGCTGGTCGTGGAGTACTGCAGCATCGCCCGTGAGCGCGGCCTCAAGGTGATCATCGCCGGGGCCGGCATGTCGGCCGCCCTGCCCGGGGTCGCCGCCGCCCACACCGACCTCCCGGTCATCGGCGTGCCGATCCTCGGCAAGTCGCTCGGCGGCCTGGACGCGCTGCTGTCCGCCGTCCAGATGCCTCCGGGCGTGCCGGTCGCCTGCGTGGCGATCGACGGCGCCAAGAACGCCGGCGTCCTCGCCGCGCGCATCCTCAACGTCTGACCCGGCCGCCGGCCGAACCCGAAGAACCTCCGAGAGGAACCGATGATCGAGCGTTACACCCGTCCCGAGATGGGCGCTGTCTGGACCCCGCAGGCCAAGATGGAAGGCTGGCTCGCCGTCGAGCTGGCCGCGACAGAGGCCTGGGCGGCGGAAGGCGTCGTCCCCGCGGATGACGCCGCCGCCTGCCGTGAGAAGGCCGGCTTCACGGTCGAGGCGGTCAACGCCCGGGAGGAGATCACCAACCATGACGTCGCCGCCTTCGTCGACGTGGTGGCGGGGTCGGTCGGCGAGCCCGGCCGGTGGATCCACTACGGACTGACCTCCTCGGACGTGCTCGACACGGCGCTGGCGACCCAGCTGGTCCGGGCCGGGAAGATCCTGGTCGAAGGGGCCGCCGCCTACCGCGACGCGCTGATCGAGCGGGCCTTCGAGTTCCGCGACACCCTGTGCATCGGCCGCACCCACGGGATCCACGCCGAGCCGACCACCTTCGGCCTGCGCCTGGCCGGATTCGCCTTCGAGGCCGACCGCAACGTCAAGCGGCTGGAGGCGGCCGCGGCCCAGGTCGCGAAGGGCAAGCTGTCCGGCGCGGTCGGCACCTACGCCTCGGTCCCGCCGGCGATCGAGCGTCGGGTGATGGAGTCGCTCGGCCTGGAGCGTGAGGAGATCGCGACCCAGGTCGTGCCGCGCGACCGGCACGCCGAGTTCCTCTCCGCGATCGCCCTGGCCGGCGCCGGGATCGAGCGGTTCGCGACCGAGGTGCGTCACCTGCAGCGGACCGAGGTGCGGGAGGCCGAGGAGCCTTTCGCCACCGGCCAGCAGAAGGGGTCGTCGGCGATGCCGCACAAGCGCAACCCGATCCGGACCGAGCGCCTGACCGGCCTCGCCCGGCTGCTCCGCGGCTACGCCCAGACCGGCCTGGAGAACGTGGCCCTGTGGCACGAGCGCGACATCTCGCACTCGGGAGCCGAGCGGGTGATCCTGCCGGACGCGACGATCGGCCTGGACTACATGCAGGACCTGGCGACCAAGGTCGCCTCCGGCCTGGTGGTCCACACCGACCGCCTCGCCAAGAACCTGGAGCTGACCCACGGCGCCCTGTTCAGCCAGCGGGCCCTGACCGCCCTGGTCGAGTCCGGCCTGACCCGCGACGAGGCCTACCGCGTCGTCCAGGCCGCTGCCCACGAGGCCTTCGACACCGGCACCCACTTCCGCGAGCTGATCGGCAAGTCAGCCCCGAACCTCGATCTCGACGAGATCTTCGACTACAACGCCTACCTGACCCACCTCCCCGAGGTCTTCGAGCGCCTCGAGGCGCTGCGGTAGACCCGACCCAGAGCTTCAACCCGGATCGCGGGGGCGATCGCTCACGCTCTGCTGGAGCGATCGCCCCGGCGACACGGTCAGGCCGTCCGGCTCGGTCAGGCCGCGCGACTCGGTCATGCCGTCCTTGTCGGTCATGCCGTCCTGGTCGGTCAGGCTGCCGTCCCGGGTGAGGACGAGGGCCCTGACCGTTCCTGCCTGATCGCCTCGAGGAAGGGCTCGATGTGGGGGGAGCGGGCCCCGCGGTGGCGGACGGCGAGGAGCGCCGTCCGGGGCGAGGGGTCGAGGTCGGCGTACTCGACCCGGGCGATCCCCAGGTCCCGGACCGAGGAGGGGAGCAGGGCGACGCCGAGGCCCGCGGCGACCAGGCCGAGCACGGCGAGGACGCTGGTCGCCTTCTGGGCGATGTGGACCGCGCTGCCGTACTCGCGGATGATCGTCATCGTCTCGTCGTAGAGGCCCGGGATCTCCTCCCGCTCGATCACGATCAGGGACTCCTCCACCACCTCCGCCGGCGAGAGCCTTCCCCGCCCGGCCAGCCGATGGCCGACCGGGATCGCGACGACGAAGCTCTCCTCCAGCACCCGCTCGACCACCAGGTCGCCGTGGCCGGGCTCGGCCCGCACGAAGCCGAGGTCCAGCGCCCCGGTGATCAACCCGTCGGTCTGCTCCCGGATCGGCAGCTCGCGCAGGGTGAGCCCGACCCGGGGATGGGTCTCGCGGAACCGCCGGACCGCGCCGGGCACGATCCCGATCGCCGCCGTCTCGATGAACCCGACCGAGAAGCTGCCGATGATCCCGAGGTCGGCGTCGCGCGCGGCGGCCACCGCCTCGTCGACGTCGTCGAAGGTACGCCGCACCCGCACCCTCAGGGCCTCGCCGGCCGGGGTCAGCTCGACCGACCGGCCGCTGCGATCGAACAACTCCACCCCGATCATCGACTCCAGCCGCCGGATCTGCTGGCTCAGCGACGGCTGCGCGATGTGGAGCCGCTCGGCGGCCCGACCGAAGTGGAGCTCCTCGGCGACGGCCACGAAGTAGCGCAGGTGTCGGAGTTCAACATCCATAGACAAAACCTATGAGTTAGACGATAAACAGATATTAGACACACTCGATTGTCACTCTTACCGTGAGCAGGAGCTATGGATACGACTACTCCCGCCGCCGAGCCCGCCGTCCGCCATCCGATCCCGGTAGCGAGGGCGACGATCGGGTTCGTCGTCGGCGGGGCGATCGGGTTCGCGGCGGTCGTCCTGCTGCGGCTCGCCTCGGGGCTGGACGCCTTCCAGACCGAGCAGACCGGTTACCCGCACGTCGTCGTGCCGCTGATCACCGCCCCCCTCGGCTTCCTCTGGGGCATGGGCAGCTTCGACTACTGGCTGCGCTGGGCGATGGGCAAGCCCACCGTCCCCGAGGACCACTCGGATCACGGGGCCCGGGAGTGGCGCGACTACTTCCGCTTCAACACCGATCACAAGGTGATCGGGATCCAGTACATCGTCACCACCTTCGTCTTCTTCCTGCTGGGCGGGCTGCTGGCGATGCTGATCCGGGCCGAGCTGGCGCAGCCCGGGGCGCAGATCGTCGCCGCCAACACCTTCAACGGCCTCTTCTCCACCCACGCGACGCTGATGATCTTCATGTTCATCATCCCCGCCTTCGCCGGCATCGCCAACTACGTGCTGCCCCTGATGATCGGCGCGCCGGACATGGCCTTCCCCCGGCTCAACGCGCTCAGCTTCTGGATGCTGCCGATGGCCGGGATCATCTTCCTCGCCTCCTTCCTCGCGCCCGGCGGCTCCTTCGACGCCGGGTGGACCGGCTACGCGCCGCTCTCGACCGGCGCCCCGCTGGGCCAGTCCTTCTTCAACATCGGCGTGCAGTTCGCCGGCTTCTCCTCGATCTTCGCCGCGGTCAACTTCCTGGTCACGATCATCGGGATGCGCGCTCCCGGCATGAGCCTGTGGCGGATGCCGCTGCTGGCCTGGGCCAACCTCGCGACCTCGCTCCTGATCATCGGGGCCACGCCGTTCATCGCCGGGGTCCAGCTGATGGTCCTGCTCTCGAGGACGATGGGCATGAACTTCTTCGACTTCGTCCAGGGCGGCGACGTGATCAGCTACCAGCACATCTTCTGGTTCTACTCGCACCCGGCCGTCTACATCATGATGCTGCCCGGCTTCGGGATCGTCAGCGAGGTGATCGCCACCCACTCCCGCAAGCCCGTCTTCGGCTACCGGCTGATGGCGCTCTCGCTGATCGGCATCGTCGTGCTCAGCTACTCGGTCTGGGCCCACCACATGCTCGTCTCCGGCATGTTCAGCTGGTTGCGGGTGCCGATGATGATCACCTCGACCCTGATCGCGGTGCCGACCGGGATCAAGATCTTCTCCTGGACGGCGACCCTGTTCTGGGGCAAGATCCACGCCAACCGGACGGCGATGATGTTCGCGCTCGGGTTCGTGGTCAGCTTCATCATCGGCGGGATCAGCGGCGTGATGATCGCGCTGGTGCCGATCGACATCCACGTCACCGACACCTACTTCATCGTCGCCCACATCCACTTCGTTCTGTTCGCCGGCTCGGTCTTCACGATCTTCGCCGGGCTGTACCACTGGTTCCCGAAGATCACCGGCCGCATGTACAACGAGCGGCTCGGCCACTGGCACTTCTGGCTGACGCTGATCGGGACCTGGATGACCTTCGTACCGATGCACTGGATCGGGATGGACGGCATGCCGCGGCGGGTCGCGGACTACGCCGCCCAGTACGGCAACTGGAACCTGATGATCTCGATCTCCGCCTTCATGCTCGGCGCCGCCCAGCTGATCTTCGTCTACAACATGATCGTCAGCTGGCGGTTCGGCCCGAAGGCCGGCGACAACCCGTGGCGGGCGCACTCGATCGAGTGGCAGGTCTCCTCGCCGCCGCCGATCTTCAACTTCGACCGGATCCCGCGGGTCGTCGGCGGCCCCTACGAGTTCGGGGTGCCCGGGTTCCGGCACGCGATCATGGGCGACGAGGGTCCCGGCTCGGAGGTCGAGGAGCCCGAGCCCTCCCGGGTCACGACCGTCTGACCCGCTCCCGACCCGGGCGGCCGACCACAGGGACGCCCGGGTCCGCGGTCACGCCCGATCGGGGCGGGCAAGTCTACTTTCCAGGCAGGCGGCCGGGACAGATACCATCGCGGGCAAGATGGCTTACTCGATCGAAGACCTGAAACTTCATTCCTCCGGCAAGGTACGGGAGATCTACGAGATCGAGGACGATCTGCTGCTGGTCGCCTCGGACCGGATCTCGATCTATGACGTGATCATGCCGACCGCGATCCCCGACAAGGGGAAGGTTCTGACCCAGATGT
>JBEBTS010000082.1:0-9766 GCA_040393665.1 Conexibacter woesei
GGGTGGTTGGGGCCGGGTGGGTGCCCCGTGCCCTCCGACCCCCGGTAAGTCTCCGGTCACGGGGCACCCACCCGACCCACCGACAGCCGGTGCGGCTCCAGCAACCCGGCACCCACTGACCCACCGACAGCCGAAACCTCTGGTCGCTGGGGCGATCGCTCGTGCTGTGCTGGAGTGATCGCCCCGGCGAATCGGGTGGGTGGGTCTGCTGGTGCTGCGCCGGGGAACGCCTGCCGGTCTCTATTCACGACCGTCACGGGCGGGGTGGGTAGCTCGAGGCCGGAGGCTTACCGGGGTCGGAGACCGGGAGGCACCCCGCCCGGCCGTCCACGCACCCACTGGCTTCACGCGGCGAGCCGCCACGGCTCCGCGAGGCGAGCAGCCCGGGTCGCCCGGGTAGGAGGCCCGGGGAGCAGATAGATTGCGGGCTTCATGACTCGCCTATCCCGGACTTTCATCCCGACCCTGAAAAACCCGCCGGCCGACGCGGAGGCGATCAGTCACAAGCTGCTCGTCCGGGCGGGGATGGTGCGTCAGATGGGCACCGGGCTGTGGACCTGGCTGCCGGCCGGGCTGCGCTCACACCGCAAGGTCGAGGCGATCATCCGCGAGGAGATGGACCGGATCGGCGCCCAAGAGCTCTCGATGCCGATCATGCAGCCGGCCGAGCCCTGGGAGAAGACCGGTCGCTACGGCATCGACGAGCTGTTCAAGCTGGAGGACCGGAAGGGCTCACCGATGGTCCTGGCGATGACCCACGAGGAGTGCATCACCGGCCACATGGCCAACGAGATCCGCTCCTACCGCGACCTGCCTCAGCTCGTCTACCAGTTCCAGACCAAGGAACGCGACGAGCCGCGCCCGCGCGCCGGGGTGCTCCGCACCCGCGAGTTCGTGATGAAGGACGCCTACAGCTTCGATCGCGACTTCGACGGCCTGGCCGAGACCTACGACCGCTGCACCGGCGCCTACGACCGGATCTTCGACCGCACCGGCCTGCGCTGGTACCGGGTCGAGTCCGACGTCGGGATGATGGGCGGATCGGGGGCGCACGAGTACATGGCCCCGTGCGAGGCCGGGGAGGACACGATCGCGCTGGCGCCCGGCTATGCCGCCAACGTCGAGGTCGCCTCGGCCCGCCCCCGCGAGATCGAGCGCCCACCGGCCCTGGCGGCGCCGGAAGAGGTCGAGACGCCGGGCATGAAGACGATCGACGCGGTCGCCGGAGCGCTCGGGGTCGATCCCGGCGCCCTGATCAAGTCCGTCCCCATGGTCACCGACGACGACGAGTTCGTGCTCGTGCTGGTGCGGGGAGACCACCAGGTCAACCCGATCAAGCTGGCCAACGCCCTCGGGGTCCAGTCCCGGCCGGCGCGGGTCGACGAGATCGAGGACAAGCTCGGCCCGGCCGGGTTCATCGGCCCGGTCGGCGCGCAGGTCCGGATCGTCAAGGACGAGGCGATCACCGGCGGCGGCCTGATCGCCGGCGCCAACCGGCCCGACCTCCACCTCCGCGGCGTCGAGCCCGGCCGCGACTTCTCCTTCGAGGAGCTCGACGTGCGCTCGGTCCTGGCCGGCGACACCACCGACGACGGCCACGAGATCACCCTCGAGCCCGCGATCGAGGTGGCCAACATCTTCAAGCTCGGCACGCGCTACAGCGAGCCGCTCGGGGCGACCTTCCTCGACGAGAACGGCAAGGAGAACCCGATCGTGATGGGCAGCTACGGCATCGGCCCGGCCCGGATCGTCGCTGCGGCGGCCGAGCAGTTCGCCGACGACAAGGGCCTCTCCTGGCCGGCCGCGCTCACCCCGTGGGACGTGCACCTGGTCGCCCTCTCGAAGTCGGAGGACCCGGAGCGGGAGGTCACCGACCGGATCTACGAGGAGCTGCTCGCGGCCGGGGTCGACGTGGTCTACGACGACCGTGAGGGCGGCGCCGGCCAGAAGCTGACCGACGCCGAGCTGATCGGCTGCCCCCTCCGCGTGGTGGCCGGCCGCCGCGGCCTGGCCGAGGGCCGGCTCGAGGGCAGCGAGCGCCGCACCGGCACCGAGCACGACATCCCGGTCGAGGGCGCCGCGGCCGCGATCGCCGACCTTTCGGCGACGCTCGCCTGAGCATGGGGCGGTCGGCGCCGTTTGGGCGGGGGAGGGTCCGTCGGCTGTTCGGCCTGGACCGCTCCGGCGCCGAGCCCGCGCCGACCCGCTCCGGGCAGCCGCTCCGCCCGTTCACGCTGCCGAACCTGGTCGGATACGTCCGCCTGGTCGGCATCGTCGCCTTCCTGGTGCTGGCCTTCGACTCCGGGGACGGCCGCGACCCGCTGGCGGCGCTGATCTTCTTCCTGGTCTCCGCCGGGGACTACCTGGACGGCCTGCTGGCCCGGGTGACCGGCCAGTACAGCCGGCTCGGCGCACTGATGGACCCGGTGATCGACCGCCTGACGATCCTCGCCGGAGTGGTCGTGTGCTGGCACTTCGAGCTGCTGCCGCGCTGGATGCTGCTGCTCCTGGCCGCCCGGGAGCTGGCGACCCTCCTGCTGGCCCGGTGGGGGCTGTCCCACGGGGTCGACATCGAGGTCAACTGGTTCGGCCGGCTGGGGGTCTTCCCCGTGATGGGCGCCCTCTTCCTCGCTCTGGCCGTCGGTGGCTGGGTGCCGACCGTGCTGCTCGGGGTGGGGATCGTGCTCGGCGCGATCGCCACCGCGATGTACGCCCGGGTCGGGCGGGACCAGATCCGAGCGGCAGATTCGGCCCAAGGGTAAACCCGCAGTTGAAGGTTAGGGTGGGGCCCTATAATGGCTGCCATGGCGAATCACTGTCCCGAATGTGGCTTCATCAACCCTGAAGCGGCAAACTACTGCCAGAAGTGCGGGACTTTCATCGGCGGCCGAGAGGGAGGCGAGGATCCCGCGACGCGTACCTACCAGGTGGGCGAGACCGGTGAGATCGAGGCGGTCGACATCGACGCCGAGGTCGAGCGTGCCGGGGCGGCGCTGGTCATCCGGAGCGGCGGCGGCCGCGCCGGCGAGGTGTTCGCCCTGGACGACGAGCGGACCGCGATCGGCCGCAGCCCCGACGCCGGGGTCTTCCTCGACGACGTCACCGTGTCCCGCAACCACGCGCTGCTGGTCGAGCGCAACGACGGGGTCTACATCGACGACCTCGGATCGCTCAACGGCACCTACGTCAACCGGAAGCGGATCGAGTCCCAGCGCCTGGAGGACGGCGACGAGATCCAGGTCGGCAAGTACAAGCTGAGCTTCCTCGAACGGTGACCGAGTGAACGACCAGGCCGTCACCGAGTCCGCACCGCTGCCGCGCCGGCCGCGCAAGGCGCTGACGATCGGCGCGGTCGCGAAGCTCCTCAGCAAGGAGTTCGACGACGTCTCGATCTCGAAGATCCGCTACCTCGAGGATCAGAAGCTGGTCACCCCGCGACGCACCCCCGGCGGGTACCGGCTCTACAGCCAGGCGGACGTGGACCGGCTGCGGACGATCCTGCGGCTGCAGCGCGACGAGTTCCTGCCGCTCAGGGTGATCCGCCAGGAGCTGGCCTCCGGGCCGGTCGTGAGCGGGCTGAGCGAAGGCGGCTCTCGCACCAACGCCTCCCGCCGGGCCAAGCTGATCGGCACCTCCAGCTCCCGCTTCTCGCTGGAGGAGGTGATCGAGGAGACCGGTGCCCGGGCCGAGTTCGTGCGCGAGCTGGCCGAGTTCGGGCTGGTCGCGCCCCGCACCGAGGGCGGCGCCCCCATCTACGACGAGACCGACCTCGAGATCGTCCGGGCCGCGAACGAGCTGGCCCGCTCCGGGGTCGGGGCCCGCAACCTGAGGCTGTTCAAGACCTCGGCCGACCGCGAGGTCCAGCTGATCGAGGCCCTGCTCGCCCCCAAGTTGATCTCCCGCAACCCGCAGCGCCGCAAGGAAGCGGTCGAGAGCCTGGAACGGATGGCGACGGTGCTCAGCGAGCTGAAGCACGCCCTGCTGGTGCGGGACCTGCGCCGTCTCGCGGACAGCTGACAGCGCCTTGCCGACCGTCACCCGCAAGAGGCCGATTGCCGCGACGCCCGACGCCGTGTACGGGGTGGTGTCCGACCCGAGGAGGCTCGCCGAGTGGTGGCCCCGCGTCGTCCGGGTGGAGGACGTCTCCGGCCGTCCCGGGACCGAACGGACCCGATGGACCTGCGTGCTGGCCGCGGACTCCGGGAGGATGCTGCGCCTGGACTACCGCTGCTCGGACGCCAACCGGCCCGCCCGGTACGAGTGGGAGCACGAGCTTGAGGGCACGGCCTTCGAGAAGCACCTGGTCCGGCAGGCGGTCCGGATCGGGATCGAGCCGGACGGGGACGGCGCGCGTGTCTCCCTGACCGCCGTCCACGCGCTGCGAGGCACCGCCAAGCTGGCCGGGTTCGCGATGAAGAAGGGCCAGCGCGAGCTGCTGGAAGCCGCGCTGGACGGCCTCTCCCGCGCGGCCGCCGGCGAGCCCGCGCCCCGATCCGAGGAGGACGGGGAGAGCTCCGGGAGCGTCGCGCCGTGAGCCTGGACCCGCGTCGCGACACGCGATGGTGGGGATGGGGCGACCCGACCGAGGAGGCCGTCCTGAGCGACGCCGCCGAGGGGCTGCTGCGGGAGCACGGCATCATCGACGGGTCCGCAGCGGCCGGTCCGCACCGGGTCGCGGAGATCGAGCAGGTCAACGTCCCCGAGCCCCGGCCGCTGCCGCGGGCGGTGCTGGAAGCCGCGGGAACCGGCTCCGTGTTCACCTCGCCCGAGGACCGGATCCGGCACGCCACCGGGCAGAGCTACCTGGACCTGCTCGCCCGCCGCTCCGGCAGCCTCGACCACCTTCCGGACGCGGTCGTGACCGTGCCCTCGGCCGAGGCCCTGCTGCCGCTGCTCGAGAGCTGCGGCGGCAACGGCGTGGCGGTCGTCCCGTTCGGGGGCGGCACCAGCGTCGTCGGCGGGGTCGCGCCGCTGCGCGGCGAGTTCGAGCAGGTCATATCGCTCGACCTGGTCAACCTGCGCGGCATCGAGATCGACCCGGTCTCGCTGACCGCCCGGCTCGGCGCGGGACTGCGGGGGCCGGAGGCGGAGGCCCTGCTGGGCGCTCGCGGGCTCACCCTGGGTCACTTCCCACAATCTTTCGAGTACGCCACCATCGGCGGGTTCGCCGCGACCCGGTCCGCCGGTCAGTCCTCCAGCGGCTACGGCCGGTTCGACTCGATGGTCAGCTCGATCCGGCTGGTCACCCCGACCGGCTGCCTCGACTCGCCCGCGACCCCTCACACCGCGATCGGGCCGTCCCTGCTGGAGCTGGTCGTCGGGTCTGAGGGAACCTTCGGGGTGATCCCCGACGTCGACGTCAGGGTGCGCCCGGCGCCGGAGGTCCAGCGCCGCGAGGCCTGGGTCGCCGACTCGTTCGAGGCCGGCAACGAGATCGTGCGGAGCCTGGCCCAGGCGGGCCGGCTGCCGACCGTGATCCGCGTCTCGGACGAGATGGAGACCGAGGTGTCGTTCGCCTCCTCGGCGCCGTCCGGCATGGCCGGCGCCGCCTTCAGGCGGTACCTGAAGGCCCGGGGAAGGGCGCGGGGCGCCCTGATGATCCTCAGCTACGAGGGCACCGCCGACGAGGCCCGCCGGCAGCGGGCGGACGCGGTCAAGGCCCTGAAGGCCGGCGGTGCCCTGTACCTGGGGCAGTCCGGGGGGCGGGGCTGGGCCCGCGGCCGGTTCCACGGCCCTTACCTGCGCGAGCTGCTGATGGACCGGGGAGTCCTGGTCGAGACCTTCGAGACCGCCGCCCAGTGGCGCGACCACCAGTCGCTCTACCGGGCGGTATCGAGCCGGGTGGGATCCGCCATGGAGGAGCAGGGGATGGACGGCGTCGTCATGTGCCACCTCTCGCATGCCTACCCGGACGGGGCCTCGCTCTACTTCACGGTGATCTCCTCCCAGGGCCGGGACGGTGGGGCCGAGAGCTGGCCGCGGGTCAAGTCCGCGGCGCTCGAGGCGATCCAGTCTGGAGGGGGGACCGCCTCGCATCACCACGCCACCGGGCGCGATCACGCTCCCTGGGTCGAAGGCGAGCTCGGCGAGCTGGGCGTGGCCGCCCTGCGGGCCGTGAAGGAGCAGCTCGATCCCGCCGGGATCATGAATCCCGGCAAGCTCCTGCCCTGAGTCGCGTCCCGGCCGGCCGCTACTCGGTGGTGCCGGTCGCGGCGGCCGTGGAGCCGTTGCAGTTCGGCACGATCTGGTCCTTGGCCTCCTGCGGCATCGAGATCTTGCCCTCGAGGACCGTGGTGCCGACGTAGTCCGGGATCTTGGGGTTGTCCGACTGCGAGACCTTGCGCTGCAGCTCCTTGAGGGCGGAGTCCTTGGCACGGGATACCCGCATCTCGGGGAAGACGTCAGCGGCGATCAGGCAGATGATCGCCTCGTCCAGCGTCAGCTGGCCACTGAAGCTGCCGGATCGGTTTACCCGGGTGCTGTAGAGCGGGAAGGCTCCGGTCGAGCCGTAGAGCCAGACCGCGTAGCTCTCGCCCTTCCGGGACGGGTCGAGGCCGGTGATCTGAAGGTTGGTGGCCAGGTTGGCTCCGCTGAACCCGAACTGGGCGGTGCCCTTGCCATTCTGTCCGGGCGCGGCGTCGAGCCGGGCGACGGTCGGGGCGGGGCTGCCGCTGGGCTCGTCGCCGTCGTCGGAGCCGCCGATCACGCCGGTCAGGATCAGGATGAGGATCCCGGCCAGCAGGGCCGCTCCCAGCAGGATCGCGATCAGGCGACGCTGAGGGCCGGTGAGCGGGGCCCGGGGGGCGCGGGGCGCCTTCGGCTCAGCCTCGGGCCGGGTCGCCGGCTCGGCCGCCGGGACGCTGCCGCCGAGGGAGGGGAAGCTGGAGGTCGCCGCGACCGGGGCCACGGTCGGGGTCCCGGCGCCGGGCACGAGCAGCCGCAGCTGGTCGGAGTAGGCGCCGACCGCGTCGGCGGTCTGCGGGTCGTCGGCGATCCGCCGCTGGACGTCGGCCTTGGCGATCGCGTCGGCCTGGCCCAGCAGGTAGTCGGTGACCGCCGCATCCGGCTCCGGCAGGGACGGATCGAGCTCCGCCAGAGCCGCCTGCGCGCGGGCGCGTACGTCCGGCTCGGGGATCCCCAGAAGCCCGGAGATGTCGGCGTAGCTCTTCCCCCGTCCGAGCACGAGTTGCAGCAGCGTCCGGTTTTCCTCGCTCAAACCCATGGCGGAACACTATGCGTTTATGATCCGCGGCAGATGCCCGAGGTGACCCTTCCCGAATCCCCGTACGACGTCCACCTGGGGACGGAATGGATCTCCGACGATCCCGACGGTGCCCGTCTGCGGCTGCCGCTGTCCGACAACCATCGCCAGCCGATGGGAATCATGCACGGCGGGGTCATGGCCGGGATGATCGAGTCGCTCTGCTCGCGGGCCACGGCGATGGCCGTGGTGCCGGAGGGCCGGATCGCGATGGGGCAGAGCATCTCCGTCAACCTGCTGCGGCCGGTGTCCACCGGCGGCATCGAGGTCGAGGCCAAGGCGATCCACCGCGGTCGGATGACCTGGGTCTGGAAGGCCGAGGTCAAGGACTTCGAGGGCCGCGTCTGCGCCATCGGCCAGATGACCATGGCGGTGCGCGAGGCTCCCGAGGGGGCCGACCTCTCGGCCCTGGTCAAGCCCTGACCGTCCGCTGACGAAGCCGCGCCCGGAACCGGGCGGTCGCCGGCTCAGCCGTCCTGCCAGGGCCGATACCGGTTCGTGATCGGCATGCGGCGATCCCGGCCGAACCCCTTGGTCGTCACCTTCAGCCCGGGCGGCGACTGCCGCCGCTTGTACTCGGCCCGGTCGACCATCGAGATGATCCGCGCGACCGTCTCCGGATCCTCGCCGCTGGCGGCGATCTCCTCCGGGCCGAGGTCCTCCTCGACGTACAGCCGCAGGATCCGGTCGAGCAGGTCGTAGTCCGGGAGGGAGTCGGAGTCCTTCTGGTCCGGTCGCAGCTCGGCCGACGGGGGCCGGGTGATGATCCCCTCCGGGATCACGGGGCTGGACCCGTTGCGATGGCGGCAGAGGTCGTAGACCGCGGTCTTCGGCACGTCCTGGATCGGCGCCAGCCCACCGGCCATGTCGCCGTACAGGGTCGAGTACCCGACCGAGGTCTCGCTCTTGTTGGCGGTGGTCAGGATCAGCCAGCCGCGGCTGTTGGAGAGGGCCATCATCAGGTTGCCGCGCGTCCTCGCCTGGAGGTTCTCGGCGGCGATGCCCGTGGCGTCCTCGCCGAGCAGGTCCTCGTAGGCGGAGACCGGGGCCTCGATCGGGATCTCGATCAGCTCGCAGCCCAGCCGGCGGGTCATCTCCCGGGCGTCCTCCTGGGTGGCGTCGGTCGAGTGGCGGGACGGCATCACCACGCAGGTGACCCGGTCCGGCCCGAGCGCGTCGACCGCGAGGGCGGCCACCAGGGCCGAGTCGATGCCGCCGGAGAGGCCGAGCCCGACATGGGCGAAGCCGTTCTTGGTGACGTAGTCGCGGAGCCCGGTGACCAGGCCGAAGTAGAGCTCGTCCAGATCGTCCATCCAGGTCGCCGGAGAGCCGTCCCCGGTGTACACGACCAGGTCCTCGGTGAACTGGCCGGCGCGGGCGAGCACCGAGCCGTTCGCGTCGATCAGGGCGGAGGCGCCGTCGAAGATCAGCTCGTCCTGGCCGCCGACCGCGTTGACCATCGCGACCGGGGCCGAGTTGCGGATCGCGACCTGGCGGAAGATCTCCTCCCGCTCGCGGCCCTTGCCGCGGTGGTAGGGAGAGGCGGAGAGGTTCGCGATCAGGTCCGCGCCGGGCGCCAGCTCGCCCATCGACGATGGGATCGGTCCCCAGCAGTCCTCGCAGACCGTCACCCCGAGGTTCAGCCCGGCGACCGGGAGCACCAGCGGCGAGGAGCCGTTGCGGAAGGTGCGGTACTCGTCGAACACCCCGTGGTTGGGCAGCCGCCGCTTGCGGTAGACGCCCTGGACCCGCCCGTCGGCCAGGACCGCGACCGCGTTGGCGGCGATCGCCTCGCCGACCGGGTCCGGCACCGGCTCGGCGAAGCCGACCAGCGCGGTGATCCCGGTCACGCGTCGTGCGATCTCCTCGAGTCGGGCGACGTTGGCCCGGATGAAGTCGGAACGCAGGTACAGGTCCTCGGCCGGGTAGCCGGTCAGGGAGAGCTCGGGGAAGACCACCAGCTCGGCGCCGGCGGTGCGCGCCTTCTCGGTCCAGTCGACGATCAGCGCGGCGTTGCCGTCGAGGTCGCCGACGGTCGGATTGATCTGGGCCAGGGCGATGGTCGGCGGCTCGATCACGGCCTCGATTATCGCGGTTGCGGTCGAATCGCGCGGTGAGCAGGGATTTTCCCGGAATCCGGATGAGTGCGGCACCGCACACACAGGGCGCAACCTGATGCGCTGTCATGTGTTCCTTACAGAACGCTAACAATTGCCGAGCCCGGGCCATCCGACGACCCGGGGCGGGGGACCCAACTGCCGCGGCCGAGGCCGTGGCGCGGGGCGAATCCGGCGGTGATCCGCCGGTAGCGAGGGCAAAGGCCCGAGCGAGTCCGTCAGCTAACCCCGCAGGCGAGTCAGGAGATTCGATGTTCCACCACGTGACCTTCCGGTCCGCTCTGTCGTTCCGCGCCGCGCTCGCGGCGTCAGCCTGCCTTTCCGCGGTGACGCTGCTCGTCGCGCTGACCCTCGGCCCGGTCCCCGCGGCCGGTGCCGCCACTCCGTC
>JBEBTS010000083.1:0-9746 GCA_040393665.1 Conexibacter woesei
CCGGCGAAGTAGGCGGCGTTGTACGTGGTCGTCGAGAACTGGGAGACGCCGCCGCCGACCGAGTCCACCAGCTTGTTGCCCTCACCGATGGTGGGGGCGGGCTTGTAGCCGTCGGCCTTGGTCCGCTCGCCGGTGATCCCGTTGAGCGAGAACTGCTGGCCGGGGCCGATCACGGTCCCGTCGACGGTCTTCGCCATCCGCTGGATGTTGGTGACCCGGGGCTCGCAGCAGCTGTAGTTGGTGGTGAAGGTGCCGAGCAGGGAGGTCGCGTTCCTGACCGCGGCCGTGGTCACGTTCGGCTTGATCCGCTCGGTGGGGTAGCGAACCTGGTGCCTGCCGTTGCGGATCGCCCGGATCGTGTTCTGGACGGCCTCGTCCGCCTGGATCTGCCGACCGGCGCTGTCCTTCTTCACCGTGGCGGCGTCGGGCTTCGGCTTCCAGGTGAGGTCTCCCTGCTCGCTCAACGTGACCGGCGGGAGGGGAGGGGCGTCGATCCCGGCGTCCCGGGCCGGGCGGTCGCGGCCGTCGGCGATCTCCCCGACGAGCGACCGGACCTTGTCCGCGTCGGCTCCGAGCCGGATGCCGGCCCGGGGGCCGTCCCCCGTCGACTCGATCACGAGCGCTCCCGCGAGCTGTCCCGGGCTGAGCTCGGCGGGGCCGCCGGCGGTGCGCACGACGAGCGGCTTGCGGAGGTAGCGCTCCGCGTCCCGGGCGACGGCTCGAACCTCCGCCGGCTCCGGGGCGGGCTGGGAACGGACGGGTATCGCCATCGAATCGCGTCCCGCCTTGAACGTGTCGAGCAGCTGCCTCTTGGTGGCGGCGCGTCGGACGCGGACGCCGGCCTCGGGCCTCTCGGTCGTGACTTCGAGCGTGTCCGGGTCGATCGAGAGCGCGCCGACGAAGGGCGCGCGGTCGAGCTCGTCGGCCAGCCGGTTCACGGTGCGCTTCAGCCGCTTCGAGTTGGTGGGCGCGTAGGTCGGCTCAAGCTCTCGGTTCAGGAACGGGGTCAGCGGGCCGACCAGGATCGCGCCGATGCCGCTTCGCCCGGCCGAGTAGGCGTGCTCGGCGCTTTCGTCGACGTCAACGACCAGGCCCGCCTGCGGTGCCCGCACGGTGACGGTCTTCCCGGCCCCGGAGAGCTCCGCGGTCCGCGGCGGGATCTCGGCGATGCTGTCCTTCGCGCGTTCGCGGGACTGCCCGCCGAGGTCGACCCCGGTCATGCTCGTGCCCGCGAGGACGTCCCCGGAGCTGAACGCCCGCACCATGAACCCGGAGAGCACCCAGATCAGGACGAGGGCGGCCGCCGCGACCAGCGCCAAGGCCCGCTTCGAGTCCCGAAGTCGGTTCAGGCGGCCCGGCGGCCGAGAGCGACCCTCGCCCCGGCGACGCTCACGCTCAGCCCGCATCTCCTGCCGTTGTCTCTCGGTTCGTTCGATGCCAGGAGTCTGACAAGCGCCGAGTACGGAAGGCCGGTCCCGTTCGGAGGCGATCGACGGAGCCGAACCTCGCCCTGTCGGCCCGCATCTCGAAGACCGACCTCAACCCTACATTTACGTAAGGTTAGAGTCGTGAATCGTCTGAATCTGCCGGGATGGCCCGGTCGCGCCGTTCTGAGAGTCGAGCTCCTGGCCGGCCTCGTCGTGGCCCTCGCCCTGATTCCAGAAGCGATCTCCTTTTCGATCATCGCGGGCGTCGATCCGAAGATCGGCTTGTACGCGTCGTTCACCATGGCGGTCGCGATCGCGTTCACCGGAGGCAGGCCGGCGATGATCTCCGCGGCGACAGGCGCCATGGCGCTGGTGGTCGCGTCGCTCGTGGAGCAGCACGGAGTGGAGTTCCTGCTGGCGGCCACCGTACTGGCGGGTGTCTTTCAAGTCGTGTTGAGCGCTCTGGGCGCTGCCCGGTTGATGCGGTTCGTGCCGCGGTCGGTCATGACCGGGTTCGTCAATGCCCTCGCGATCCTGATCTTCGCCGCGCAGATGCCGCATCTGCTGGGGGAGGGGGTCGTCGTCTGGGCTCTGGTCGCCCTCGGCCTCGGCGCGATCGTCCTGGTTCCACGGTTGACGAAGGCGGTGCCGGCCCCGCTGGTGGCGATCGTGGCGTTGACCGTCCTGGTGCTGGCGGCGGGGATCGACGTTCCGAACGTCGGGGACGAGGGAGAGCTGCCCAGCACGATTCCCGTGCTCGGCATTCCCTCGGTGCCTTTCACCCTCGAGACCCTGACGATCATCGCGCCTTATGCGTTCACGCTCTCGGTGGTCGGGCTGCTCGAGTCGCTGATGACCGCCCGGCTGGTCGACGACATCACGGAAACCGGCTCGGACAAGGACCGTGAAGCCCGCGGCCAGGGCATCGCCAACGTGATCACGGGCTTCTTCGGCGGAATGGCCGGTTGCGCGATGATCGGCCAGACGATGATCAACGTGAAGGTCAGCGGCGCCCGAACCCGGATCTCGACCTTCTGCGCCGGCTTGTTCCTCCTGATCCTCGTGGTCGGCCTCGGGTCGGTGGTCGCGGTGATCCCGATGGCGGCCCTGGTCGCGGTGATGATCCTCGTCGCCGTCTCGACCTTCGACTGGCACAGCATCCGACCGGCGACCTTGAGGCTGATGCCCCGAGGGGAGACCGCGGTGATGCTCCTGACGGTCGGGGGCACGGTGGCGACCAGCAATCTCGCGATCGGCGTCGCCCTCGGCGTGCTGGCCTCGATGGCCGTCTTCGCCCGGAGGGCCGCGCGGCTCGTCACCGTCAGCCGGACGCTGGACGAGGACGGTCAGACCGCGCGATACGCGGTGACCGGCGAGGTGTTCTTCGCGTCGGAGCAGGAACTGATCGAGGCGTTCTCCTTCGCGGACGATCCGCCCGAGGTGGTTGTCGATCTCTCGGGCGCGCACCTTTGGGACACGTCCGCCGTCGCGGCGCTGGACTCGATCGCGACCCACTACGAACGCCACGACGTCCATTTGACGGTGATCGGCTTGAACGAGCTGAGCGAACGCATCCACCGGGATCTGTCGGGCCGACTGGCCGCCGCTCACTGAGGCGTGGGAAGCTAAGCCGGTGCCCAACCCTTCAGGACCGAAGATGCTTCAGATCGGCGAGGTCGCCGAGCGCGTCGGCCTGTCGCTCAGGAGCGTGCGTTTCTACGAGGAGTCGGGGCTGCTCGAGCCTGAAGCCAGGACCGATGGAGGCTTCCGGCTCTATACCGAGACCCAGGTCGACCGGCTTCTCCTGATCAAGAGGATGAAGCCGCTGGGGTTCTCGGTCGAAGAGATGAGGACGCTGCTCAGCGCCTACGACCGGTTGCGAGGGCCCGGCACCCAGCCGTCGGACCGAGCCCGGGCCCGTGAAGAGGTCCAGGCGTTCGCGGACCTGGCAACGAAGCGCTGCGAAGATCTGCGCAAGCAACTGTCCCGGGCCGAGGAGTTCGCCCAGCGCCTCCAGAGGGAGACCCGGGCGGAGTAGCCGTAGTCGTGGAGCTGTTTGAAATAGGCTCCGCCGACTCGATCGCCAACGGGAGATTCATGATGAATACGGCTGGAAAGAGTCAAGGCTTCGGAACGATTGGGGTGTCTCGGTTGCAGCGCCTGATGTTGGCCGGCACGGGCTTCATTGCCTTCGAGACGCTTTTCATCTGGCTCCTGGTTGACAAGGTCTATGACTTCAGCTACTTCAGCCCTGTGCTTTGGGGGATGCTTGCGCTTGCCGGAACCGGCTATTTCGCGCTCGGCTACTGCTCGCGGTCTTGGTGGTCTGGGTTGATCCTGGCGGCTCCGCTGCTCGTCGCCGTCTATTTCGTGAATGTCGTGTGGACCACCGAGTACGGAAACGGCGTCATCATCGGGGAGAACGCCAACTTCGCCGAGATCTGGCTCAGCCTTTCGTTCATATTCGTCCCCGCTTGGGCGTTGGGGGTCTTGAGCGCCAACAGAAGGCTCGGCGACCGCTAGCCACACTGCGGTCCGTGCCGGTCGCTCCACGAGGGGTTGGCCCGTACCACTCCTTCAAGTTGACATAACTGACATTATCGAGCATAGGATCATGAGTCTGGTGACAAGGACGCCGAGGTCGCCGCTCTGTCAGAGCGTCTATGACAAGCCACATCGAAGACTCTCGATCGGGAGTCGCGGCCTTCACGGCAGCAGGCGGCGCAGGATCGTGATTCCGAAGTCGTGGGCGGCTTGGGTCAGCAGGTCCTCGGACAGCGTGGTCGTCGAGACCGTCCGAGCCGACTTGCCCTGCTTCGTCGAGAACAACGCGATCGACTTCAGGGTCGTCGACGGATCGCTCCTGGGCCTGTAGACGACCCCGTCGTAGCCGGCGCTGATCGCGGTGGCCCAGGCCCGGGTCAGCTCATAGTCTGCGGTCGAATGGATCTCGGCGTTGATGCCGGCAGCCTTGGCCTTACGGTCGGTCAGGTCAGCGAGGCGCCAGGTCGATCGCAGCTCCAGCCAGCTGAGTCGAAACCGGGCCGCGGACATGCGGTCGATGGTCGCGCCGCGGCCCAGGACCTCCAGCAGGCAGCAGAGCGGGTCCTCCGCCAGATAGACCGTGCCCCGCGGAGCTTCGAGGTTGAACCGCCCGTGAGGATGCGACGAAAGGCTCCATGCCGCGACCCCCGACCGGTGAATCCGCGCAAGACGGATCCCGGCGCCGAACTCCACCGTCGGCAGCGGCGGGAGCGGATCGTCCGGCGGGTTCAGCAAGAGGTGGTCAGTCGAACTGGCGGGCCAGGGTCCGGCGAGCGGCGGTCAACAGACGCTCAGGCGCATCCGGAGCCCCGGCACCCGGCCCGGCGAGGAGCGAGACCGGCCGCTGGCCGTCCAGGTCCGGAGACGGATTCGTGAAGAAGGTCGCGACTTCCCAGTCGTCGCCGTCCCGCTCCCTGAACAACGCCAACACATCGGAGACGCCTGGACGCACGGACTGAGCGGCCGGGTCGAACTGCCAGGCCGGATACCGCATCCGCCCCCGCTCGTCGCGCAACCGCAGCAACCGGCCGGACTGGAACGCCTTGCCCAACGCCGCCCGGCTCACGCCGCCCAAGGCCTCCCGCGCCTCGTGGCTCTTCAGCAACGGCCCCAACTGGTCCTGCCACAGAGTCTCGGCCGCGAGGACCAGAGCCAGCCTCCGGCCGGCCTTAGCGGGCCCTTCGCCCTGGTCTCCCACCCCCAGCTCCTTGAGGTTACGGGCGACTTCTTCGCCGACCTGGTCGGCGTAGGCAGTGGCTTGGGCGGTTGGGGTCATGTCCAAAGCCTAGGGCAAACCGTAAACCGCGTCAACCGAGATTCGGATCCAGCGCCGTCGGCATCCCCTAGCGGGGCACGTACATGATCACCGCGACTCCGGCCAGGGCGATCAGGGCGCCG
This sequence comes from Conexibacter woesei, assembly GCA_040393665.1. GTDB lineage: Bacteria > Actinomycetota > Thermoleophilia > Solirubrobacterales > 70-9 > 67-14. The sequence continues at coordinate 5,370 of JBEBTS010000083.1, forward strand.
CCGAGGTCGTAACGGTCGGGCCTGAAGCCGTCGAAGACCATGCCCCAGATCAGCGAGCCGGCGATGAACACGCCACCGTAAGCGGCCAGGACCCGACCGAAGTTCTGGTCCGGCTGCAGGGCCGCGATCGCCCCGTATCCGACCAATGCGACCGCCCCCGCCAGGGCGAACATCGGTCCGCGCCCTTCCTTGATCGCCTGCCACATGAGGTAGGCGCCGCCGATCTCGGCGATCGCGGCGACCACGAACAGCAGGACCGACCTCCCGATCATGCCCGACTCTTGTGCGGTGGAGTTATGACAACCCGGAGCGGCAACCCTAATCCTCTTCCGCGTGGATGCTGGACTCGTACGCCTCCCGGCTCGACGGCTCGGCGCCGACCAGGACCCGGTTGACCCGCAGGACCCGGGTGATCCAGTCCTGAACCCGGATCGGCAGGAGCGAGCTGATCGCCAGCATCGGCCGAGACCGGCGCGGGATCCACACCTCAGACTGGCCGCGGACGATGCCCCGCACGATCTCGGCCGCTACCGCGTCGACCGAAAGCATCGGGAGGCCGATCGCGCCGGGAAGCCCGTGGCCCATCGCGGTGTCCACCGGAGACGGCATCACGCAGCTCACCCCCACCCCGCTGCCGCGGAGCTCACGCCGCAGAGCCTCGGTCAAGCCGACCACCCCGAACTTGGAGGCGCAGTAGATGCTGCCCCCGACCAGACCGGTCTTCCCGGCCTGCGAGGCGATGTTGACGATCAGGCCCCGCCGCCGGGGCTTCATCCGCTGAAGCGCCAGCCGGGTGCCGGTCACGACGCCGTGGAGGTTCACGCTCAGCATCGCGTCGATCGCCTCCGGCGACTGCTCGTCGAGCGGCGCGATCAGCATCACGCCGGCGTTGTTGATCAGGACGTCGATCGGACCGAGCTCGGTCTCGGTCAGGTCGAGAAAGGCGAGGAACGAGTCCGGATCGGTCACGTCCAGCCGGCTCGCGAGGTGCCCCGGGCCGAGGGAATCCGCCGTTCGGGCGGCCAGCTCGGCGTCGAGGTCCCCGAGCGACACCCGGGCACCGGCCGCGGCGAGCCGTCGGGCCGTGGCCGCCCCGATGCCCTTGGCGCCGCCGGAGATCGCCACCACCTTGCCGTGCAGGAACTCACCTGCGTCGACGCTTCGACCTCTGCTCAACTCGGCACCTCCGTTCAATGGCTGACCGTTGTCACAATACGAGCATGAAATTACGGAACACTCCCGACGGCCTGATCGCCCAGAGCGAATCGGGCCGGTGGATCTCGCTGACCCAGGCGAGCCGGCGGGCCGGGACCGACGGCCTGACCGACGAGCAGACCCGGGACATGGTGTCGTTCCTCGCCGGTGGGCCGGCCGCGAGAGCCACCGCCGAGCGGCTGATCAACTCGACGGACGCGGCCGAATCCGCCGCCGATCCGGCGCTGGCCGGAGTCCCCTTCCGGCCCCGGTCGATGCGCGCCTTCATGCTCTGGGAGTCCCACCTGATCGCTTCGAGCCGTGCCTTGGTCAAGCACTTCTTCCCGCCCCCGGTCGCGAAGGCCGTCGCGACTTACGAGCGGGTCACCGGGAAGACCTTTCCGAAGCTCAAGCCCGGCAAGCTCTTCTACGAGGTGCCCGTCTTCTACGTGGCGAACCACGCTGCCATCCTCGGCGACGGCGACGAGATGTGGTGGCCCTCCCACACCCGTTACCTCGACTTCGAGCTGGAGCTCGCCTTCGTCCTGGCGAAGCCGCTGGCCGACGCCACCCCGGCGGAGGCCAGCGACGCGATCGGCGGATGGTTCGTGCTGAACGACTGGAGCGCCCGCGACGTCCAGGCCGACGACGCCCGCCGCAACGTGTTCGGGCCGGTGGTCAAGTCCAAGACCTTCGCCAACTCGATCGGATCGGACCTGATCACCGCCGACGAGCTTCCCGACTGGACCCGGGCGACCGGCCGCGTGCGGGTCGACGGCGAGGTCTGGAGCGAGGGATCCACCGCCGGCCCCCAGCACGACGTCGGCGAGATGCTGGCCTTCGCCTCCAAGGGCGAGCTCCTGGAGCCGGGCGACGTGATCTCGACCGGGACCATGCCGGGATGCTGCGGCCTGGAGCTGGACCGCTGGATCCACCCCGGTCAGACCGTCACCCTGGAGATCGACGGGATCGGCACGCTCGAGAACCGGATCTCGGCGGACGCTCGGCCCCACACCGCCTTTCCCGGGGTCAGATGAGCACCCCGATCGCTTCCCACTAGCATCAGCGCCGTGAGCAACGAGATTCCCCAGACCGTCGACCTGATGCACCTCGGCCAGCCCGGCGCGATCGCCGCCCATCTCTTCGATGGGGTGATCGTCGACCCCGGCTGCGAGAAGACCGTCGACCGGGTGATCGACGCCCTCGACGGCGCGACGCCGCGCGCGATCCTGCTCACCCACATCCACTTCGACCACGCGGGCGGCACCGGTCGGCTGGTCGAGCGGTACCCGGACGTCGAGGTCTGGGTCCACGAGCGCGGCGCCCCGCACATGATCGACCCGTCCCGGCTGGTCTCGAGCGCCCGCGGCGTGTTCGGCGAGCACTTCGACTTCCTCTGGGGCGAGGTGATCCCGGTCCCTGAGCGGAACATCCGGGTCCTCGCCGGCGGCGAGGAAGAGGACGGCTGGGAGGTCGCCTACACCCCGGGCCACGCCAAGCATCACGTCTGCTACCTCCACCGCGCCTCCGGCACCGCCTTCACCGGCGACGTCACCGGGGTCCGCATCGACGGCGGGCCGGCCTTCCCTCCCACCCCGCCGCCCGACATCGACGTCGACCTCTGGCACCGGTCCCTGGAGACCGTCTCAGCCTGGGACCCGGCCCGGCTCGCCTTCGCCCACTTCGGCCAGACGACCGACGACGTCCAAGCCCAGATCGAGATGGTCCACGACTCCCTCGACCGGTTCGCCGAGACCGCGCAGCGGACCGACGCCGCCGGGATGGCCGACTGGATCCGCGGCTGGCTCTCCGAGCAGGTCGATCAGGAGACGGTGGACAGCTACTGGCGGGCCGGCCCCTTCGAGGGCATGTGGTCGGGCCTCGATCGCTACCTGAAGCAGTCCACGCGCTAGAGCGGACTCAGGCCGCCGGCTCGGGCTCGACCCCGGCCTCGCCGCCGGACGGGACGGCCCGCTCGTCCTGGATCGCCCGCCGTTCCTCGTTCATCGCCCAGAGCGTGGCGGTGACGGGCACCGCGATGAAGGCGCCGACCACCCCGCCGAGGATGCCTCCGGCGGTGACCACCGCCAGCGTGACCATCGGGTTGAGGCTGACCCGGCGTCTGTAGACCAGCGGGCTGACCGCGACGCCCTCCAGCTGCTGGACCGCCAGGCTCACCACCGCGACGATGATCGCCGCCTCCACCCCGACCCCGGCCAGCGCGACCAGGCTCGAGACGATGCCGGACACCCAGGCGCCGATGATCGGGATGAAGGCCAGCAGGAAGACGATCGCGGTCAGGGCGGCGGCCAGCGGCACGTCGAGGATGAACAGCGCCGCCCCGATCAGGACGGCGTCGAAGACCGCCACCGTCGCGACGCCTCGCACGTAGTTGCCGAGGGTGACCCAGGCGGTCTCGCCGAGCCGGCCGACCATCTCCGCCCGCGACTCGTCGCGGAACCGGCCCCGGAACCAGCGGAACGCGCCTCCTCCGTCGAACAGCATGTAGATCAGGAAGGCGAAGGCGAGCAGGAGCCCGGCGGCGACCGAGGCGGCGGCGGAGACCCCTCCGAGCACGCCCCGGAGGATGTCGTCGGTGCCTTGGCTGATCCGGTCGCCGAGGTCCGATATGTGCTGCGTGACGTCGGCCTCGGACCAGTCGAGCGGGCCGGAGTGGGTCGCGACCCAGCCGGCGACGTCCTCGGCTCCCTGACGGGTCTGATCGCCCAGCTCGTCGACCTGGCCGACGAACTGCCCGACGATCCCGACTACGACCAGGATCGTCAGCAGAGCGGTGCCGATCAGGGTCACCGCGACGGCGAGCCCGGAGGGCAGCCGGTGCCTCCGCAGCCACTCGGTCACGGGGTAGAGCTGCGTCGCCAACAGGACGGCCAGGAAGATCGGCACCGCGATCGCCCGGAGGCTCCAGACCAGGACGACCCCGAGCGCGACCGCCGCCGCGATGATGAGCAGCTTGCCGCTGACGTCGGCGGCTCGGGAAAGCGGGTCCGGGCGGTCCATCCTCCCACCCTATTGCGGCCGCCGGAAGCTGTTTCGACCTCGGCACCCGGGGGACTACACTGAAGCCAGGGCCGTTCTCTCCGTGGCCGGCCCGCCCGTGACGTCAACGAGGATTGGAGCTTCATGAGCGACTACGCAGTAGTTAATCCGGCCACCGGCGAG
>JBEBTS010000084.1:0-9675 GCA_040393665.1 Conexibacter woesei
CCTCGTTCGTCGCCGGCCAGGGGAAGCAGGAGGAAGCGGGATTCGTCGCGACCTCGCGCCTCTCGGACATCGCCGACATCCTCACCGGCATCGTCTTCACCTACGACGAGATCCGCCCGCTGATCGCGGAGCAGAACGAGGACCAGGCCGAGCAGACCGCGACCGAGCTCGACGACCTGCTGGCCCGGGCCGAGGATCTCCGCGACCGCGAGGCCGCGGGCGAGAAGTTCACCGCCTCCCAGGCCGACCAGCTCGGCGCCGAGATGCAGGCCAAGGCCGAGAAGATCGCCGGTCAGGTGACCCAGGCGGCGAAGGACATCGGGGTGGAGATCCAGGAGTCCTGACCCGGTGAGATCCGCCCTGACATCCCGTTCGGGCGCCGCCACCCTTCGGGGAGCCGGCAGGACGGTGGTCGCGACGTTGATCGCGGCCACCGTCCTGCTGGCCGGCGGCGGCCCGGACGGGGCCGGGGCGGCCGGCAAGGAGCCGGATCCGGCCTGGCGGTCAGCCGACGCCATCACGACCGCCCTGTTCGAAGCCCAGAGCGACCTGATCCTCGGCGATCCCGCCGGGTCGGATGTCGCCAAGGCGCGGGCGGCGCTGAGCGGCCCGCTCGCCCGGGGCCTGCGGCGATCGGCTCCGCAGGAGCTGAAGCGGGTCCGGGCCGGGCTGGACGAGTCCGCGGCGGCCGTCGCCGCCGGCGCACCGGTCCGGTTGGCGGCCGCGCGGGGAGAGACGACCGCGGCGCTGAGGGCGGGAGCCTTCCGGGCCGCGATCGACCGCACCGCAGCCGGCGACGTCCCGGGCGCGCGCGAGTGGCTCCAGATCCGCGACTTCCGCCAGAGCACGCGGTTCACCCGGGTCGGCACGATCGCCACGGACGCATTGATCGCCCTCGAAAAGGGCGAGATCGGCTCCGACGAGGCGGTCCTCGCGGTGCGCAAGGACCTGCTCGACACCTACCAGTCCCGCCTCGGGACCAACCGCGAGGAGGCGGCGACCGCATCCAAGCGGAAGTTCGACGAACGGCTGGCCGAGACGACCGCGGTGGTCGCGGGCTACTGGCGCATCCTCAGCGAGGAGTACGGACGGCAGTTCGGCGCCGAGCGGCGCCGGGCCGCGGACCGGGAGCTCCGGGCGCTCGCGGCCGCCGGGGCGGCCTCCGACCGTCCCGCGTTCCGCCGGGCGGACCGGGAGGTCGGGCGTCGGCTCGACGGGTTCACGGCGTCGCCCCTGACCGAGGAGGAGAAGGCCCGGCGGGCCGCCCAGCTCACGCGCTTCCTCGACCTGATCCCGACCGAGTACCGCGACGGCACCGATGACGGCCGGGTGACGATCCCGTTCGAGCTCCAGGAGGCGGTCGCCTTCCACGACGGCGTCAAGCAGTCCTTCGGCGACCTCAAGCCGTCCCTGGTCAAGCTCGACCCGGAAGCGGTGAAGGTGGTCGAGGACGACCTCGCGCTGCTCGGCCGATACGTGCGGGAGGCCAACGAGCGGGTCGAGATCGTGCCCGAGTCCGACGTGGAGGAGGTCCATGACCGGATCAGCGACCGGCTCGACGCGCTCTTCCCCGACCAGTGGAAGGAGTCCGGCGACGCCGCCGACTACGACCTGGTCGAGATCGCGATCGACCAGTTGATCGCGGCGGTCGGCGCGGGCCAGAAGGCCCAGGCCGAGCAGGCCCGGCTCTCGGCCTACGCCTTCTTCGAGTTCGGCCCGGAGCTCAAGCTGAACGCCTTCGACCCGCAGCTGGTCGCCGAGATCGAAGGGCTGTTCTGGTACGGCGCCCGCGGGGTGCCGGGCCTGGCCCAGCAGATCTCCTCCGGGGCACCCTCCTCGGAGGTGAGGGAGACGACCCTGGTCCTCGACGAGGCGCTGCGCGAGGCCCGTGACAAGACGGGCGAGGGGGTCAGCGATGCGACCGCGATCACCAACGCCTCCCTGATCGTGTTCCGCGAGGGCCTGGAGGCGATCCTGATCATCGCCGCGATCACCGCCTCGATGATCGGCGCCCGGGCCGCGCTGCGCAAGCCGATCTACCGCGGGGCGCTGCTCGCCCTGCCGGCCAGCGTGATCGGGTTCGTGGTCGCGGTGGCCGTGCTCGGCTCGCTCGCCGCCTACGGCGAGAAGCTGGAGGCGATCGTGGGGTTGGTGGCGATCGCGGTCCTTGTGGTGGTGCTCAACTGGTTCTTCCACCGGGTCTACTGGACCGAGTGGATCGCGACCCACCGCAAGCGCGGCAAGGAGCTGACCGGCGGGGTCGCCGCCGGAGCGGTGGCGGGCACGGCGACCATCGCCGGGCTGTACGTCCTCGGCTTCACCTCGGTCTTCCGCGAGGGGATGGAGACCGTCCTCTTCCTGCAGGCGCTCCAACTCTCGTCCGGGGTCGGGGTGGTCGCCGCCGGGGTGGGGCTGGGCCTGACCGGGACGGCGGTGGTCGGCTTCCTCACCTTCAAGGCGGAGCGCAAGCTGCCCTACAAGAAGATGCTGATCGTGACCGGGGCGCTGATCGCGCTGGTCCTGTTCACGATGGTCGGCAACACGGTCCGCACCCTGCAAGGGGTCGGCTGGTTCCCGATCCACCCGATCGACCTCGACATCCCCCTGTGGATGGGCACCTGGCTCGGGATCCATCCGTCCTGGGAGACGATGACCGCACAGGTGCTCGCCGTCGCCTTCGTGATCGGCAGCTACTGGGCGGCCGGGTGGTACTCGAAACGGAAGCTCCGGATCCAGCGGGAGGAGTACGAGGCCCGGCAGTCCGAACGGTCCGAGACCTCGCCCGAAACGTCCCCCGAGACCCCCGAGATCCGGCGCGAGCTCGTCCCCTGAACGACCTCATCGCCGCTTCCGCCATCAATTTTTGGCTTTATGAGCGGCATTGAGGGCTGATTCACGATCTGAGAATCAACCGGCCCCGATTTGCTCCCCCGGGCCAAAATCCGCTTTCTCCTCCAGACCTAGGTTTGTCCGGTCAGCAAATTCGCTACTCCCTAACCCGGTTCTGCCGGAGCGGATCAGGAGGAATGACGGAAATGATCAGAAGGAAAATCGGCATCGCCACGGCGCTGTCCCTGCTCGCGGCCCTCGTGGTGCCGGGCATGGCCTCAGCCGACGTGGCAGATGACCTGGCAGCCAAGGCGCTGGAGCTGGACATGGTGTGGGTCGCGGTCGCGACCGTGCTCGTGTTCCTGATGCAGGCCGGCTTCATGTTCCTGGAGATCGGGTTCTCCCGGATGAAGAACGCGGGCACCGGCGTGGCCAAGATCTTCATGAACCTGGCCATCGTGACCATCGCCTGGTGGGTGATGGGCGCCGCCATCAGCGGGCCCGGCAACGACTTCATCGGCGAGTACGGGTTCTTCTACCACTTCGGTCAGGACATAGCCGGGACGGCGGTGACCTCGGACGCGGCGATGCTGATGCTGTTCGGGCTCGCCTTCTGCGCGGTCTCGCTGGCGATCGTCTGGGGCACCACCCTGGAGCGGATCAAGTTCAGCGCCTACGTCATCTACGGGCTGGTCTTCGGCGCCTTGATCTACCCGATCGTCGCCCACTCGGTCTGGGGCGGCGGCCTGCTCTCCGACGTCGGCGGCAAGCCGGTGATGGACTTCGCCGGCTCCTCCGTCGTCCATCTCACCGGCGCGGTCGGCGGCCTCTCGGCCCTGCTCCTGCTCGGCGCCCGCAAGGGCAAGTACGGGCCGGACGGCTCGCCCCGGGCGATCCCCGGCCACTCGATGCCGCTGGTCGGCCTCGGCGTGATCATCCTGTGGGTCGGCTGGTTCGGGTTCAACGGCGGCTCGACCTTCGCCACCGAGGGCGCCTTCTTCGGCGAGGCGATGCTGAACACTCAGCTCGCGGCCGCGGCCGGCGTGATCGGGGCGAGCCTGCTCGTCTACAGCAAGACCAAGAAGCTGGACGTCGGCATGGCCGGCAACGGCGCGATCGCCGGCCTGGTCGGCATCACCGCCGGGGCCGGGTTCGTCGAGTTCTGGGCGGCGCCGATCATCGGCTTCGTCGCCGGGCTCGTGGTCGTGTACGGGGTGCTCGCGATCGAGAAGCGTCTCGACGACCCGATCGGCGCCCTCTCGGCCCACGGCCTGGCCGGGGTGTGGGGAACGATCGCGGTCGGGCTCTTCGCCTCGCCGCGGTTGATCGTCGACGGCGCCGCTCCGGGCATCTGGTACGGCATCTTCGGCAACGACGCCGGCTTCGGCTTCGGCTCGACCTTCGGGCAGCTCGGGGTCCAGGCGCTGGCGGTGGCCGCCACGTTCGTGGTCGTCTTCGTCCTCTCCTACGCCACCTTCGCCATCCTCAAGGCGACGATCGGCATCAGGGTCTCCGAGGAAGAGGAAGATGCCGGTCTCGACATCGCCAGCCACGGCATGTACGGATATCCCGAGGCGTTCATCCCGCAGCCGGAGTACCCGTCGGGTGACTACACGCCGTCGATGGCCGGCACCCCGGTCGCACCGGTCGAGCCGGCGGCCGACCGGGCCTGAAAGGACGAGGAATCAAGATGAAGAAAATCGAAGCGTTCATCCGCCACGAGGCGTTCGAGCCGATCCGGGCCGAGCTGCTGGAAAAGGGGTTCCCCTCGATCTCGATCGTCGAGGCGAAGGGCTCCGGCCGGCAGAAGGGCATCGTCGAGCAGTACCGCGGCTCGACCGTGACCGTCAACGTGCGACCCAAGCTCAAGCTCGAGATCGTGGTCGCCGACTCGGACAAAGACCTCATCGTCGAGACGATCCTGCGCCACGCCAGGACCGGGGAGATCGGAGACGGCAAGATCTTCGTGATCCCGGTCGAGGAGGCGATCCGGATCCGGACCGGCGAGCGAGGAGACGAAGTGACCCAGGTCCACGTGGAATAGCGCGGGCTGACAGGCAGGCGGGGGCGGCCCGGTCCGCCCCCGCCGCATGCCTTCCCACCGGGACGGCGGAAGGGGCCTCCGCCGCCTCATGAACTAGCCTCGACACGGTATGCCGGGCGAAGACCGCATCAGCTTGAACGAGGCGGCGCGCCGGGCCGGGGTGTCCGCGGCGACCCTGACCCGCTGGGCGGACGAGAAGGTGATCCCGGTCCGCAAGGGCCGTTGGACCAGCGCCACCGCCGCCCAGGCCCGGGTGGTGGCCAGGCTGCGCGAGCGGGGCCACTCGCTGGAGGAGCTCAAGGAGGCCGGCAAGGAGGGCAAGCTGGCCTTCGGGCTCGCCGAGGACGTCTTCGTCGACGAGAGCGAGCGGGTCGACATCGAGCAGGTCGCCGCCGCGACCGGCATGAGCGAGGCCCTGATCGACCGGATCATGACCATGCTCGGCACCCCGACCGAGCGGGAGCGCACCCTCTCGGAGGTCGACGTCGAGGCGCTCCGCCGGCTGGCCGCGGTTGCCGACGCCGGGGTGCCGATCGAGGCGGTGCTGCAGCTGGTCCGCGTGTACGCGCAGGCGGTCCGCCGGATCGCCGACGCCGAGGTCCGGCTCTTTCACCTGTTCGTCCACGAGCCGATGATCCGGGACGGCATGGGCGCGATCGAGATCGCGGAGGAGATGGGGGAGCTGGTCGAGTCGACCTCGCCCGCCACCACGCCGCTGTTCGAGTACCTGCACGACCGCTACGTCCGCTACTTCATGGAGCAGGACGTGATCGGCCACATGGAGGCCGAGTTCGGGGGCGACACCAACCTCGACCAGATCCGGATCACCATCTGCTTCATCGACCTGACCGGCTTCACGCGGTTCACCGAGGAGGAGGGCGACGCCGAGGCGTTCTCCGTGATCGAGCGGTTCACCGAGACGGTCGAGGCGACCCTGCCTCCCGACGCCGGGATCGTCAAGACCATCGGCGACGAGGTGATGGTCGTCTCGCCCGACCCGGTCAGCCTGGTCGAGTGGGCCGTCGGGTTCCTCGCCCTGTTCACCGACCGGCCGAAGCCACGGGCCGGCATCCACTTCGGGGCCGCGGTCTTCCGGGACGGCGACTACTTCGGGAGCCAGGTGAACCTGACCCACCGCGTGGTCAACCGGGCGCTCGGCGGCGAGGTCCTGATCACCGACGTCGTGCGGGAGGCGATCGAGGGCCATCCCGACCTCGGCACCGACCCCCTCGGCGAGGTGGCGCTCAAGGGATTCCCGCTCCCGACCCCGCTGTTCCTGGTCCATGACCGGGAATGACCATGCGGAGGGCGGGCCGGGCGGACCGGTCGAGGAGCTGACGGCCGCGATCCGGGGGTCGGGCCTGATCAAGCCGGGCTCGAGCGGGATCGCGCTGGTCTCCGGGGGCCCCGACTCGGCCTGCCTGCTGGCGGGCCTGACGGCGGTGGTGGGGCCGGATCGGGTGACCGCCCTCCACCTCAACTACGGGCTCAGGGCCGAGTCCGACCACGACCAGGCGGTCGCCGCCCGGCTCTGCGACCGGCTCGGGGTGGAGCTCGAGGTGAGCCGTCCGGGGAGCCCGGAGGGAAACGTCCAGGCCTGGGCCCGGGATGCACGCTACGCCGAGGCGGAGCGGCTGCGGCGCCGGCGTCGGGGGGACTGGGTGGCGGTCGGGCACAGCCGGACCGACCGGGCCGAGACCTTCCTCCACCGCCTGGCCTCGTCCCCCGGGACGCGGGGGCTGCTGGGCATGAACGCCCGCCGTGGCGAGGTGGTCCGCCCGCTGTTGGCGATGACCCGGGCCGACCTCCGCCGGATCGCCGAGGCGGCCGGCCTACCGTTCGTCGACGACCGCTCGAACGAGGACCAGGCCTTCGCCCGGGTTCGGATCCGGTCGTCGGTGATGCCGGTGCTCGAGTCGATCAGCCCGGCCGCGGAGCGGAACATCGAGCTGACCCGGGCGGAGCTGGCGGAGGACGAGGATCTGCTCTCCGGGCTGGCCGGGGAGGCGGTCGGTGATGCCGGAGAGATCGAGGGCTCTGTCCTGCGCGATCTGCATCCGGCCCTCCGCCGGCGGGCCCTCCGTCGGCTGGCCGAGTCCGCCCTCGGGCGTCCGGTGCCGGTCCCGCCGGACCTGGCCGCCCGGGTCCTCCGGCTGGCGCTGGACCCGGAAGGGGGCAGGGTCGACCTCGGCGGTGGCGGGTTCTTCCTGATCGAGTCCGGGAAGGTCGCGGTCGAATCGCCGGATCGCGCCGGGGTCGAGCCGGTGGACGAGGCGCTGCTGTCGATCCCGGGGAAGGCCCGGTCGGGAGGGTGGGAGCTGGAGGCCACCGAGCTCGCGCCGCCGTTCGAGCCCCGGGGGCCGGCGGTGGCGACCCTGGACCGCGACGCGCTGCTCCGGACCGCCCCCGAGGGGCTCACCGTCCGGCGCTGGGAGCCGGGGGACCGGATCCAGCCGCTGGGGATGGACGGCCACCGCACGCTGCAGGACCTGTTCACGGACGCCGGGGTGCCGCGCAGCCGGAGGCGCCGGATCCCGGTCCTGGCCGCGGGCGCCGAGATCGCCTGGATCCCCGGGGTGGCGGTGTCGGAGCGGTTCCGGATCGGCCCGCGGACCGAGGCGGCGGTGCTGTTGACCGCGATCGAAACCGGTCCGCCCGGCGATCGGGCGAACGCATAGAATGGCGCTGTGTCTCCGCCCTCTATAGGTGAAGTGCTGATCCCCTCCGAGGAGCTTCAGCGACGGGTGCGCGAGCTCGGAGCCGAGATCAGCAACGACTATCGCGACCGGGACCTGATCATGGTCGGGGTCCTGCGCGGGGCGGTGGTCTTCATCGCTGACCTGCTGCGCCAGCTCTCGGTCCCCTGCGAGATCGACTTCATGGCGGTCTCCAGCTACGGCTCGTCGCGTGACTCCTCCGGCGTGGTCCGGATCCTCAAGGACCTCGACGACTCGATCACCGGCCGGGACGTCCTGATCGTCGAGGACATCGTCGACTCCGGGCTCACCCTGAACTACCTCCGCAAGAACCTCCAGGCCCGGGATCCGGCTTCGCTGGAGGTCTGCACCCTGCTCGACAAGCCACAGCGGCGCCGGGTCGAGATCCCGATCAAGTACACCGGATTCGAGATCCCCAACGCCTTTGTCGTGGGCTACGGGCTGGATCACGCCCAGCGCTATCGCAACCTCGACCACGTGGCGACCCTGCCGGCAGACGTCGTTCCCACTCTCTGACCGGCTTCGGGCGCCGTTATCTCCCTGCTAGTCTGACCATTCGGCCTTTCCCCCGGACGAACCGGATCGGGTCGCGATAACAGAACGGACCAGATTTGAAGCGATTTTTCAAGAGCGCGGCCTTCCCGATCCTCCTCGTGGTGATCCTCGCCTTCGTGGCGCAACGAGTGATCAGCCCCGATTCGGGAGAGAAGCCCCCGACCTACAACGAGTTCCTCCAGAAGGTCGAGAAGGGCGAGATCGCCAAGGTCACGATCAACACGAAGAACAACTCGCTGGACGTGACCGAGGCCCCGGCCTCCGGGGAGACCGGCGACGGCGAGAAGTTCGAGACCGGCTACCCGCAGAACACCGAGCAGAGCCTCCAGAACCAGCTGATCTCGAATGACGTCGCGGTCACGGTCAAGGGCACCGGCGGCTCCAGCCTGCTCTCGATGCTGACCTACATCCTGCCCTTCCTGCTCTTCTTCGGGTTCTGGATCTTCCTGATGAACCAGATGCAGGGCGGCGGCTCCAGGGTGATGAGCTTCGGCAAGTCGAAGGCCAAGAAGATGTCCGTCGACGCGCCCAAGATCACGTTCAAGGACGTGGCCGGCGCGGACGAGGCGGTCCAGGAGCTCGAGGAGATCAAGGAGTTCCTGCAGACGCCGAAGAAGTTCCAGTCGCTCGGTGCCCGCATCCCGAAGGGCGTCCTGCTCTACGGGCCTCCCGGCACCGGCAAGACCCTGCTGGCCCGCGCCGTCGCCGGCGAGGCCGGGGTCCCGTTCTTCTCGATCTCCGGCTCCGACTTCGTCGAGATGTTCGTGGGCGTCGGCGCCAGCCGGGTCCGCGACCTGTTCGAGCAGGCCAAGCAGAACGCCCCCTGCATCATCTTCATGGACGAGATCGACGCCGTCGGCCGCCACCGCGGCGCCGGCATGGGCGGCGGTCACGACGAGCGCGAGCAGACCCTGAACCAGCTCCTGGTGGAGATGGACGGGTTCGAGATCAAGGACAACATCATCCTGATCGCGGCCACCAACCGGCCCGACATCCTCGACCCGGCGCTGCTGCGTCCCGGCCGCTTCGACCGTCAGGTCGCGGTCGACCGCCCGGACCGCCAGGGTCGCAAGAAGATCCTCGAGGTCCACTCGCGGGGCAAGCCGCTGGCGGGGGAGATCGACCTCGACGCCCTGGCCGGCCAGACCCCGGGCTTCACCGGCGCCGACCTCTCCAACCTGATCAACGAGGCGGCCCTGCTGACCGCCCGCTCCGGCAAGCGCGAGATCACGATGAACGAGCTCGAGGAAGGGATCATGCGTGTGGTCGCCGGCCCCGAGAAGAAGACTCGGATCATGTCGGAGAAGGAGCGCAAGATCACGGCCTACCACGAGATGGGCCACGCGATCGTCGGCCATCTCCTGCCGAACTGCGACCCGGTCCACAAGATCTCCGTGATCAGCCGCGGGCAGGCGCTCGGGTACACGATCTCCCTGCCTTCCGAGGACAAGTTCCTGACCTCGCGGGCGGAGCTCTCCGAGACCATGGCGATGACCCTGGGCGGCCGCGCCGCCGAGGAGATCGTCTTCG
>JBEBTS010000085.1:0-9583 GCA_040393665.1 Conexibacter woesei
TCGGCTCGGCCGTCATCGGCTCGGCCGCGATCGGTTCCGGCACGATCGGCCCCGGGGCCGGCTCGGCGGCCATCGGTTCCGGCTCCGTCCGGCGCGGCCCGATCACCGTGCCGGCGCGTTCGCTCAGGTTCCGTCCGCAGCGCCAGCAGAACACCGCTCCCCGTGCGTGCAGCGACCCGCAGCCCGAGCAGCTGCCCGCCGCCCCGGCCCGCTCCAGCCGCGCCATCCGCTCGATCTCGGCCAGCTCGGCGTCGACCAGCTGCAGCCGGGAGGCCAGGCTGGCGAGCACGTCGATCCGGAAGTGGTCGCGCGCCGCCATCTCGTAGGCGGCCCCGCCCAGGTCCCACTGCAGCCCGGCGAACTTCTCGCGCAGCTCCTCCCGGCGTTCCTCCAGCCGGGAGAGCGGGCGCGGCTTGACCTCGGTCGTGGTCTGCGCCCGGCGGCCGGGCAGCTTGATCGGTCCCATCGCGCTAACCGATCTCGACCGCGTCGCCGGTGCCGCCACCGGGGGGCTTGTTGTCCTTCGGCGGCGCCTCACCGGGCGTGGCGATCTCCGGAGGCAGCTTCTTCTGCAGCTCCTCGTACTCGGCGCCGGTCGCCTCGTCGATCGACTCGATCGCCTCCTCCGACTCCTTGGCGACCGCCGGGTCCACGGCTTCGTCGGCGCCGCCGCCGTCATCCGCCGACGCGGTCGAAGCGTCGGCCGCGACCTCCACGACCTGGGCGTCCGGGAAGTCGGCCTGGAGCTCGCCGAGGGCCTGCTTCGCCTGCTTCTCGGTGTCGTAGACGCCCGAGTAGAGGACGTAGCTCCCCCCGGGGAGCGACCCGTACTCGTCGGAATCGAGGACGCCGACCTCGGCCGCCCCCTTGGCCGCCAGCTCGGTCTTCGCGGCCTCGACCGCGGTGCCGTCGGTCCCGTCCTTGGAGAGGGTCGCCAGCTCGATCGTGAAGCCCTCCTTGCCTGCCGGCCAGTCGAGCGCCACCTCGACCGTCGTGGTCGAGGCCGTGGTGGTCGTCCCGGGAGTCGCGGCCGGCGCGGCGGCGATCACCGGCTGAGGCGCCTGTCCCCCGCCGCTGGCGCTCTTCCCCAGCAGGACCCCGACCAGCAGGATCAGAGCCACCATGGTCAGTCCGGCGGCGGCCATCAGCGGGGTGACCTCGCGCTCGGGCCGGTCGTCGGCCGGCGGCGTCGCGTCGATCGGCCGCACCGGCGGGACCCCGCCGGGCGGGACCCCTTCGTCCCGGGCGGGGACCATCGCGGCGGTCGCCCCGTTGGCGGCGCTCGCGTCGGGCTGCCCGGGGATCGGGCCGACCCCGTCGCCCAGGTACCGGTCGTACTCGATGCGGGGCTGGCCGCGGCGTCGGCCGCAGCTCAGGCAGTAGCGCTGGTCCGGGCTGAGCGGACCGCCGCAGCCGGCGCAGCTCTCGAGCTTCTGCGCCGCCGGCGGGGGCGGTGTCTGGAGAGACATCAGGACTCCTCTTTCAGGTCGACCGGCGGGGCGATCACCGAGACGTCGGCGCCGGTCGGGTTGCCAATGAAGAAAATGTGGAAGGTGGCCGGCTTGCCGTCGGCCTTGAGCGAGGCGACCATCCCCCGGCCGGCCGCGACGACCTTGCCGCCCTTGCGGGCGATCGCGTAGAGCACGAGGTCGGTCTGCGGGATCTCGGAGCGGTTGGTCACCGTCCCGGTCGCCTCGATCCCCGAGGCCGGGTCTTCGACCAGCTTCGGCTTCGAGACCTCGATCTCCGGCACGACCGGCAGGCCCTTGGCCTCACCGACCTTCACCGCGACCGACTTCGGCGGGGTCGTCGCCAGGACCTGGTCGTTGACCCAGAAGACCTCGCCCCCGGGCTTGACCACCGGGACGTGGGTCAGGGAGAACTCGATCCCGGCCATGTCGTTGCGGTAGGTCGACTTGCCCTTGGCGTCCTTCACGTCGATCGCGATCGGCGCGTCCGACAGCCCCTGCTTGGACTTGTTCTTCAGCACGACCGCCACTGCGGAGCCGTTCTCGTCGCTGAGCACGACCTTCTCGACCACCTCGATCTGCTTGTTCCGGGCGCCGACGTCGACCTTCTTGACCTTGACCAGCTCGGCCCCCTCCGCCTCGAGGCGGGCGCTCTTCTCCTGGGTCGACTCGCAGCCCGCGACCGCGAGGGCCAGCCCGGCGGCGGCCACCACGGCGAGCCGGCGGACGGCCGATCCGGACCGGGCCGTCATCCGAACCCTCCCCCGATGTACTCGGCGGTCCGTTCCGCCTGCGGCGCGTTGAAGACCCGGGACGCCGGCCCGCACTCGACCATGTCCCCGAGGTACATGAAGGCGACCCGGTCCGCGACCCGCTGGGCCTGCTGCATGTTGTGGGTGACGATCACGATCGCGACCTCGTCCCGCAGGCCGACGATCGTCTCCTCGATGGTCGCGGTGGAGATCGGGTCGAGGGCGGAGCAGGGCTCGTCGAGCAGCAGGACCTCCGGCGAGACCGCCAGCGCCCGCGCGATGCAGAGGCGCTGCTGCTGCCCACCGGAGAGCGCCAGCGCCGGGTGGCTCAGGTTGGAGGACACCTCGTCCCAGAGGCCGGCCCGCTCCAGCGCGTCGACCACGATCGGCTCCAGCTCCTTGCGCCGGGGCCGCTTGCTGCCGCGCTCGCGCAGGCCGTAGGCGACGTTGTCGAAGATGCTCATCGGGAACGGGTTGGGCTGCTGGAAGAGCATCCCCACCCGGGATCTGAGGTGGGTGGCGTCGAACTCGTCCACGTCCTGGTCGTCGAGCAGGATCCGGCCGGTCCGACGGGCCGCCGGGGTCAGCTCGACCAGGCGGTTGAGCGACCGCAGCAGGGTCGTCTTGCCGCAGCCGGAAGGGCCGATCAGGGCCAGGACCTCGCCCGCGTTGACCTCGAGCGAGACCTGGTTCACCGCGACCTTGCCGCCGTAGGCGATCGAGAGGTCCTCGGTGCGCATGCTCTCCTCGACCCAGATCGGGGTGTCGTCATGGGCCGGGGCCTCCCGGTCGAACAGCTCGGGCGGCAGGTTGCCCGCCACCCGGATCGGGGGCGTCTCCTGCCCGACCACGATCCGCCTCAGCGGCGGAACGCCGATCTCGGCTTCCTTCAGCTCCACTTGGGTTCACTCCTCTTTGAGATCAGGCCGACCACGAAGTTGAGGAAGAGCACGACCAGGAGCAGCACGAAAGCCGCCGCGTAGGCCTTCTCCGGTGCGTTTCCCTCCCCCGCCGGCGAGTTGTTGTAGACGTAGCTGGTCAGGGTGCTGCCGGTGCCGCGGAACAGCCCGAGGAAGCCGCCCTCGGGGGTGATCGTCATCGACGCCCCCAGCAGGATCACGACGATCGCGGTGTCGCCGGCGATCCGGCCCATGCCGAGCGTCGCCCCGGTGGCGATCCCCGAGCGGGCGCTGGGCAGCAGCACCCTGCGGATGGTCGAGGCCCGGTCCTTGCCGAGCGCGTAGGAGGCCTCGCGGACGTGCCGCGGGATCGCGTTCAGCGCCTCCCTGGTCGAGCCGATCACCATCGGCAGCGCGACCACCGACATCATCACGCCGGCGGTGATGAAGGACCGCCCGAAGACCGCCCCGCCCTCCGCCGTGAACGAGAACAGGCCCATGAAGGTCTGCTGGAAGACCAGCAGGCCGAAGATCGCCAGGACCACGGACGGGGTGCCGGCGACGATCTCGATCCCGGACTCCACCGCCCGGGCCAGGCCGGCGGGCCGTCCGTACTCGGTCAGCCAGACCGCGATCCCGACCCCGACCGGGATCGCGATCGCGATCCCGATCACGGTCAGCAGCAGGGTGCCGATGATCGGGTCGAAGAAGCCGCCGGACTGGGACTGGTCCATCGAGGCCTCGGGCGAGGTCGTCAGCATCTCGAGGTGGAGGAACTGGAGGCCCTTCCAAGCCATGTAGCCGACGATCGTCGCGGCGACCACGCAGAGCGAGATCCCGGCGATCCAGGCGAGGCCGAGGCCGATCCGGTCCCCCACGCTCCAGGCCGAGGCCGGCCCGGTCCGGCGGAGCGAGGCCAGGCGGTCGCCCGGGCGGCCGGGCACGCGGACCTTCACCGATCCCCCAGGGTGTAGCGGCTGAACGACCGGCGGGCGGCCCATCCGGCGAAGGAGAGGAAGGCGCTGGAGATGAGGAGGATCGCCGCGAAGGCGTACATGGTCTGGCCGAACGGCTCGACCGAGAGGCCCTCGGAGTTGTCGACGATGGTCGAGGCCAGCGGGCGGGCCGGCTCGAGGAAGAAGGTGAGGCCATCGAGCGGGTTGGGGGCGAACCCGACCGAGCCGGCGACCATCGAGAGCATGATCGCCTCGCCCAGGGCGCGTGCCGTCGCCAGGACCGCGGCGGCGACGATCGCCGGCCGGATCGCGCGGAGGGAGACGGTCCTCATCGCCCGCCACCGGTTGACGCCGAGCGCCCTCGCGCCGTGGATCCACTTGTCGGGGACCGATCGCAGCGCGTCGACGATGATCGCGATCATGATCGGGCAGATCATGATCACGAGGATGAAGATGCCGACCAGGATGCTGGTGCCGTCGAGCTGGATCACGTAGGCGACCGATTCCTTGCTCGACTCGGAGATCAGGTGGGTCGCCACCCAGGGGACGACGACGAGGATGCCGATCAGCCCGTAGATGACGGAGGGGACCGCGGCCAGCAGCCGGACCACCGGCTCGATCACCTGCCGCAGCCGCCGCGGGGCGAACTCGACCACGAAGATCGAGGCCAGCACCGAGAACACGGTCGAGAAGGCCACCGCGACCCCGGTGATCAGCGCCGTCCCGTAGAGCAGGGGCCAGGCGCGAAGGTGGTAGACGTAGTCGTCGGGGTCGGACGGCGAGTTGAAGATGTTCATCAGCTGCTCGTCGACCGAGCCGCCGGCGCCGAACCAGGCGAGCCCGTTGTGCGTGAAGGAGGGCATCCCCTTGAGCAGCACGAAGATCACCATCCCGGCGATCAGGAGGAGGATGGCGGACGCCAGCGCGCCGAGCGTGAGCTCGACGCGCCGGTCCGTCCGGTCATCTTCCCGGCCCCCGGCTGCGGGGGCATCGGTGAGAGACGCCGCTTCCACTACTTGAAGGGCACCCACTCGGAGGCGGCGATGCGCAGGGCCGCCTTGTTGTTGCGGATCCACTTGACCCACTTGGCCGCCGCGCCCTTGACCTTGCCCCGGGTCACGAAGTAGAAGGCGCGCACGCCTCCGTACTGGCCGGACTTGGCGTTCCGCAGCGTGCAGGGCACGCCCTTGTAGTTGCCGACCGTGGTGCCCTTGGTGAAGGCCAGGGAGACGTAGCCGATGCCGGCCTTGTCACGCTGGACTGCCTGCTGGACCAGCCCATTCGAGGCCTTCTGCGAGGCGCCCGAGAAGATCTTCTGGGGGCTCATGAAGATCTTGTCGAAGGCGTCCTGGGTGCCGGAGGCCGGGGTCCGGACGAACAGGTCGATCGTGCCCGACTGCTTGGCTCCCGGAACCTGGCTCCAGCTGCGGATGCCGCCGGAGAAGATGTTCTGGACCAGGCTCTGGTCGAACGACTTGACGCCGTTGGCCTTGTTGGTCACCAGGCAGATCGCGTCCTTGGCGATCCGGTTGAAGGTGATGCCGCCGGGATCGGAGTCCTTCGGGTCACGCGAGGACATGCCGAGCGTCACCCGTCCGCGGGAGACGTCGGAGATCCCCACGTCGGAACCGCCCTGCAGGATCTTGAACTTGACCTTCTTGCCGGCCTTGGTCTTGACGTACCTCTGGGCCAGCAGCGTCGCCAGCGGCGCCACGGAGGTCGACCCGCTGAGGGTGATGGTTGTCTTCTTGGCGGCCGAGGCTGACATCGGCAGCGCCACCATGGCCACCAGGGCGGCCAGGAGCCAGAGCACGGTGTGCTTGGAACGACTCATTTTCTCTTCCTTCTTTCGACTCATGGATTTCAACCGGGACTATCCGCCGCCGCTCTCGCCGCGATGTGAACGAGGCGTGACGGCGGCGTGAAATTCCGGTTGACGAGGGGTTGGCCGCCTAGGCGACGCTCAGGCGCTTGGCCTGGGCCTTGGCCGTCTTGCAGCGGAGGCGGGCCTTGGCCTTGACCTTCTTGCCCTTGGCCTTGCCGACCTTGGCGCAGAGCTTCGCGGCCTTCGCCTTGGCCTTGGCCTTGGCGTTCAGCGTCTTGCAGCGCACGCTGAGCGGGAACGGCTCCGAGGTGAGGGAGAAGGGCTTGCCCTTCGCCTCCTGCGTGGTCAGCGCCACCGCCCAGAACTGCGGCTGGACGTTCGCCTCGCACAGTGCCTTGGTGGTCGACATCGAGCCGAGCACGGTGTTGCCGGCGGACATCTTGCCGTAGCAGCCCATCCCGTTGCCGGGGATCGCACCCTCGCAGGTGAAGGCCTCGCCCTCGGCGACCTCCGACCCCTTGAGGACGATCACCTCGGTCGAGAAGTAGCCGATCTCACGGTTGGAGACGATCGAGTAGCCGAGGACGTCCTCGGTGCAGCTGACCTTGTACTCGAGGGCGTTGTCGCTGAAGCTGTTCTTGTCGGGCTTGAGGCTGCCCGAGCATTCGACGGATGCGGCGGATGCCGGCCCCGCCAGGACGAAGAGGCACATGAAGACGAGCGCGAGCCCGAATGCGAGCGTTGCTGCCTGCCCGAACCCGACCCTGCTCGAATTCTTGAAGCTGTTCACTGAGGATTCTCCTTGACTTTGCTTGCGGTTCCGTGGGCCTTTCCCACGGTGCGTCAAGTGTCGGAGCTGGTCATCCCCCAGATGTGTCTATCCGGGAAACAACGTGTGAACAGTCTGAAAAGCGCCCGCCCGGGATCGGGCGGGCGGCTGGGAGCGTCCGGCGGCGGCCGGGACGCTCAGGTCACGCGAGCGCGGTCAGGCGACGGCGGGCTCGGCGTCGTCCTTGACCTGGAAGGACGAGCCGCAGCCGCACGCGGCGACGACGTTCGGGTTGTTCACCTGGAAGCCGGCGCCGGTCAGCCCGTCGACGTAGTCGACCTCGGAGCCGAAGACGAACTGCATGCTGACCTTGTCGACGATCACGGACACGCCGCGATGCTCGAACTCGAGGTCGTCCTCGGTCTTGGTGTCGAACGCGAGGGCGTATTGGAACCCGGAGCAACCGCCTCCTCGTACGGCGACGCGAAGCGCCTGCTTCTCGCCTTCCGAGGGATCCCCGATCATCTCGGCGATCTTGCTCGCGGCGGTTTCGGTGAGGGTGATTGCGGACTCCGGTGCTTCGGCCATGCCCTAAGAGTAGCGGGTGCCTCTCCCCGGTCTGATACAAACCTGCCGTGTCCTCGGATCCAGCCATCGCTCTGGTCACCGACTCGACCGCATCGCTCTCGCCGGAGGATCGGGAGCGACTCGAGGTCGGCGTGGTCAATCTGTACGTGATCCTCGACGGCGAGCAGCGCCGCGAAGACCAGATCGAGGACTACGCGTCCTTCTACAAGGCGGTCCTGGCGAGCTCCCAGCTCACCACGACCTCGCAGCCGTCGATCGGCGACTTCATCGAGGTCTACGGCCCGCTGCTCGACGAGGGCAAGGAGATCGTCTCGCTGCACCTCTCCGGCTCGATCTCGGGCACCTGCGAGGCGGCCCGACAGGCGGCCGAGCACCTCGCCGCCGAGGGTCGCGGCGGGGAGCGGATCACGGTGGTCGACTCCCGCACCACGGCCGGCGGGCTCGCTCTCTGCGTCCTCGCCGCCGCCAACGCGATCCGGGCGGGAGGCTCGGTCGACGACGTCGTCAACCGGGTCGAGTCCGCCCGCGGCGGGATCGACACCCTGATCATGGTCGACACCCTCGACTACCTGCGGAAGGGCGGGCGGATCGGAGGGGCCCAGGCCTGGATCGGCGGGGCCCTGCGGATCAAGCCGCTGATCACCCTGGAGGAGACGGTCAAGCCCGTGGAGAAGGTCCGGACCACCTCCCGCGCGGTGGAGCGGATCAAGGAGCACGCCCGGCAGAAGGCGACCTCGGGCGACGAGATGACCTGGACCGTCCAGCACATCCAGAGCCCGGAGCTCGCGCATGAGCTGGCGGCCTGGTGCCGTGAGGTGTTCCAGTGCGAGGGCGCCTTCCTCGACGAGATGTCGACCGTCCTCGGTTGCCACGCCGGTCCCGGCCTGGTCGCGATCGGGACCGTCCCCACCGAGCTCGTCGGATCCAAGTTTTGAACCTGGCGATCACCGCGATCGGCCGTGACCGTCCCGGGATCGTCGCCGCCATCACCGGCACCCTGCTCGAAGCGGGCGGCAACGTGGACGACTCCCAGATGTCGATCCTCCACGGCCACTTCGCCGTGATGCTGATCGCCTCCGTGCCCGCGATCGGCTCCGAGGACGACCCCGCCCTGGCCGACCTGCGGGAGCGGTTGGCAGCGGTCGGGCGGGACTTCGATCTCGGCGGGATCACGGTCAGCCCGGTCTCCGGCCTGGACCGCGGGGCCGGGCCGACCCACGTGCTCACCGTCTACGGGGCCGACCGCCCCGGCATCGTCCACGACACGGCCCGGGCGCTGGCCGGCCGGGGCATCAACATCACCGACCTCCGGACCCGCCGCACCGGCACCCCGGAGGCTCCCGTCTACACGCTGATGGTCGAGGTGGCGGTGCCCGACGAGCCGGGCGTGATCGCCGGCCTGGAGGCCGACCTGGCCGAGTTGAGCCGGTCCGATCGGGTGGAGACCCACCTGGCCGAACTCGAATCCGAAGTGCTCTGAACGGTCGCGGGGGCTGAGCCGATGGCCGTGCGCGAGGTCCTCACCTATCCCGATCCGGTCCTCAAGCAGCTGTGCACGCCGGCCCAGCCGGAGGACGTCGAACGGGTCGTCGCCGACCTGCTCGACACGATGGCGTCGTTCGACCACTGCGTCGGCCTGGCCGCGCCGCAGATCGGCGAGACCGTGCGGATCGCGGTCGTGGATGTCTCCGCCCACCCCCGGGCGAAGGACCCGCACGGCCTGATGGTCCTGGTCAATCCCCGCATCGTCAGCCGCTCCGAGGGCTCCAAGGTGAGCCGGGAGGGCTGCCTCAGCCTGCCGGACCTGACGGCCAACGTCCGCCGTCCCCGCAAGGCGACGGTCGAGTTCACCGGCCTGGTCGTGCCCGAAGGGATGAGCCCGGGCTCCGGCGGGTCGGTCCTCGCCCCGGGGAGCGGCCCGGCCGAGAAGCCGGCCGGGCCGGACGAGTACACCACCCACCGGGTCGACCTCGCCTCGTTCGAGGCCCGCTGCGTCCTCCACGAGATCGACCACCTCGACGGGATCCTCTTCCTGGACCGCGTCGCCTCGATCACCGACGACCTCTTCCGTCGCCAGACCTACAGCTGACCCCGACCGCACGCCTCCACCCGACCTCCCGGGGAAGAGAGAGTCACTTCCGGACTTTTGCGTCTATATAGCCGAAAAGTCCGGAAGCGATTGCCTTGGATGGCCCTCTGCGCGGGCCATCACGTTATGTCAGACGGAGTGTCAGCGGTTGTGTCAGACATCCATTCACCTTGTTGGCAGGCGAAATCGACCCGAGCCGGGCAGGCCTGAGCGACCCAGGCGGCCCTGGGCGGTCC
>JBEBTS010000086.1:0-9537 GCA_040393665.1 Conexibacter woesei
GATGGACCTCGGAGCCGGTGGCGATAACGATCACCTCGGGCTCGCCCTGGCAGTCGGCGATGACGTAACCGCCCCGGGCCAGGCCGGACGCGGCGGCGTACTTGGACCGGTCGATCACCGGCACGTTCTGGCGGGTCAGGACGAGCGCGGTCGGCTCGTTGCGACGGGCCATGATCACGCGCCAGGCCTCGGCCACCTCGTTGGCGTCGGCCGGCCGGATCACGTCCAGGCCGGGCATCGCCCGCAGCGAGGCGAGCTGCTCGACCGGCTGGTGGGTCGGGCCGTCCTCGCCGAGCCCGATCGAGTCGTGGGTCAGCCAGTGGACGACCGGCTGCTCCATCAGGGCCGAGAGCCGGATCGCCGGCCGGGCGTAGTCGGAGAAGATCAGGTAGGTGGACCAGACCGGGCGCAGGCCGCTGAGGGCGAGGCCGTTCGAGAGGGCCGCCGACTCGTGCTCGCGCACCCCGAGGTGGAGGCCCCGGCCGCTGCGGTTGTCGGGGGTGAAGATCCCGCTGACGTCCTCCTTGAGGCCGCTGGAGGCGGAGCCGGTCAGGTCGGCCGAGCCGCTGAGCAGCCACGGCACCTTCGGCGCGATCGCCTGGAGGGTCTTCTGGGCCGCCTTGCGGGTCGCGATCTGCTCGCCGGCCTCGAACGACGGGATGTCCGCGTCCCAGCCGTCGGGGAGGTCGCCCGCCAGCATCCGCTCCACCGACTCGCGGACCTCGGCCGGGGCGTCCGCGAAGCGGGCCTTCCAGGCTTCGTTCTCGGCGGCGCCGCGGGCGCCGACGCCATCGGCGAAGGTCTCGTAGACCCCGTCCGGCACCAGGAAGTGCGCGTCCTCGGGCCAGCCGTAGGCCTCCTTGGTCAGCTTCGTCTCCTCGGCGCCGAGCGGGTTGCCGTGGACGTCGGCGGTGTCGACCTTGTTCGGGGAGCCGTAGCCGATGTGGCTGTGGATGATGATCAGGGTCGGGCGCTCGGTCTCGGCCTTGAATCGGTCCAGCGCGGCCCCGATCTCATCGAGGTCGTTGGCGTCGTGGATGTGGTGGACGGCCCACTCGTTGCCCTTGAACCGGGCCTCGACGTCCTCGGTGAAGGTGAGGTCGGTGTCGCCGTCGATCGTGATCCGGTTGGCGTCGTAGATCCAGCAGAGGTTGCTCAGCTTCTGGTGGCCGGCCAGCGAGGCGGCCTCCTGGGAGACGCCCTCCATCAGGTCGCCGTCACCGCAGACCGTGTACACGTCGTAGTCGAAGATCTCGCGGCCGAACTCGGCGCCCTTCCAGAGGGCGGCCATCGCCATGCCGACCGAGGTCGCGACGCCCTGGCCGAGCGGGCCGGTGGTGGTCTCGATGCCGGTGGTCAGGTGCGACTCGGGATGGCCCGGGGTGGGGGAGTCGAGCTGACGGAAGTTCTCGATGTCCTCGAGGCTGACCGACGGCTGCCCGGTGACGTTGCCGTCGTGGTCGACCCGCTTGACCTGGGTCAGGTGGAGCATCGAGTAGATCAGCATCGAGGCGTGCCCGGCCGACAGCACGAACCGGTCGCGATTCGGCCAGCGGGGATCGGCCGGGTCGTACCGCAGATAGTCCTGCCAGATCTTGAAGGTCAGCGGGGCGAGAGCCATCGCCGTCCCGGGATGACCCGAGTTCGCCTTGTCGATCGCATCGATCGAAAGGGTTCGGATCGTGTTGATGCTGCGTTGTTCCGGCGTCTGGGAGGCGAGGGTGTCGGTCACGCGCGCAATCCTAGATGATTGCGTTTGGAATGGCCGGGGATCAGTAGCGGCCGTCGGGCTCGCCGAGCCCGTGCGAGCCGGCGGCGCCCCGGGAGGTGGCGAGGTCGACCTCGGTCACCACGTTCTGGGGATCGGCCACTCCCGCGAACACGAACTCGTTGTCGGAGTCGGAGGCGGCGGTGTCGAAATCGACGTCGCCGACCCGGAGCATCCGCTGGAAGACCGTCTGGCTGTAGTTCACGTTCTGGACCCGTTCGAGGCGGGTCTCCTGGATGTCCCGGGCGAAGATGCCGCGCTTGATGTTCAGGCGCCGGTTGGTGATCGTGTAGACGGTCGCCATCCGCTTGATGAAGCCGACCAGGACCGAGATCGCCAGGGCGGCGAGCACGATCAGGAAGACCACGCCGAAGCTCTGGCCGAGGATCTTGGCGAGCACCGCGACGATCACCCCGATCAGGAGCCCCTTCAGGTAGAAGGCGAGGATCGAGCGCCAGGAGGGGTGGCCCTGGAAGATGATCTGTTCGCCGGGACTGGGACTGAAGCTCACGGGGGCGAGCATATACGGTGGGTCGGTGACCGTCGCGAGAGTCGAGCCGCTGACCACGGCCCGCGCCTTGCGGGGCCCCTTCGACTACCTGATCCCGGAATCCATGGCGGGGATCGGCGTCGGCACGGTGCTGCTGGTCCCCTTCGGCCGCCAACGGCTGACCGGGGTCGTGACCGAGCTGGCCGAGAGCTCCGAGATCCCGGTCGAGCGGCTGGCGCGGCCGATCCGGGTGCTCGGCGACGGCACCACCCCGGAGCTGATCCGGCTCGGCCTGTGGCTGGCGGCCGAGTACTGCTCGACCCCGGCCCGCGGGCTCGGCCTGGTGCTGCCCCCGGGGACCGGCACCGGCGGCGAACGAACCCGCGCCCGGATCGAGAAGCTCTCCCGGCTGACCGAGGCCGGCCGCGCCGCCCTGGACGACGGCACCCGACTGGGCGCCCGCCAGCGGCTCGTCCTGCAGTCCCTGCTGGAGGGCGACCTGACCGGCCGGGAGCTGGCGGCCCGGGCCGGCGCCGACAGCGCCGCCCTGAAGCGGCTCGAGGCCAGGGGCTGGATCACCCGGGAGGACGTCACCGTCCGCCGGCGCCCGGCCGGGGCGACCGTGGGCACGGCAGCGGCCGCCGCGCCGCGCCTGATGCCGGAGCAGTCCGCAGCCGTGGACCGGCTGATCGCCCGGCTCCCGGAGGGCGGCGAGGTCCTGCTCAACGGGGTCACCGGCTCCGGCAAGACCGAGGTCTACCTGGCGGTGGTCGAGCAGGTGCTGGCCCGCGGGCAGACCGCGATCGTCCTGGTGCCGGAGATCGGGCTCACCCCGCAGGCCGTCGGCCGCTTCCAGGCGCGGCTGGGCGACCGGGTGGCCGTCCTCCACTCGGCGCTCTCCGCCGGGCAGCGCTTCGACGAGTGGCAACGGCTCAAGTCGGGCGAGGCCCGGGTCTGCGTCGGCCCGCGGTCGGCGGTGTTCGCGCCGGTGTCGGACCTCGGCCTGATCGTCATCGACGAGGAGCACGACCCGTCCTACAAGCAGGAGAGCGACCCGCGCTACGACGCCCGCGACGTGGCCCGGCGGCGGGCGGAGGAGGCCGGGGCGCTGCTGGTCCTCGGCACCGCGACCCCACGGCCGGAGACCTGGCGGCGGCTGGACCGGATCGACCTGCCGGGCCGGGTCGACGGCCGCGGCATGCCGCCGGTCGAGCTGGTGGACATGCGCGGGGCGGACCCCCGCAACGGGCCGATCCACCCGAAGACGATGGCTGCGCTGGCCGAGGTCCGGGAGCGGGGGGAGAAGGCGATCGTGATGATCAACCGCCGGGGCTTCGCCCCCTGGCTCACCTGCCAGTCCTGCGGCCACCACTGGGGATGCCCCAACTGCGACGTCTCGCTGATCGTCCACCGGGAGTCGGGTCAGCTGATCTGCCACCACTGCAACCACGCCCAGGCGCTGCCGCGGGTCTGCGAGTGCGGCGGCACGACCCTGGCCCAGACGGGAGCCGGCACCCAGCGGATCGAACGCCTCCTGGCCGACGAGCTCGCGCCGATGCCGGTCTTCCGGCTCGACGCCGACACCTCGGGCGGCCCCGGCGGGCACGCCCGCATCCTGGCCGCCTTCGACCAGGCCGAGAGCGCCATCCTGGTCGGCACCCAGATGGTCGCCAAGGGACACGACTTCCCCGAGGTCACGCTCAGCGCGATCCTCGACGCGGACGCCACCCTCCGCTTCCCCGACTTCCGGGCGGAGGAGCGCACGTTCTCGCTGGTCACGCAGCTCGCCGGCCGCAGCGGGCGAGGCGAAGCGGGAGGACGGGTCATCGTGCAGACGCTCGCGCCCGGGGCGCCCTCGATCTCCAGCGCCGCCCGCCACGACTCGGCCGGCTTCCTCGCCGGGGAGCTGGGGCGGCGCGAAGCGCTGTCCTACCCGCCGTTCTCCCACCTGATCCGGATCCAGATGGGGGCGGAGGACGAAACGGCGCTGGACCGGGCCGCCGACGTCGTCGCGGAGCGCCTCGGCGCCACCTTGCCGCTGGAGGCGACCCTGCTCGGCCCGGCCCCGATGTTCCGCGCCCGCAACCGGTATCGCCGCCGGTTCCTGGTCAAGTCCCCGACCCGCCGGGAGGCCGCTGACGTGGTGCGGAGCGAGATCGAGAGCCTGGTCCGGGACCGCACCTTCCACCGGATCACCCTCGCCATCGACGTCGACCCGCAGTAGGGCCGTGCGCCGGCACCTCCCAGGTAGACTCGGATCCCATGTCTGAGCAGGACCGACCAGCCACAGAGACGCCGCCGGAGGGCTCGATCTCGGAAGCGACGATCGACCCGGAAGAGCTCCTCGAGGAGGAGGCCCCGGTCGAGATCCCGAGCGGGGGACTCGACGAGGAGACGATCCGCCGGCGGGAAGCCGCCCTGGCCCAGATCGTCCAGTTCGGCGATCCGGTCCTGAAGAGCCGCGCCTCCGACGTCACCGAGTTCGACGAGGAGCTGTCGACCGAGATCGAGCGGATGATCGAGCTGATGCGCGACGGCCTCGGGGTTGGCCTCGCGGCGACCCAGGTCGGCAAGCTGCGCCGGCTGCTGGTCTTCCAGCCGAACACGGACGCCGAGCCGCAGGAGTTGGTCAACCCGGAGATCGAGTGGCTCTCGGACGAGGCCGAGGTCGCGACCGAGGGCTGCCTCAGCATCCCCCGGGTCGTGGTCGAGGTCGAGCGGCCGGTGTTCGCCCGGGTGCGCGGGCGCGACCGGCGTGGGGCGGAGGTCTTGATCGAGGCGTCCGGCTTCGAGGCCCGGGTGCTCCAGCACGAGATCGACCACCTCGACGGGGTGCTGATCCTCGACCGGACCGAGCGGGCCCAGCGCCGCGGCGCGATGAAGGCCCTGCGGCGGGGTGAGAGCTACTCCCCGGTGAGGCCCGAACCCGCCCCGGAGCCGGCGGAGCGCCCGAGCGACGACGCGTGAGCGCGGACGGCACCACAACCGGCAGCGGCGCCTTCCTCGGCACCTCCGAGTTCGCGGCGACCGTGCTGGAGATCCTGGCCGGATCGGACCAACGGCCCTCGCTGGTCGTGACCCTGCCGGACCGGCGCCAGGGCCGGGGCCGCAAGGAACGGCCTTCGCCGGTGGCGGAGAAGGCGGAAGCGCTGGGGATCGAGCTGCTGAAGTCCGCTGACGTCAACGCCGAGGCCGATCGCGAGCGCATCGCCGCCGCCTCCGCCGGATCCGGCTGGGCTTCGATCTGCGCCTTCGGGCAGCTGATCAAGGAACCGTTGCTGTCCGAGGTGCCGATGCTGAACGTCCACCCGTCGCTGCTGCCGCGCTGGCGCGGCGCCGCCCCGGTCGAACGGTCGATCATGGCTGGGGACGGGGAGACCGGGGTGTGCGTGATGCGGCTCGTCGCGGGGCTGGACTCCGGTCCGGTGGCGATGATCGAGCCGACCCCGATCGGGTCGGATGAGGATTACGGCAGCCTCGCCGCCCGCCTGGCCGAGATCGGGGGCCGTCTGCTGACCGAGGCTCTCTCCGCCGCCGCGGAGGGGCGCCTGGAATGGACCGATCAGGACGATGACGCGGCGACCTACGCGGAGAAGATCGTGGGCGACGAGCGGCGACTCGATCCCGAGCGCCCCGCCGGCGAGCTCCACGACCGGGTGCGGGCGCTGAACCCCCACATCGGCGCCTGGCTCGACCTGGGCGACGACGAGCGGCTCGGCATCCGTCGGGTCGCCCTGGCCCCGGAGCCGTCCGGGATCGACCCGGGGGCCCTGGCGGAACGTGACGGGTATCCGGTGCTGGGCTGTGCCGGCGGCGAGCTGCGGCTGGAGCTGGTCCAGCCGCCCGGCAAGAAGCCGATGGACGGCGCCGACTGGCTGCGCGGCCACGGTCTCCCGTGAGTGGGATAACCCCTGAGCGCAGCGCGGCCTACGCCGTGCTGCGGCGCACCTTCGAGCAGGACCAGCACGCCGAGGTCGCCTTCCGCGACGAGGTCGCCGCCCGCGGCCTCGACGGCCGGATCCGCAACCAGGCCCAGCGCCTCGCCTTCGGCGCGGTCCAGCGCCGGGGCACAGCGGACGCGATCGTCGCCTCGTTCATGAAGAAGGGCGGGCGGCGCCCCGATCCGCCGGTGATGGCCGGCCTCCGCCTCGGCATGTACGAGCTGCTCTTCGCCGACGGCACCCCGGACCACGCCGCCGTGAGCCAGGCGGTCGAGCTGGTGCGGGAGGCCGGCTCCGGCCATGCCGCCGGCTTCGTCAACGCGGTGCTGCGACGCACCTTGCGCGAGCGCCGGGCGGTCCATGAGCGGCTGGCCGACGACTCGACCCCGGAGGCCGCCGCGGTCGCCCACTCGGCTCCGACGTGGCTGACGAAGATGTGGTTCGAGGAGCTCGGCCCGGAGCAGGCCCGTTCCGTCCTCGCCGCGGCCAACCGGCCCCCGGTCCGGGCGGTGCGGGTGAACACCACGAGGATCACGCGGGAGGAGGCGATCGAGCGGTACTCGGGGCCGGACCTCGAGCTCTCGATCCCGGAGGCGCCCTGGCCGCTCGCCCCGGAGGACCTGCTGATGGCGAAGGGGAGCCTGGCCGCGGTCGAGGAGGCCGCGGCCGAGGGGATGCTGGTCTCCCAGTCGGCCGGCTCGGCCGCCGTGGTCGAGGTGCTGGATCCGCGCCCCGATGAGCGCATCCTCGATCTCTGCGCCGGCCCTGGGATCAAGTCCGGTCAGATCGCCGCCCGCATCGGGCGGCAGGGCAACCTGTGCTCGGTCGAGGTCTCCGCGGAGCGGGCCGAGGAGGTCGCCCTCCAGCTCGAGCGGCTCGGCTTCCACAACGGCCTGGTGATCGAGGCCGACGCCCGCGACGGCGAGATCCTTGCCGGGTTCCAGCGGGTGCTGGTCGACGCTCCCTGCTCCGACCTCGGGGCGTTGGCCTCGCGGCCGGACGCCCGGTGGCGCAAGTCGCCCGCCCTGATCGAGCGGGTGGCGGAGCTCCAGGCGGGGATCCTCGACCGCGCGGTCGAGTTCCTCGGCCCCGGCGGGAGCCTCGTCTACTCGACGTGCACCATCTCGGTCCGGGAGAACTCGGGGCAGGTGGCCGCGCTCGCCGACCGCCACGGGCTGGAGGTCGACGACCTGGGCGCCCGGGCCCCGGAGCTGGCCGACCGGCACGATTCCCGCTGCCTCCAGCTGCTGCCCGATCGCGACCGCACCACGGGGTTTTTCATTGCGAGGTTGACGCGCCCGGACGGTCAGGGATAATCAAGCAATGTCATCCGAACCGGACAAGTCGCCAACCCCGGTCGAGAAGCGGCCGTCGTGTCCCGGTTGTGGTGAGCCCTGGCTCCGCCCGACCCAGCTCCCGGGCCGGTTCCGGTGCGTCTACTGCCTGTCTCGCTACGAGCTGGTCTCCCAGTGCCCGGACTGCGGCGAGCACCAGACAATCGCCAGAATGAGCAGCACCGAGGACATGACCTGCCAGACGTGCGGCGGGTCGATGTTGAGACCGATCTGACCGCGGAGACCGAGATACCGATGAGCACCGACCCCAGCCTGCAGTCCGGCACCATCCCGGAGGCCTTCACCGGCATCCGGATCGCCCCGTCGATCCTTTCGGCCGACTTCGCCCGCCTGGGCTCGGCGATCGACGAGGTCATCGAGGCCGGAGCGAGGGTGATCCACTTCGACGTGATGGACGGCAGCTTCGTCCCGCCGATCACGATCGGCCCGCTGGTCCTGTCCGCGATCGCCGATCAGGTCCACGGCGCCGGCGGGGTGGTGGACGTCCACCTGATGATCGACAACCCGGACCGCCAGTTCGAGGAGTTCGCCAAGGCCGGAGCCGACGCGATCACCTTCCATGCCGAGGCGACCCCGCACGCCCACCGGGCCTGCGGCGCGATCCGCGAGCTCGGCTGCCTGGCGGGGGTGGCGATCAACCCGGGCACCCCGGTCGAGGTCGTCTCCGAGCTGGGCGGCGTCGCCGACATGATCCTGGCGATGACGGTCAACCCGGGCTGGGGCGGACAGCCCTTCATCGAGACCTCGCCGGAGAAGGTCCGTCGGCTGCGGTCGCTGATCGGGCCGGGTCCGCTGATCGAGGTGGACGGCGGCATCGGCGTCGCGACCGCTGGCCCGATGGCGGCGGCCGGCTCCTCGCTCCTGGTCGCCGGATCGGCCGTCTTCGGGGCGGACGACCCGGCCCAGGCGTTCCAGGACATCACCGCCGCGGCCGAGGCCGGCGCCGGCTGAGCCGACCCCGGCTCGGCGACGGCCAAGAGCGCGGCCTCGGGTCGCGCTCCACGGCCATGGGCGCCTACTTGTAGTAGCCGTCGCGGAGGTTGACTCCGTGCTCGAGCCAGACCTTCATGGCGGCGAGCATGCCGGTCCAGCCCTCGCAGTTCCCGAAGGCGGACGCGGCACCCTCGGCGGTGGGCCGCCAGGAGGACTCGGTGATCGTGACCAGGGTCCGGCTGTCGCCGTCGATCGGCTCGAGCTCGAAGGTGGTGGTCGTCGTGCCCGACTCGTCGGTCGCGCCCGGGCTCTCCCACCGGATCACGATCCGGTGGGGCGGGTCCGCCTCCAGCACCTCGACCGGAAACTCGCCGGGGAAGTCGTGGAAGTCCCAGGTCACCCGCGCGCCCGTCTCGAGGCGCCCCTGGGCTCCGCCGGTCGTGAAGTAGCTCGACAGCTGCTCGGGGTCGGCCACCGCTTCGTAGACCTCCGCGCAGGGGCGGGCGATCCGCCCGGAGACGGTGAACGTCAGTTCTTGGAGTTCGCCTTGCTCATTCATGTGATAATTTTACAACATATTGAGCGGAGAGCGGGAGAGTCCGGACGTGGACCTGGTGTTCAAGGCGCTGGCCTCGAAGACGCGCCGGCGCATGCTGGAC
This sequence comes from Conexibacter woesei, assembly GCA_040393665.1. Classification (GTDB taxonomy): domain Bacteria; phylum Actinomycetota; class Thermoleophilia; order Solirubrobacterales; family 70-9; genus 67-14. The sequence goes on from JBEBTS010000086.1 coordinate 9,147, forward strand.
GCGTTGAAGGAGTCTCCCCGCACCACCGGCGCGCTCTGCGCGGAGCTGCCGGAGCTGGACCGCACCACCGTCCTGCAGCACCTGCGGGTGCTGGAGCGGGCCTCGTTGGTGACCGGCCGCAAGGTCGGTCGGGAACGGCACCTGACGCTCTCGCCGCTGCCGATCAAGCGCATCCACGACCGCTGGATCGGGGACTACATGCGCGCCGCGGTCGACCTGCTGGACAGCCTCGACCAGGGCTGAACGCCTACAGGTTCCCCTCTTCGTAGCCCGCGAGCCGGGTCTCGATGTCCTCGCTGGAGCCCTCCAACGGAACGTCGGCGTCGATCCCCTGCGGCCGGCGGTAGATCCAGACCAGCGAGGCGAACAGCACGAAGGCGGTCAGGGTGAA
>JBEBTS010000087.1:0-9520 GCA_040393665.1 Conexibacter woesei
CTCAGTCCGGAAACCGGGGTTCGAATCCCCGTAGCGGTACCTGTGAAACCCGCCCCTGAGGCGGGTTTTCGCGTTGAGGAGACCCTCCCGGCGGGACCGGGCGGCTCACGTGGGGACCGACGCCCGAGGCGTCAGTCGGCTTCGGGGGCGGGGGTGGCCGGGGAGTCCGGGTGGACCGGCTCGCCGTGCTCGTCGATCGGGTTCTCGAACGGCTCCGGCATCTGGTGGGTGGCGGCGGCGCGACGGGCCTTGATCACCTCGAAGACCACCGGCGTCACCGAGACCAGGACGACCCCGATCAGGATGAACTCGATGTACTCCTGGACGAAGGAGATCTGCCCGAGGAAGTAGCCCAGGGTGGTGACCCCGGCGCCCCAGAGCAGGCCGCCCACGATGTCGAAGGTGAGGAAGGTCCGGTAGTCCATCCTCGAGGTGCCGGCCATGACCGGCACGAAGGCACGGACGATCGGGACGAACCGGGCGAGGATGATCGCGCGCGCACCGTGCTTCTCGAAGAAGGCGGCGGTCTGGTCGACGTACTCGCGCTTGAAGAAGCGGCTGTCCGGCCGGTTGAAGAGCGGCGGCCCGAAGCGGCGGCCGATCCAGTACCCGCACTGATCGCCGGCGATCGCCGCGATCGGGATCGTGACCAGCAGGATCCAGATGTCCGGCAGCACCCCGTTGGCCGAGAGCAGCCCGGCGGTGAAGAGCAGCGAATCGCCGGGGAGGAAGAACCCCACCATCAGGCCCGACTCCATGAAGACGATGATCAGGACGCCGATCAGGCCGAAGGTCCGGATCAACTGGTCCGGGTCGAGCCAGCTGGGGCCGAGGGCGAGCGGGAAGAGGTCTGGGAGTTGGGAGAGGAGTTCCATCTGGGAGGGAGAGGCGGTGGTTGTGCGGCGGACGGCCCGCACGGCTGGGCCTCTGCGGATCCTGCAGGTTAGCCGGAAAAGTCTATGATCGGCGGTGAAGTCGGTCGCACCCAGCTTCGTGGGTTCAGGGAATCCGGTCGAAATCCGGAACTGGCGCGCAGCGGTAGGGACGCACCGAGAGGCACACAGCCACTGGGCACCAGCCTGGGAAGGCTGCCTCCCCGACACGTCCGAGTCCGAAGACCTGCCGACTTCGCGCCCTTTGAGGCGCCCCGAAAACCGCGGCTACGCGAACCGGCCGCACGGAAAAAGGAAACTCATGTCCAATCGCATCACCTCACCCGCTCCGGGTCTTCTCCTGGGGCTCACCCTGCTGCTCGTCGTCGTGGCGGCGACGGCCCTGGCCCCGGCGGCGTCCGCGGCCGGCAAGGTGCAGGCCAACCTCCGGGTCGTCACCTGGAAGGGCAAGATCCTGTTCGACGGCAAGGTTCCGGCCGGCACCACCAGCGTCAAGCCGAACGTCGACTGCCTCGGCGGCAAGGCCGGCCCGGCCCGCACCGTCTCCGGCCCGACCGCGCTCGGGATGCTGGTCTCCGCCGCGAAGAAGTCCGCCGCGCTCCGTCCGCTGAAGATCTCCGACGGCGAGTTCGGCTTCGGGATCTGCGGCATCGGCGGCAACATGGTCCAGAACGAAGAGTGGTGGGTGCTCCGCACCAACTACCGCGACTCGTCCACCGGCGCCGAGCTGACCACCGTCAAGAAGAACGACACGATCCTCTTCTACATGGCGCAGTCGTACATGCAGACCACCCCTGACTCGCTCTTCCTCAAGGCCCCGGCCAAGGTGAAGAAGGGCAAGTTCGCCAGGGTCCGGGTCTTCAAGTACACCGGCGCCGGCAAGCGCAGCCCGGTCGCCGGAGCCAAGGTTCCGGGCGCGAAGCCGACCGACGCCAAGGGCTGGACCAAGGTCAAGATCAAGAAGCGGACCCGCATCGCGGCCCGCCAGTCCGGTCTGATCCCGTCGAACCGGGTCGTGATCGGCATCCGCCGGTAGGACCTCCCGGCATGAAGGCACAGGGGGCAGCGGCGGGACCGAGAGGATCGGCAGCGATCCTGCTGGTCCTGGCCGCCGCCCTCCTGTCCGGGTGCGGCCTGGGCCCCGGTGAGGGCCGGGGCTCGGCCGACCTGCTCGTCACCCGCGACTACGGTCGCGAGGTGCTGCTCCAGAAGGACGGCCTCGAGCTCAACGAGTCGTCGACCGCGATGCGGCTGCTCGACCAGGAAGCCGACCTCGAGACCGAGTACGGAGGCGGCTTCGTCCAGTCGGTCGACGGCCTCTCCGGCGGCACCGAGGCGGGGCGCCGCTCCGACTGGTTCTACTCGGTCAACGGGGTCGTCGCCGAGCGGGGCTCGGCCGAGTTCCCGACGACCGACGGGGATCTCGTCTGGTGGGACTTCCGCGACTGGACCGACGCGATGGACGTCGGCGCGGTCGTCGGCGCGTACCCGGCCCCGTTCACCACCGGATACGACGCCCGGGACTGGCCGGTCCGACTGGAGTGCCTCGGGCGGATCGCGGCCTGCGACCTCGTCCGGACCCAGCTCGAAGGCGACGGAGTGAAGCTCGCGGAAGGCTCCCGGGGCGACCCGGACGAGGCGATGCGCGTCGTGGTCGGGACCTGGTCCCGCCTGCTGCCGACGCCGGAAGGCAAGCGGATCGCCGCCGGGCCGAGCACGAGCGGCGTCTTCGCCCGGTTCGACGGCACCAGCCTGACGGGGATCGAGGCGGACGGCGACCGGGGACGGGACTTCGGTCCCGACGCCGGCCTGGTGGCGGCGACCCGCCGGGGCGACCGTCCGCCCGTGTGGGTGATCACCGGTGGCAGCGAGGGCGGGGTCGAGGCGGCCGCGGCGGCGCTCAACCCCGAGGACCTGCGGCGGCGCTATGCCGCGGTCGTCTTCGACGGCCAGATCGGCTCTCTGCCCTGGGGTGAGACGGGCTGATCCGGTGAAGCAGCTCTCGCCGCTTGCCTACGTCCCCCGGCGGGCCACCATCCAGACGGCGTCGCTGGGTCCCGTCTCTCTATATCTGGGGGCCTACCTCGTGGCCTGCTTCCTCTCCTCGGATCCCCTGCTGCTGATCGCCGCGACGGCGGGCGCCGCGATCGCCGGCTTGAGCTGCGGGGCCGGTCGGGCCGTCCGGTTCTCGCTGAAGCTGGGGTTCTTCCTCCTGATCACGATGGTGGTCGTCAACGCCCTGGTCACCAGCCGTGGGGCGACGGTGCTGGCGCGGCTCGGCGAGTGGCCGATCCTCGGGCGGGTCGACGTCACCGCCGAGGCGATCGCGGCCGGAGCGGTGATCGGACTGCGGGCGCTCGGCACGATGGTGGTGATCGGCGTCTGGTCGGCCTGCGTCGACCCCGACCGGGTGCTGCGGGCGGCCCACGGCGTCGCGCGGCGCTCGGCCCTGACCGCGACGCTGGTCTCCCGGCTGGTGCCACTGGCCGCGGCCGACCAGTCCCGCCTCGGCGAGGCGGCCCGGCTGCGCGGCCCGGGAGCCGTCCCGATCGGCCGGGCGGCGATGGCGAACCGGCTGCTTTCCGGATCGCTCGACCGTGCGGTAGATGTCGCCGCCACGCTGGAGCTGCGCGGATACGCGCTCGACACCCCGCGGACCGCCTTCAACCGGATCCCATCCCGCTACGACCTTCGGTTCAAGATCGCCGGGTCGCTGCTGATGGCGGTGACCCTGCTCTCGCTGCTGCTCGGGATCGGGGAGCTCACCGCCTACCCCGAGATCCGGTACGCGCCGGACGCCACCTCGATCGGCGTCGCCGCCCTGTTCGCGCTCGGCGGCCTGGTGGCCCGGAAGCGGGGAGGGTGGTCGCATGCGTCCCGCTGATCCCGTGCTGGAGATCGAGGACCTCACCTTCACCTACAACCGGGCCTCGGCGCCGGCCCTGGAGGCGATCTCGCTGAGGGTCGACCCCGGAGAGTTCGTGCTGCTCGCCGGCGGCTCGGGCTCGGGGAAGACTTCGCTGCTCAGAGCGGGGTGTGGGCTGGTGCCCCATTTCCACGGCGGCGAGCTCGCCGGTGCGATCCGGGTGGCCGGCCGGGACACCCGCCAGTCCGGTCCGGGGGAGCTGGCCGACGTCGTCGGGTACGTCGCCCAGGATCCCGAGACCCAGATCGTCTCGACCACCGTCGCGGCCGAGCTCGACCTCCCGCTCCGCTTCCGGGGCGCCCATCCCGCCGACCGGGCCCGGGCGGTCGAGGAGGTCGCCCTGGCCCTCAACATCGCCGACCTGCTGCCACGATCGGTCGCCACCCTCTCCGGGGGCGAGATGCAGCGGGTCGCGCTGGCCGTGGCGCTGGTCACCCGCCCGCCGCTGATCATGCTCGACGAGCCGACCTCGCAGCTCGACCCGGTCGCCGGGGACGAGCTGATCTGGCTGCTGCGGCGGCTGAACGAGGAGTGGGGGGTGGCGGTGGTGCTGGCCGAGCACCGGCTGGAGCGCTGCCTGACCGTGGCCGACCGGGTCTTGGCGATGGGTGGCGGTCGGATCGAGTTCGACGGCTCCCCGACGGACTTCCTCCGCTTCGCCGCCGAATCGCGGCCGGAGCTGGAGACGCCGCTGGCCGAGATGTTCGCCGGCGCGGGGATCGAGCCGCTGCCGGTCGGGGTGCGCGACGCCCGGCGGATCCTCGGCAACGTCGCCACGGCCATGCCCGGCCCACGGACCGGCCCGGCGACGGGCCCGGTGCCCTCCGGCTCCGCGGCCGGGGAAACGGTGCTCCAGGCGAGGTCGCTCTGGGTCGAGCTCGACCGGGGAGACGGGCCGGCCGACGTGCTCCGCGACCTCGGGCTGGAGATGGGACGGGGGGAGAGGGTTGCCCTGATGGGTCGCAACGGGGCCGGCAAGTCCACCTTCCTGAGGACCGTCGCCGGCCTGGTCGACCCGGTCAAGGGATCGGCGTCGGCACCCGACGGGATCGCTCTGCTCACCCAGAACCCCGGTGACTTCCTGGTCCGGGAGCGGGTCGGCGACGAGCTCTCCGGGCCGGTCGGCGAGGCCGCCCTGGCCGCGGTCTCGCTCGACGTCGACCCGGACGCGGATCCGCGCGACCTCTCCGGGGGCGAGCGTCAGCGGCTCGCGCTGGCGATCGCGCTGGCCGGCCGGATGGAGGGGGAGGCACTGCCCGGCCTGGTCGCCCTCGATGAGCCGACCCGAGGCATGGACCGGCGGCTCAAGGCCGAGTTGGCGGTGCTCGCGACCGAGCTCGCCGACCGGGGGGCCGGGGTGCTGATCGCCACCCACGACGTCGAGTTCGCGGCCACCTTCGCCGACCGGGTCGTGCTCCTCGGCGACGGCGAGGTGATCGCCGACGCGTCGGCCTCGACCGTGCTCTCCGGCGGCTGGTACTTCGCGACGGAGGTCGCCCGGGTGCTCGACCGGCCCGGGCTGATCACGGTCGCGGACGGGATCGCGTGGCTGCGGGAGCGGGCGCGATGAGCTGGCAGATCGGCAGCTTCGTGGTCGTCACCCTCGCCCTCGGGGCGGGGCTGCTCTGGTACGAGCGGTCGCGGCCGCCGGCGCAGATCGTCGCCCTGGTCGCGGTGCTGGCCGCCCTGGCCGTCGCCGGGAGGATCCTGCTGGCGCCGATCCCGAACGTGGTCGCGACGACCGACATCGTGCTCTTCGCGGGCTACGTCCTCGGCCCGGCGCCCGGGTTCGCGGTCGGGGCGCTCGGCGGGCTGATCTCCAACTTCTGGCTCGGGCAGGGAGCGTGGACGCCGTGGCAGATGGTGGGCTGGGGCATGACCGGGATCGCCGGTGCAGCCCTGTGGCGAGTGACCCGCGGCCGGGCGGACCGGGTTACCCTGGCCGTGGTCTGCGGGCTCGCCGGACTGGTCTTCGGCGCCTGGATGAATCTTCAGACGATGGTCAGCTACGGCGGGGAGATGTCCCTCGACCGGTACCTTGCACTAGAGGTGAGAGCGATTCCCTTCGACTTGGCACATATGACCGGCAACGTCGCCTTCGCCCTCGTGGCCGGGCCGGCGATGATCTCCGCGCTGCGCCGCTTCCGCGAGCGGTTCGAGTGGCGGCAGGTCTCCGAGGCCGCCGGCGTCGGGCTGATCGTGCTCGCGGTCGGCGTCGCCGTGTTCGGCAGCTCGGCCCTGGCGCCGTCCCGGGCTGAGGCCTCCTACCCCCAGGAGGTGAAGAAGGCCGCGACCTGGCTTCGGGCCCAGCAGAACTCGGACGGCGGCTTCCCGGCCTCGGTCGACGGCGAATCGGCCTTCACCTTCACCGCACGGGCGATGCTGGGCCTGGCGGCGGCCGACATCAACCCGCTGGACGTGAAGACCGGCGGCAAGTCCCCCTACGACTACCTGGTCGCCAACCGCAAGGAGCCCGACAAGGCGAACGAGATCGCGCTGGCGATCCTCGCGCTGAAGACGGTCGACAAGAACCCCCGCAACTTCGAGGGACGCAACCTGGTCCAGGCCCTGATGAAGCGGCAGGGGAACGGCTCCTTCGGCAACGACGTGAACGTGACCGCCTGGTCGGCCGTGGCCTTCGGCGCCAGCGACGCCGACGGGGCCAAGCGGAAGTCCGTCGACTGGCTCTACACGGCCCAGAACACGGATACGAACGGCGGCTTCGGGATCGCCCGGGGCGCGAAGAGCGACCCCGACTCGACCGGGGCCGCGCTGATGGCGATCAGCGGCAAGAAGCGGGTCAACCAGGCGATCGGATACCTCCGGGTCGCCCAGAAGTCCTCCGGTGGTTTCGCCAGCGGCTCGAACGTGAACTCGCAGTCGACCGGCCTGGTCGTCCAGGGACTGGTCGCCTCCGGACGCGGCCCCCGTTACCTGAAGACGAACGGCAACACCGCCGCGGACTTCCTGCTCGCCCGTCAGCAGAAGGACGGCTCGGTCCACTACTCGAAGAGCAGCGACCAGACCCGGGTCTGGGTGACCGCCGACGTGATCCCCGCGCTGGCCGCCAAGTCGCTGCCGATCTCCGCCCCGCCGCGGGAGAAGAAGCCGGAGAAGCCGAAGGACGACACGAGCTCGAGCAACGGCACGCCGAGCAGCCCCAGCACGACCTACGACCCCGGCCCCGGCTCGATCTCGAACCCGCCCTCGTTGAGCAGCCCGTCAACCGGGACGAGCCCCAAGTCCGGCAAGAACGGCTCCAACCGGGGCAACGCCCCCGCCATCCCGGACGACTCGGCCACGCCCGACGACGGTCCGGTGATCCCGGAGGTCGTCCCGGTCACCCCGGTCGTGCCGAGCGACGCCGTGCTGGCCGCGTCGGAGGCCGGTCCGGCACCCTCGCCGCTGGTCGCGCTGCTGATCTGCCTGGTCGTGTCCGGCGGTCTGTGCGGCGGGACGATCTGGCTGGTGCGGCGGTTCAAGTGGTAGGGGCCTGAGGCGATGCTCTCCCGGTCCGAAGCCCTCGAAGCGATCGCGGGCCAGCACTTCGAGGTGGTCGTCATCGGGGGCGGGATAACCGGGGCGGGCGTCGCGCTCGACGCGGCCTCCCGCGGCTACTCGGTCGCCCTGCTGGAGGGCCGGGACTACGCGATCGGCACCTCGTCCCGGTCGTCGAAGATGGTCCACGGCGGCCTGCGCTACCTGGAGAACTTCGATCTCGGCCTGGTCCGTGAGGCGCTGCAGGAGCGTCAGCTGATGGTCGAGCTGGCGCCCCACCTGGTCTACCCGACCCCTTTCCTCGTGCCGAGCTTCGGCGACGAGAAGCTCGACCGCAAGGTCGGTCTCGGGCTCAACGCCTACGACGTGCTGGCCGGCGTCGGCACCGGGCGTCAACGGCGCGACGCCCGGTGGCGCCGCCGTCCCGCCGAGGCGGAGGAGTCCTGGTCGCCCGACCGGCACCGCACGATCGGGCGCGACGAGGTGCTCGAGCTGGTCCCGGCCCTGGCCGACCGCGACCCCGAGTCCGCCTATCTCTTCTACGACTGCCAGACCGACGACGTCCGGCTCGTCCTGACCGTGTTGGGGGAGGCCCAGCGGTTCGGGGCGGTCCCGTTGAACAACGCGCCGGTGACCGGGGTGACCGGGAGGAACGGCCGGGCGGACGGGGTCGAGTTCACCGACGGCCCGACCGGGGAGACCGTGCGGGTCGCGGCCGACAACGTGGTCAACGCGACCGGCGTGTGGGCCGACCGGATCCGTCCCGGGGAGATCGAGCGGGAAGAGGACATCCCGCGGATCGCGCCGAGCCGCGGCACCCATCTGCTCTTCTCGACCGACGACTTCGACATGGGAAAGGCGGCGGCGGTGGTCCCGGCCGGCGAGGGCAGGCGGATCTTCGCGCTGCCCTGGTACGGACGGACCCTGGTCGGCACGACCGACGTCGACCACGACGGCGGGATCGAGGAGGTGGCGCCGACCGGGGACGACATCGAGTACCTGCTCGACTCGGTCAACGGCTTCAGCGGCAAGTCGCTGAGCGACACCGACATCGTCGGCGCCTTCGCCGGGGTGCGGCCCCTGATCAGCACCGGCGATCCCCGCAAGTCGGTCGACATCTCCCGCCAGGCCGAGCTCTACGAGACCTCTTCCGGCATGTTGACCATCACCGGCGGCAAGCTGACCACCTGGCGCCGGATGGCCAAGGAGACGGTCGACCGGATCGTCGACCGGGCCGGGCGGATGGCCCGCTGCCAGACGGCCGAGATCCCGCTCGGCATGGAGATCGACCCGGCGGCGCTGGCCGTCCCGGAAGGCGTCGACCCGGGAGCGACCGAGCAGCTCGTCTTCCGCTACGGACATGCCGCCCGCCAGGTGCTGGACCTGGCCGAGCGGGAGGAGGAGCTGCGGGCCCCGATCGTCGCCGGCCGACCCGACCTGATGGCCGAGGTCGCGCTCGCGGTCGAGCGGGAGCAGGCGATGACCATCGCCGACGTCCTGCTGCGCCGGACCCGGCTCGGCCTGACCGCCGCGGTCGACCTCGCCACACCGGAATCGGTGGACGGCGTCGCCGACGTGATGGCGGGCCGGCTCGGGTGGTCGGAGTCGGAGCGGGGCCGACAGGTCCAGGCCTGGCTGGACACCGCCGTGGCCGAAGGTCTCAATCCCGCCGGCAAAGCCTGAATCTCCAGTCGGTCGCGCGGTGCGGCACGCCCTGTTGCCGCTCCCGACTCCAATAACCTAGAAGCATGAAACTTTTCATCGATACCGGGGCAGTCTCCGAAGTTGAGGAGATCGCTGCCTGGGGGGTACTCGCCGGTGCCACCACGAACCCGTCGCTGCTGGCCAAGGAAGACGGCGAACCGGGCGACATCATCCGCAAGATCGCCGACCTCGTCGACGGACCGACCTCGGCCGAGGTCGTCTCCAGCACCGCTGAAGGCATGATCGAAGAGGGCCGCGCCCTGCGTGAGCTCCATCCTCACGTCACGGTCAAGGTGCCGTTCTGCGAGGCCGGCCTCACGGCTTCCCGCACCCTGACCGACGAAGGCACGATGGTCAACATGACCCTCGTCTTCTCGCCGAACCAGGCGCTCCTGGCGGCCTCCGCCGGCGCCACCTTCGTCTCCTGCTTCATGGGTCGCCTCGACGACATCTCGGTCAACTCGGCCGCCGTGCTGGAAGAGATCATCGACGTGCTGCG
>JBEBTS010000088.1:0-9380 GCA_040393665.1 Conexibacter woesei
CCGGCCGGGTCAAGTCCGGCGACGTCGTCGTCATCCGGTACGAGGGCCCGCGCGGCGGCCCGGGCATGCAGGAGATGCTCTACCCGACCTCCTACCTGAAGGGCCTCGGCCTCGGCAAGGAGTGCGCGCTGCTGACCGACGGCCGCTTCTCCGGCGGCACCTCGGGCCTCTCGATCGGCCACGTCTCGCCCGAGGCCGCCTCGGGCGGGGCGATCGCGCTGGTCGAGCAGGGGGACCTGATCGAGATCGACATCCCCAACCGGTCGATCGAGCTCGCCGTGGACGAGGAGACCCTCGCCGCCCGGCGCGAGGCCCTCGAAGCGGCCGGGGGCTACCAGCCGGTCGATCGCGACCGCGTCGTCTCCCCGGCCCTCCGGGCGTACGCGGCGATGGCGACCTCGGCCGACACCGGTGCCGTCCGCGACGTCGACGCGGTCGAGCGGGCCGTCGCGGCGCACCGCGAGCAGCCCGGCCTGCCCGCCGCCTGACTCAACCCCAGGATCTCAACCCCGCCCCCCAGGATCGCTGGGGCGATCGCTCCAGCCCAGCGCGAGCGATCGCCCCCGCGACCTGGTTGGGTGAGCCGGACGGCCCGGTCGGGACGCGCCGGCAGGCCGGTCAGGACGCGTCAGGGCCTGGTCAGTCCGCGTTGGGGCCCGGCTCCTCGGCCGGGGCCTCGGGCTCCTCGCCGGCCGGCTCGCCTTCCTCGGAGCTCGCTGCCAGGCGGCGGCCGCGCTCGACCACGAAGGTGGACCCGGCGGCGGCCGCGGCCAGGATCAGCAGGGCGCGGCCCGAACCGGCCTCGTCCGTCCCCAACGCGCGGTCGATCGAGCAGGCTCCGGGACCAGACTCGGCCAGCAACAGCAGCGCCGCGATCATCGCCAGGTTGAACTCGTAGCCGCCGTCGGAGTTCCACGGGCCGTTCTTCCAGTGGACCGTGCGGATCGCGGTGATCATGGTCGCGATCAGGCCGGTGGCGGCGACGGGGGTGAGGGTCCCGGTGAGGATCATGGCCCCACCGGCGGTCTCGGTCGCGCCGGCGGCGATCGCGTTCTCACGGGCGGGCCGGAGCCCGAGGGACTCCATCATCCCGGTGGTGCCGTCGAGCCCGGGGCCGTCGAACCAGCCGAGCAGCTTCTGGGTGCCGTGACCGATGAACAGCCCGCCGATCACGGATCTTGCGATGAGTCGTCCGACCTTCATTGCTTCGACCTCCTGGCCTTCGATCTCCTTGTCAAGGACCGTAGCAACCCGGTCATGGTTGCCAGCCAGGCCGTGAACGCGACCCAGATCATCACGTCCGGGATGTGCTTCATGAAGTCGAAGTCCTCGGCGGCGGCGAACTGCGCGGTGGCGACCGTGTACATCCCGAGGGGGAAGACCAGGCTCCAGTACATCGGGCTGTACTCGAGCGGCACGCGCATGGCCAGGTGCCGCCAGATCCCGAAGATGACCAGCAGCGGGATCAGCCAGGTCGCCCAGGCCCACAGGACCAGGGAGGTTCCATCGACGAAGGAGTGCAGGCTCGACAGGTAGCCGATCTGGCCCTCGGCGACGAGGATCGCCGACCCGGCGTTGACCGAGATGGCGGCGGCTCCCATCACCACCCAGAACAGCGGGTTCATCTCCTCGGAGGTCAGCCGGAAGAAGAAGATCCGGTAGGCGAACAGGGTGACGAAGATCCCGTACAGGACCAGCCCGACCCCCCAGAAGGCGTGGGCGGTGACGAAGACGAGCTCGTGCCCGGAGCTGATCTCTGCGCTTAGCTTCGCCCCCAAGGACGCGATCGACTGGGCACCGACGATCGCGATCAGCCAGCCGCCGCCGACGATCGCGACGCTGCGGTCGGTGTCGCGGAAGGTGAGGACCGAGAAGCTGAAGTAGCTCAGCGGGATCCAGACGGCCAGCGAGAAGACCCACAGGGCGATGGCGGGCTCGAGGTGCCCCCGCATCAGGACTTGGATCCCGAGGACGTTGGCGCCGGCCACGATCGTGAAGAAGGAGAAGATCAGCCGAGGGTTGATCAGGTCCTCCCAGAGTCGGCGGGGGAAGAGGATCGCCCGGGCGATGGTCGCCGGGATGAGGACGAGGAAGGCCGCCGAGCAGATCACGAACAGGGCGGTCGCGAGCGCCTCGAGGTCGAGCAGGTAGAACCCGTTGGAGATGATCCCGGTCGCCATGACCAGGGCGAAGTAGCCCGGGTACAGGGTGCGGATCGCTTCTTTCAGCGTTCCGGGGCTGACTTCGGTGTCGCTTTGCGCTCCCCCTACGGCCACGGATCGAGCGTATCCGGTGGCCCGGCCGTTGCGGGCGCCTCGCCCCTTGGATTTACACAGGGCAAATGTGCGAACATGGGGACGATGGATCTTCCCGCATCCCAAGAGGACGTCCTCGCCCAGCCGACGCGATCGCGGATCTTCTCCCTGCTGGTCGAGCTGAAGGTGCCGACCGGAACCGATGAGATCGCCGGCGAGCTGGGCCTGCACGTGAACGGCGTGCGCCGCCACCTCGAGCGCCTGGCGAAGGCCGGCCTGGTCGAGCGGCGGCGGGAGCAGGGCGGGAGGGGGCGGCCCGGCGACCGCTGGGTCGTCGCCGCTGGGGCGTCCCCCGGAGGCGGCCAACCCACCGCCTACGCCGAGCTGGCCGTGTGGCTCGCCCGGGCGATCCCGGCCGAGCCCGAGTCGTTGCGCCAGGTCGAGGCGGTCGGTCGCGAGATCGGCCGCGACCTGGGGAGCCGGATCGCGGCCGAAGGGGAGCCCGAGGCCGAGACCGGCGCCGTCCTGGGCGACGTGCTGGCCACCCTCGGCTTTCGCCCGCGCGTGGTCGCCACCGCCGACGGCTTCACCTGCCATCTGGAGAACTGCCCCTACCGGGAGCCGGCCGCCATCAACCGGAAGGTGGTCTGCGGGCTGCACCGCGGCATGACCACGGGACTGCTGGAGCGGATCGACCCCGAGGCCGAGCTGACCGGGTTCGAGGCCCACGATCCCCACGAGGCCGGCTGCGTGGTGACCGTCGAATGACCGTCTCGGGGCCGGCCGTGCCCCGGGCGCCCCGGGCGCACCACCGCGGGGACCTGCGTCCGACCGACGTGCTCGGCGCCTTCTTCCTCTGCGGCCTCGCCTTCCTCGTCGCCGCGATCGCCGCGGCCGTGGTCCAGGCGATCCAGCCCTGGGAGTGGGGGCGGTGGCTGGCCCTCCACCTCGCCTTCTTCGGCGGCGTCTCCCAACTGGTGCTCGGGGCGAGCCAGTTCTTCGCCGGTGCCTTCCTCGCCACCGATCCGCCGCCGCGCCGGCTGGTGCGGCTTCAGCTGCTCTGCTGGAACTCGGGCGCGATCCTGTTGGCCGCGGCGGTCCCGCTGGGGATCGGCGCCCTGACCTGGGTCGCGGTGGCGCTGCTGATCGGAGGGCTCGCGGCCTGGGCTCGGGCGCTGGCGGTCATGCGCCGCCGGTCGCTCGGCAAGAACCCGTGGGCGACTCGCTGGTACGAGGCGTCGGCCGGCTTCTTCGCGGTCGGCATCGCCGCCGGGACGATGCTCTCCGAGGGCATCGCCTGGAGCCACGGCTATCTGCTGGGCGCCCACATGGTGCTCAACCTGGCCGGCTGGTTCGGGGCGGCGATCGTCGGCACGCTCCACACCTTCTACCCGTCGCTGACCCAGACGACCCTCCGGTTCCCCCGGCTGCAGCCGGTCGCGTTCCGGTTGTGGTGCGGCGGGGTGGCCGGGCTGGCGATCGGCTACGCCTGGGCGATCGAACCGTTGGCGCTGCTCGGCTGGGGGCTGCTCCTGGCCGCCGCCGTGGTCCTCCTGGCGAACCTGATCGCCTGCCGGATCGAGTCGCGGGCGCCGCTCTCCCTGGCCGCCAGGGTGGTCGGGGCGGCTCAGCTGTTCCTGCCGGCCGGGATCGCCGTGCTGGCGGTCGCCGCGGCGGTCGACGGGCCGGTCTGGTCGTTCGCCGGATCGACCCGGATCGCGGCGGGAACGCTGCTGGTCGCCGGGTGGGTCGGGCTGACCGTGATCGGCTCGCTGCTCCACCTACTGGCGATCGTGGTCCGGGTCCGCAACTTCACCCGGCCGATGCCGCCGGCGCGACCGCGGGTGGACCGCGCCCTGACCGGGCTGGCGGCGGTCGGCGTCGCCGCGCTGGCGGTCACGCAGCTGACCGGAGCCGAGGATCCGGGCCAGGTCGCGCGGGTCGTGCTGCTGCTCGCCTACGGGGCGCTGGCGGTCAAGGTGGCGCTGTTGGGGCTGGGCGTCGTCCGCCACGCCCGGCCCGAGGTCTGAGCCCCGGCCGGGGCTTCAGCGCTTGTAGTAGTCGGCGTTGATCTGGATGAACTTCTGCCACTCCGGCGGGACCTGGTCCTCCGGCGTGATCGCGTCCACGGGGCAGGCCTCGACGCAGGCGTCGCAGTCGATGCACTCGTCGGGGTCGATGTAGAGCTGGGGCTCGGTCTCGAACTCGGGCTCGTCCTGGGTGGGGTGGATGCAGTCGACCGGACAGACCTCGACGCAGGAATGGTCCTTGGTACCGATGCACGGCTCGTTGATCACATAGGCCATCCGTCAACCTCCATCGAATTAAAACACCGAGAATGGACAAAATAGCAGCTCGGGCGGACGGTCCCGGCCGGGCACGATCGCTCCGAGATGGAGTTGCGGTGGGGGCGGGGTTGCAATAGGCTTGTAGCCAAGAAAGTTGATGTGCGTCAACTATTGGTCGGGGAGCCGACCGGGATCGGAGGCGGAGACGACTTGAACGCATCACTGGAGACGGCCGGCGGCGGAGACCTGCCCAACCTGCTTCTGATCATCACGGACCAGCAGCGTCAACCGATGCACTGGCCGGAGGACCCGGCCTGGCTGGAGGAGCTGATGCCGGCCGACGCGGAGCTCGCCCGCACCGGGATCCGGTTCAACCAGGCCTGCGCCGCCTCGTGCATGTGCTCGCCGAGCCGGGCGTCCCTCTTCACCGGCCGTTGGCCGGCCGAGCACGGGGTCGGCCTGACCCTCACCCGCGGCGGGGTCACGGTCAACCCGCGGAACCTCCCGCAGACGATCAAGGCGCTCGGCCGGGCGGTGCGACGAGGGGAGATGAGCCTGCGGGAGGCGATGACCCTGTTCGTGCGGGGAGCCACCCGCAAGGCCGACGGCGGCGACGAGCCGGTGCTGGACCCGGCGACGCCGAACATGGCCCGCATCCTCGCGCGGGCGGGCTACACCACCGTGTACAAGGGCAAGTGGCACCTGACCCAGCCGGCCGGGGAGGACTGGGTCCCGGGCGACGGCGACCGGATCGCCGAGCAGCTCGGCTTCACCGGCTGGGTGCCGCCGGACGCGGGGGAGAACATCGACCCCGAGCACTTCGGGGGCGGCACCGTGTCCGGGGCCAGTGGGCTCGGCTTCGACGAGGACTTCGCCCGTCAGGCCGAGGCCTTCCTCGTCGATCCCCCGCCCGGGCCGTGGGCGCTGGTCGTGTCCCTGGTCAACCCGCACGACGTCCTGGCCTACCCGGAGTCCTATGCCGAGGGCGGGTACGACCGCTCCGAGTGGTCGGACCTGGACGCGATCCGGCTGCCGGCCACCGTCAACGAGCCGCTCAACGAGAAGCCGCGGGTCCACGCCCGGATGAAGGTGGGGCAGGCGAGCTTCCTCGGCGGCTTCAAGGACGCGGAGGAGCAGCTGGAATACTGCCGCTTCTACGCTCACCTCCACCGGCTGGCAGATCGGAAGATCGGACGGATCCTCGCCGCCCTGGGCGATCCCGACGACCCCGGCTCGCTCCGGTCGAAGACGGTGATCATGCGGACCTCGGACCACGGCGAGCTGGGCATGGCCCACGGCGGCATGAGGCAGAAGATGTTCAACGCCTACGAGGAGACGCTGAACGTGCCCCTGATCGTCTCCAACCCGTCGCTGTTCCCGGAGGCCAGGAAGAGCGAGGCGCCGGCATCGCTCTGCGACCTGTTGCCGACCATGGCCGACCTGGCCGGGGTCGACGTCTCCGGCGACGGGGTGCGGGGCCGCAGCCTCGGCCCGATCCTCCGCGACGAGGCCGAGTCGGTCCAGGAAGGCACGCTCTTCACCTTCGACGACCACCAGTCGGGCAGCGCCTACCGGGACGTCGCCCCGCCGCCGAACCGGATCCGCGCCTGGCGGACCCCGACGGCCACCTACGCCGAGTACGTCGACCCGACCGGCGGCGAGCCACCCGAGTTCGAGCTGTACGACATGACCCGGGATCCGCTCCAGGCGATCAACCTGGTGGACCGGGACACCGGCCGGGCGAAGGACCCGGGGGACCGAGACCTGCTCGACCGGATGAGGGCCTCGCTCCACGCCGAGATGGAGCGCTGCGGGGTCAGCTGAGCGGACGGGCCGCGAGCTCGACCTCGTCGAGCCGGCCGCCGGCGAGATGGAGGTGGCGGTGGGCGTGGGACAGCGGCGTCTCGTCGTGGCTGACGATGATCGTGGCCAGGCCACGGCGCTCGGTCTGCACGGCGATCAGCTCCGAGATCTGGGTGGAGAGGCCCTTGTCGAGCGAGGCCGTCGGCTCGTCGGCCAGCAGCACCGAGGGCCCGGCCATGAGCGCCCGGGCGATGCCGACCCGCTGACGCTCCCCACCGGACATCTTCCCCGGCAGCTGGTGGAGGCGCTCGCCCAGCCCGACCTCGACCAGCAGCGACTCCGCCCGCAGCCGGGCCTCGGAGCGCTTCTCGCGGTTGATGTGGCCGATGATCTCGAGCTGCTCGATCGCGGTCAGCGCCGGCAGCAGATTGGCCGCCTGGTAGACGATCGCTATGTCGCGGCGACGGAGCGAGGTGCGTCGCCGCTCCGAGAGCGAGGAGGTCGGCGCGCCGTTGATCAGCACCTCGCCCGAGTCGGGCCGTCGCAGGAGGCCGGCCGCCGCGAGCAGGGTGGACTTGCCGGACCCGGAGCCGCCGGTCACGACCAGGATCTCCCCGGCCGCCACGTCGAAGCTGACCCGGTCGAGCAGGGTCCGGGTGCGGTCACCGTCCGGCACCGCGACGGTGAGGTCGCGGAGCCCGAGCGGCGGAGCCGCGGGCTCGCCGACGGCGCTCACTGCTCTACCCCGAGGGCGATCGCGGGCTCGACCCGGGTGATCCGGCGGAAGGCGAACAGCGAGCCGATGATCCCGGTGGCCACGAGCAGCCCGGCGCTGGAGAGCACCCCAGGCAGCGACAGCTCGATCGGGACGTCGCCCCGGCTGAGGAGCGCGATGATCGCCGCCCCGGTGAGCGCTCCGGCCGCGGTCGAGAGCACCACCACCGCGGTTATCTGGCCGATGCCGTCACGCAGGACGTAGGAGCTGGAGGCGCCCATCGCCTTGAGCAGCCCGATCTGCCGGGTCCGCTGGACCGTCAGCACGGTGAAGAAGGCCCCGACGATCAACGCCGAGATCACCAGCAGGAAGGCCCGGATCAGGGTCATGGTCGCGGTCTCCGCCGAGAACCCGGGAGAGCCGCTGTAGGCCTCCTCCTTGGTCAACGTCTCGGTCCCGGCGCGCCGGTCCGCGGCGGCGACGTCGAAGCCGGGCGGGAGTCGCAGCGCGATCGCGGAGAAGCGACCCTTGGCGTCGTCGCCGTAGAGCGCCTGCTGCCAGATCGAGAGGTCGGTGTAGGCGATCGGGACGTGGCCGTAGGTGCCGCCGAAGGTGAACCCGATGACGGGCAGGCTGGTCCCGGTCCCGTCGATCCGGTAGCGGTCGCCGATCTCGACCCCGTCTTCCTCGAGCTCGTGGGAGAGGACCAGGCCGTTCAGGCGCTCTCCGTCGGTCGAGCCGGATGACGAGCCCTGGTGGGCTTCGCTGTAGAGGAAGCTGTCCACGTCGATCCCGAACAGGGCCAGGTCGATGCTGGGCCCGCCGCTCTCGGAGGCCGCGTTGACGAAGGAGACGCCGATCGGGGTGGACTCCGCTCCCGGCTCCTGCCGCCACTCGTCGAGCGCCTTGCGGTCGAGCGTGGACCGGCTGAAGGTGGCATCGGCGTGAGGGGCGAAGGCGAGATGCGTCAACGGCAGGGAACGGAGCCCGGAGATGCCGTCGGTGACCAGCCCGTTGGCCAGGCCCGTCAGCACCGTCGAGAGCGTCGCCACCAGCAGGACGACCAGCCCGACGAGGACGAACCGGCGCCACGTCCGGCGCAGTTCGCGCAAAGCGAGGAACATTGAGCCGCAGTCTAGTCGGGATCTGCCGGGTGGAGAGCGACCGGCGCGGTAGCCTTGACCCATGACCGGGCCTGACAGGACATCCGACGGCAGGGTTGCCCTCGCGCTCAGGGCGGCCGCCGCCGCGGCGGGCCTCGCGGTCGTCCCGGCCTCCCTGTGGCTGCCGGTCCACAGCTCCGGCGGCAGCCTGACCGAGGATGTCGGCGCGTTGTTCTACGCCGCCCTCGCGATCGGGGTCGTCGTCGCCTGCCTGCCCTTCTTCACCCACGGCCCGAGATCGCGGCGGGTCACGGCCGGTGCCGGCCTGCTGCTCGTCATGGGGTCCTTCGTGACGGTGCTCGGGATGTTCTTCCTCCCCGCGGCCCTACTGCTCCTCCTGTCCGCGTGGGCGGGGAATGATCCGGTTGCTTTGGATGATCTGACCAAGTCGGATTGACCGGCGACACGAGGGCACTGACACACAAGCCTCCTCGAACATCAGGTCGGCGACCTGGAGTAAGTTTTGTAGGGCCTCTGATGACGCGAGAAGTAGCGAGGGAAAGGGGCAGGAAGTGATGGCTGCCTGGCTTTTACCTATCTAAATCACTTACATTGAAGTTGAGCGAGACTGCCGGCCACTCATTCTCCATTGTATAGGGTCTTCGGAGTCACTGTTTCAGCGTTTCTCCTGCTCGGCGCAATGTGTCGAGATTGCCCTAGTTTAGTCGGCTGGTCTTTCTGTCCCCGACTCGACCGAGGAAGAATCCGAAGAGGATGAAGGGAATGATGGGTAGCTCATGGATGATCAAGGGAGCACTTTCGCCTTGTGCATCCTGTCCGATGCCGAGGCCATCCGCAAGCAGGAGGAGGCTAGTTAACGTGACAGGCAGCAGCCACCACTCTCTTACAAGGTAGCCGGCACACAAAGCCCCGGCTAGTTGTGGGGCGGCAATGATATATGCCGGATGTCCGTGGCTGACCAGCAAAGAGGACAAGAAGAAGGTGGCTATGAAGAAGGACAGGCCGGCGAGCGTTCGTGCCATCTCGTGAATTGTAAAGAACCTATGATCGAGTTCATGCTTAACCCCGAGCCGAAGTAACTTAGGCTTGGCGGGACCGGCTCAGTCCGGGAGCGTGGGCACGGAGACGCCTTCGTCGGCGTCGATCAGGGAGGCGCGGCGGATCGAGTCGGATCCGAAGCGGCTGCGGACGTCGT
>JBEBTS010000089.1:0-9343 GCA_040393665.1 Conexibacter woesei
TACTTGCCACCCAGCATCTTGTTGACGCGCGGGGCGTCCTGATCCTTGACGAAGACGGGCTGCCCCATCGAGCGCTTGCGCTTCGGCGACTTCTTCTCCAGGATGTGGCTGGAGTAGGCCTTGCGTCCACGGAGCTTTCCTGTGGCTGTCCTCTTGAACCGTTTCTTGGCTCCGGAATGTGTCTTCATCTTCGGCATGAGCCGGGACATTGAATCAAATATGGACGCCTGACAGCCTTCTGCCCGGGTGCCGGGCGGTCCTCCTCTCACCGCCCGGCCCGGATACTGTGCGGGCTCATGCGGATCGTCCACGTTCTCGGCACCCGACCCAACTTCGTCAAGATGGCGCCGCTGATCGCCGCGATCGCCCGGCGGCTGCCGGACGCCGATCAGCAGATCGTCCACACCGGCCAGCATTACGACCGGATGATGTCGGAGATCTTCTTCGAGCAGCTGGGCGTGCCCGCGCCGGATCACATGCTCGAGGTCGGCTCCGGCACCCACGCCCAGCAGACGGCCCGGGTGATGGAACGGCTCGAGCCGTTGCTG
The DNA here is from genome assembly GCA_040393665.1 of Conexibacter woesei. Classification (GTDB taxonomy): domain Bacteria; phylum Actinomycetota; class Thermoleophilia; order Solirubrobacterales; family 70-9; genus 67-14. The sequence continues at coordinate 549 of JBEBTS010000089.1, forward strand.
ATCGAGCTGGAGCCGGACCTGGTCGTCGTCCCCGGCGACGTGAACTCGACCGTCGCCGCGGCCCTGACCGCGGTGAAGCTGGGGATCCCGGTCGCCCACCTCGAGTCGGGGCTGCGCAGCTTCGACCGGACGATGCCGGAGGAGATCAACCGGATCCTCACCGACCAGATCGCGGATCACCTGTGGGTCCACTCGGAGGAGGCCCTGCGCAACCTGGAGATCGAGGGGATCCCGTCCGAGCGGTCCCACTTCGTCGGCAACACGATGATCGACAGCCTGGTCGCGCTGGAGGACCGCTTCCGCCCGCTCCACACCTGCCGCGAGCATGGCTTGGAGCCCGGCGAGTACCTGCTGGTCACCCTCCACCGCCCCGCTCTGGTCGATGGCCCCCTGCTGTTCGAGGCGGTCGCGGAGCTGAACCAGGTGGCGAAGGAGATGCCGGTCCTGTTCCCGGTCCACCCGCGGACCAGGGCGCGGCTCGCGCTCGACGCCGAGATCACCGCTCCCGGCGGCTCGGGGACTACCGGCGCCGCGGGCGGCGGGGGCCTCACCCTGATCGACCCGGCCGGCTACCTCGAGTTCCTCTCCTTGGAGGCGGATGCCAGGGCGGTGCTGACCGATTCCGGTGGGATCCAGGAGGAGACCTCCTACCTCGGCGTTCCCTGCTTCACCCTGCGCGACAACACCGAGCGCCCGGTGACGATCGAGCTCGGCACCAACGTCCTCCTCGGCCTCGATCCCTCCCGGATCAGCGAGATCCCGGGCCTGGTCAGGGAAACGGCCACGGGTGCCTCCACCCCACCGCCGCTGTGGGACGGCCAGGCCGCAACCCGCATCGCCGACCTGATCGCCACCAACCACTCAGCCTGACCAACCCTCCACCCCCACCTGACCTTCCGATGCGCCGCTGGTAGTGCATCGGGCATGGTCTCTCGTCGGCGACCCATCTCACCTGCTCGTTGGCACTACCGGCGGCGCATCGCAGATGGTGGAGTGACGGTGGCCCGTCGGGGCGGGGTTCATTCACGGTTGGGAGTCGGTGGACCCCCGACTCCCTGCCGGGACTCGGGGAGCCGACTTGGCTTAGCGGTTCAGGCGTCGGTCGAGCCGGAGTCCGACTCGGAGGACTCGCCGGGCTCGGCCGGAAGCTCCGGTTCGGGCGCGACGGCGTCCGACTTCACGGCCTGGGGGTGATCCGGGATCACTTCCTCGGGCTCGGCCGGGGCCTCGGGGGCGTCGCCGCCCTTGTCCTTCTTCGATTTGGCGGCACGGGCCGCCTCGGCGTCCTTGACCGCTTCCTTGGAAGGACCGAGCAACATGCTCATGTTGCGGCCTTCCTGCAGCGGCCGGGACTCGATCGTCGCCAGGCCGTCGAGATCCTCGAAGAGCCGGTACAGCAGGTCGCGGCCCCGCTCGGGATGAGCCTGCTCGCGACCGCGGAACATGATCGTCACCTTGACCTTGTCGCCGGCCTTGAGGAAGCGGGTGACGTGGCCCTTCTTGGTGTTGTAGTCGTTGTCCGCGATCTTCGGGCGAAGCTTGATCTCGCGGATGTTGACCTGGGTCTGATGCTTCCGGGCCGCCTTCTGCTTCTGCTCCTGCTCGTACTTGTACTTCGAGTAGTCGAGCAGCCGGCAGACGGGCGGCTTCGCACCGGCGGCGACCTCGACCAGGTCGAGCTCGGCCTCGCGGGCCATGCGGCGGGCCTCGTCGGTCGCGACGATGCCGACCTGCTCCCCGTCGGCTCCGATCAATCGGACCTTGGGTACGCGGATCCGCTCGTTTACACGAGTGTTGTCCCTTTCAGGGGGACGGCGGTCAAACCTGCGTGGAATCGGCACTAGCGGTCAGCCAACATGAAGTTCAAGCGGACACAAGCACGATCGGGAAGCACGCGGGCGCGCACGAGCGCGTAGTGAGTTTTGTGCTTCGAAGAATCAACTGTCGAGGAGCATACAGAACTTTGCGACCGGCATCGTGCCCAGCTCGCCGTCTTCGTGCGAACGGACCGCGACCTCGCCCGCCTCGACCTCGCGATCGCCGACCACGAGCATGTACGGATACCGCCCCAGCTCGGCCGCCCGGATCTTCTTGCCGACCGATTCCGAGCGCTCCTCGACCGCGACCCGCACGCCTTCGGCCTTGAGGTCCTCGGCCACCTGACGGGCGTACTCGAGGTGCTTGTCGGAGACCGGGACGATCATCGCCTGGATCGGCGCCAGCCAGGCCGGGAAGCGGCCCGCGTAGTGCTCGATCAGGATCCCGGCGAAGCGCTCCATCGAGCCGAGCAGGGCACGGTGGATCATCACCGGCCGCTGCCGGTCGTCCTCGCCGTCGATGTAGTTCAACTCGAACCGCTCCGGCATCTGGAAGTCGAGCTGGCAGGTTCCGAGCTGCCAGGAGCGGCCCAGGGCGTCGGTCACGTGGAAGTCGATCTTCGGCCCGTAGAAGGCGCCGTCGCCCGGATTGATCTTGTAGTCGCGGCCCTGGGCGTCGAGGGCGCTCTTGAGCATCGACTCGGCCCGTTCCCAGGTCTCGTCGTCCCCCATCGCCTTGTCGGGACGGGTCGACAGCTCGACCTGGACGTCCTCGAAGCCGAAGCGGGCGTAGAGCTCGTCGATCGCCCGGCAGATGTCGGCGACCTCGTCCTCGATCTGGTCGATCGTGCAGTAGACGTGGGCGTCGTCCTGGGTGAAGGCCCGGACTCGGAGCAGTCCGTGGAGCACGCCCTCGCGCTCGTTGCGGGTGACCCGACCGAACTCGGCCAGGCGCAGCGGCAGGTCCCGGTAGGAGTGGCGCTCGGCCCCGTAGACCAGGCAGGCGCCCGGGCAGTTCATCGGCCGCAGCGCGTACCGCCGCTCGTCGACCTCCATGAAGTACATGTCGTCGACGTAGTTCTCCCAGTGGCCGGAGCGATGCCACAGCTCCTCGTCCATCACCTGGGGAGTGGCGATCTCCTTGTACCCGCCGCGCTCCAGCTGGAGCCGCACCTCCCGCTCGATCAGACCGAGCAGGACGGTGCCGTTGGGCAGCCAGAACGGCATTCCCGGGGCCTCGTCGCGCAGCATGAACAGATCGAGCTGCGGGCCGAGCTTGCGGTGGTCGCGCGCCTTGGCCTGCTCGATCCGCTCCAGGTGCTCGGCCAGGTCGTCCTTCGAGAAGAAGGCGGTGCCGTAGATCCGGGTCAGCTGCTCGCGGTTCTCGTCGCCGCGCCAGTACGAGCCGGCGACCGAGTTGAGCTTGACCACCTTGATCTTCTTGGTGCCCGGCCCGTGCGGCCCACGGCAGAGATCCTCGAACGGCCCGTTGCGGTACAGCGAGACCGTCTCGGCGCCCTCGTTGGCGATCAGGTCCTCGATCAGCTCGACCTTGTACTTCTCGTCCTGGGCCTTGAAGATCTCGATCGCCTCGGCCACGGTCACGTCGCGCCGCTCGAACTTCTCGTCCGCCTTGATGTGGCGCCGCATCGCATCCTCGATCTTCGGCAGGTCGGCGTCGGTGATCTTGACCTCCTCGGGGAAGTCGAAGTCGTAGTAGAAGCCGTTGTCGATCGCCGGGCCGATCGTCACCTTGGTCCCGGGGTAGAGCTCCTGGACCGCGGCCGCCATCACGTGGGCCGCGTCGTGCCGGATCAGCTCCAGGCCTTCAGGGTCGCGGCTCGTGATGATCGAGATCGTCTCGCCGTCGTTCAGCGGGGCGGCCAGGTCGCGGACCTCGTCGCCGACCTTGATCGCCAGGGCGGCCCGGGCCAGGCCGGCTCCGATCGCGGCGGCGGCGTCGGCGCCCGTGGCCCCTCCGGGCAGCTCGAGCGGGGTGCCATCGGGCAGGGTGACTGTCATTTTCGACTCGACGGTGCTCACCCGGCAATCGTAAAGGTATGCCGGAGACGAGCGGCCACCTGGTCGAACCCGATCCGGCTGGACGGCAGCGCGGTCATGTTGAGCCAGCCGTGGATCGACGGCACCCGGTCGAGGGTCGCCTCCACCCCGGAATCCAGCAGGCGCCGGACGTACAGCTCCCCCTCGTCGCGGAGCGGATCCGCCATCGCCGTGAACACGTGGGCCGGCGCGACCCCGGAGAGGTCCGAGGCGAGCAGCGGCGAGGCCGACGGGTCCCGCCGATCCGGGCCGGCCGGCAGGTACAGGTCCTTGTAGGCCTCCATGTCGGCGGCGGTGAGCCGGAAACCGGTCGCGAAGGTCTCGGCGGACGGGTGGCGGCCCGCCAGGTCGAGTGGCGGATAGACCAGCAGCTGGAACAGGGGTTGGTCCTCCCCGGTCCGCAGCAGGGCGAGGCAGGTCGCCGCCGCGAGGTTGGCGCCGGCGCTGTCGCCGGCGATGCCGATGCGTCCCGGGTCGATCCCGAACGAGGAGGGATCGGCCTTCACCTCCCGCCAGGCGGCCACGGCGTCCTCCAGCCCGGCCGGCCAGCGATGCTCCGGTGCGAGCCGATACTCGACGGCGACCACGACCGCCCCGACCAGTCGGGCCAGGCGGCGGCAGGCGCGGTCGTGCGAGACCAGGGACCCGTTGGCCCAGCCGCCGCCGTGGAGGAAGACGATCCCGGGCAGGCGGGTCGCGACCCCTGGCCCGCCCGAACGATCGGGCGAGGTCGCGTACGGGTCGGGCCGATAGACCCGGACCGGCACCGGGCCGGCCGGTCCGTCAACCGCCCGGTCGACGGCGATCACCCCGTTCCGCTCCGGCATCGCGACGGCATCCGCCAGGAGGTCGTAGGCCCGGCGCGACCGGGCGGTCGGCGCCGCGGGCTCGCCCGGCTCGGACCGCGAGCTGAGCCGGGCGAGGATCCAGGCGTCCGGCGCCAGATCGGGCGCCACCGCGGGTGGTCGTCCCGCCAGGGCCGCCAGCCAGCTGCCCGGCAGCCGGAAGGCCGCCCGGCAGGCGATTCCGGCCGCTCTGGCCGCCAACCGGTCGCGTAGTCCGCAAATTGCTGTTGATTTCACCGGGATCATGCTATTTCGTCACCGGATCCCTGATACGGCCGGGTTTTTGCGGTTTACTGCGCCCCATCGCCATGTATCAGCTCGTCAGATCCCGGATCGTCCACGCGATCGCCAACCGTCCGCACGCCTTCACGGTCTGCCTCGGTCTGTTCCTGACGTCGATCCTGATGATCTACAACGGCCTGGTGGACGTCCCGGACTCGCCCCGGGCGGGGACCGAGCCGGTCGTGATCGTGTGCCTGCTGTGCGGCTTCCTCGGCCTCCCGCTCTGCGCCTGGGTCTGGCTGGGCCGGGTCGACGACGCCGCGACCCTGGAGGCGATCATCTTCATCGGGCTGGCCGCCGCGCTCGGGGTCACGGTCTGGACCGAGTACCAGTGGCCGGACGTCGCGTCGGGGACGCTCGGCTACGCCATGCTGATCCTGTTGGCCGCGGGGGCGCTGCTGCGTAACGAGTTCGTGCTGGGAGCCTTCCTGATCGGCGGCATGGCCGCGTGGTTCATGGCCGAGGGCAGTGCGCCACGGGCCGCCGACCTCCCTCCCGACAACCGGACGCTGATCCTCGCCTCCGCCGCGATCGCCTTCACCTTCCACGTGTCCCTCCGGTTCGAGCGACACGTCCAGGCGGACCTGACCCGCCAGCTGGTCGATCAGATCCGCAACGACGCGCTCACCGGGGTCCTCAGCCGCGAAGGCATGGTCCAGCTGGTCGAGAACAATGACCTGCTGTCCGGCAGGTCCTCCTGGTGCCTCTATGCGGACGTCGACTTCTTCAAGTCGATCAACGACGAGTTCGGTCACGACCGCGGGGACGACGTCCTGCGGGCGGTCGCCGGGGCGATCGTCCGCTCGCTCGGGCCGGCCGCGCGGGTCGCCCGCTGGGGCGGCGACGAGTTCGTGGCGATCGGCCAGGACCGACCACCCGCCGAGTCGGAGGTGGAGGACCGGATCAACCGGGAGCTGGAGGAGCTCTCCCCCGGGCCGCGGGTGACGGTCGGCATCGCGACGCTCACGCCCAAGGGCGATCCGTCGGCCGGTGCCGGCTCCGCCCGGCTGGCCGAGGAGCTGGTCAAGTCGGCCGACCGCCAGATGTACGCCCGGCGGAACCAGCACCGGGGAGACACCCCGGAGCACGTCGGCCGCAACCCTTGAGCCCCGCCCGGTTTCCGGGATGATGAACGGCATGTCACCCGGAAGAGTTCTCACGATCCTGCTCGCGTTCGGCCTGCTGGTCGCGCTCGGAGCCCAGCCCGCCTCCGCCGAGGCGCGACAGAAGCCGTGCAACGGGTCGGTCGACCTCTGCGACCGGCCGTTCAACCAGGTGACCCTGCCGGGCACCCACAACTCGATGTCCAATGCCGAACAGGGTTGGACCAAGCCGAACCAGGACTACTCCATTTCCAAGCAGCTCTCGCTCGGCGTGCGGGCGATGCTGATCGACACCTACTACGGGAAGCCGACCCCGAACGGCAAGCTGATCGAGATCGCCAGCGCCAGTGAACGCAACGACCCCGGCGTCGACATGTACCTCTGCCACGCGATCTGCCAGTGGGGCTCGGTGAAGCTAGTCGACGAACTCAGCCGGGTCCGGGACTTCCTCGCCGCCAACCCGCGCGAGGCGATGGTCTTCGTGAACGAGTCCTACATAACGCCCGAGGACTTCGCCCGGGCGGTCGAGCAGAGCGGCCTGATCGAGTTCGTCTACCGCGGCTCGACCACCGCGGCCTGGCCGACGCTCGGCCAGATGATCGACAGCGGGCAGCGCGTCGTGATGCTCTCCGAAGGAAGCCCGGGCGACGTGCCGTGGTACCACAAGGCGTATGACGGGACGATGCAGGAGACCCCGTACGACTGGCCCGCCATGAACCACCCGAGCGGCATCCAGATGCTGACCGAGCCGTCGCTGCTCCCCCAGTCCTGCGTGCCTCACCGGGGCGGCACCACCGGTTCGCTCTTCCTGATGAACCACTGGGTCAGCGGCAACGCCACCGAGACGGTCACGCCCGATCCTGGCGCCGCCGCGGTGGTCAACCAGAGGTCCGTCGTCGTGAATCGTGCCCGGGCCTGCGAGCAGAGCCGCGGGCTGAAGCCGACCATCCTCGCGGTCGACTTCTTCGGCGCAGGCGACGTGATCGGCGCCGCCCGCGAGCTCAACGGCATCGTCGCCAAGCCTTTCCTCGAGGTCCGCAAGCCGAAGCGCGTCGTGGTCAAGAGCGGCCGCCGGGCGATCTTCCGCCTCTCGATCGCCAACGGCGGCGACGCCGCCGCGACCGGCACCAGGGTCTGCGCCCAGGTGCCGAAGCGCCTGGCCCGCAAGCCGCGCTGCGTGGTGACGAGCGTGCCCGCCGGACGGTCGAAGGTGGTCCGGATCGCCGTGCGCACCAAGAAGCACCGCAAGGGCCGGGGCAAGGTGAAGTTCACCGTGCGCGCCCAGGCGAACAGCCTCTCGACGACGACCATCCTGCGGCTCAAGCCGATCCGGCGCCGGTAGTCCCTGGCGGGGAGCGGAGCCACCGCCGAGACCCGGGCAAGAGACGCCCGGTGGAGGCCGTACCGGACGACGCCAGACCCCCTCCCGTTGCTAGGCTCCCGTTCCTGTTGGGCGCATAGCTCAGTTGGTAGAGCGCCACCTCGACACGGTGGAGGTCACTGGTTCGAGCCCAGTTGTGCCCACTCTGAAAACCCCGCAAAAGCGGGGTTTTCGCGTTGCAGAGGCCGGATCCACGACCCAGAGGTCAGATCCACGACCAGAGGCCGGCTCCACCACCCAGAGGCCGGATACACCACCAGAGGCCGGATACACGACCGCACCCGACGACCCGCCAGCGCATGTCCCGCCCATCCGCGGGGCGATCGCCGCAGCAGGGCAAGAGCGATCGCCCCCGCGCCTCGTGGAGCTTCAGCCCCACGTCGGTCGCTGGGGCGATCACTCCAGCAGAGCGCGAGCGATCGCCCCGCGGACGTCGGGGTGCGGACGTCGGGGTGCGGACGTTGGGGTGTGGACGTTGGGGTGTGGAAATTGGGATGCGGAAGCGGGCTGCGCATCCGGGGGGATTGAGGGGCACCAACGGTAGGGTCGGGCGGTCGAAGCCCGTGGGCGCGGGACCGGCGTGGAGCAACCGGGGTGAGGGCGGCCGGTGAGGCGAGGGCCGCCGCTCCTTCCCGGAGGGACCGCCCAGAAAGGCGCCTACCAGAATCGAACTGGTGTAAACGGCTTTGCAGGCCGCTGCGTAGCCACTCCGCCAAGGCGCCGGGATGTCCCCACCGGGAAGACCCCGAAAGGAAGCGGCTGAAGGGATTCGAACCCTCGACCTTCTGCATGGCAAGCAGACGCTCTAGCCAACTGAGCTACAGCCGCGAAGTCGGGCGAGTATATCTGGACTCGCCCGCCGGGAGGCGTCCGCCCCCTCCCTGGCCGGGACAAGCGTTGCAACTTCGGCTCTACGCGTCGAGTGCGGCGTTGACCAGGCGGTCGGCGTCGCTGTTCTGCTCCCGCCGCACGTGCCGGATCGTCCAGTTCGAGAATCCGGTGAGCGCCTGGCCGGCCTCGGCATGGAGCGGCTTCATCCCCGCGTTCTTGACCTTGTACTGGCCGAGCATCTGCTTGACGATCAGCTCGGAGTCCCCGATCAGCTCGACCTCGTCCGCGCCGAGCGCGGCGGCCCGCTCGATCCCCTTGATCAGGGCGCGGTACTCGGCGACGTTGTTGGTCGCCTCGCCGATCCGCTCGCCGAGCTCCTCGACCACCGTGCCGCTCTCGTCCCGGACCACCACGCCGATCGCGGCCGGTCCCGGGTTGCCGCGGGCTCCCCCGTCGACGTTGACTGTGAGCTTCA
>JBEBTS010000090.1:0-9307 GCA_040393665.1 Conexibacter woesei
TTCGGGGCGTTGTCCGCGAAGTAGTTGAACTGGCGGATCATCGCGTCCTCTTCCTGCGGGTTGAACGCCTCGTTCGGCCGCCAGGACGAGGTGTAGGAGCCACCCATCGGATCGAGGAACTCGACCCGGGCCGGGCTCTCCTCGTCGGCCAGCTGGAAGTCGGTCAGCTGCCCGAAGTACGAGAGCGGGGTCCGGCGCTTGTCGCGCCCGGCAGCGGCGGTGCCGATGGCGCCACCGGCCTCGGAGCCGTCACGGACCGTGTAGCCCTCGCCCGCGCCGATGCCGAGGAAGCGGAAGCCGGAGTTGGAGTCCGGGACGATGCGCTGCTGGAGGGTCGTCTTGCCGAAGGTGTCGCTCGTGGCCGCCTGGGCGACGGCGACGGCGCCGACGGTCATGAGGGCGGCGATCGCGACGATCGCTCTGGTGCTGATCCGCTTCATTCCCCTGGGTTCTCCATTCTGAAAGGTCCCGGGATCGGCCGGGACTGGTCAGGGCAGGCGGAGGCCGTGCCCGAAGTCTGTGCTCAAGAGAACCGCCGCAGAGCCGGAAGTTGCTCTCGTACCACCGTGTTTATACGCCATTTCCGCGCCGAGGCCCGGAAGGAAGCGGACGGCATGCCCCCGCCCGGCTCCGGGCGGGGGCATGCCGGGACGGTCAGCCGCCCTGGAAGGTGACGATCCGCTCCTCGGTCATCTCGATGATCGAGTAGGCCGGGCCCTCACGGGTGTTGCCCGAGTCCTTGACCCCGCCGTAGGGCTGCTGGTCGGCACGGAAGGTGGGCACCTCGTTCACCAGCACCCCGCCGAACTCGAGGGTCCGGGCGGCCTTGAGGCCGTTGCCGATGTCGCGGGTGAAGACGCCGGCCTGGAGCCCGTAGCGGGAATCGTTCGCCATCTCGAGGGCCTGGTCGAAGTCCGAGAAGCGGTGGACCGTCGCCACCGGCCCGAAGATCTCCTCGCACCAGACCCGGGCCTCGAGCGAGGGGTTCTCGATCAGGGTCGGGGCCAGGCAGCGGTCCTCGTCGACCAGCTCGCCGCCGGCCAGGATCGTGGCGCCGCCGGAGGCGGCCTCGTCGATCCACTCCTTGACCCGGTCGCGGTCGCCGCGGGTGATCAGCGGGCCGACGTCCGTCTCCGGATCCATCGGGTCGCCCACCTTGAGGCCCTTCACGTTGGCGACCAGCCGCTCGATGAACCGATCGGCGATCGCCTCGTGGACGAGGATCCGCTGGGTCGAGATGCAGGACTGGCCGGCGTGCGAGAAGGCGTGGATCTGGGCCTTGTCGGCGGCCGTCTCCCAGTCGCCGTCCTCGTTGACGATCAGCGGGGCGTTCGATCCGAGCTCCAGCCCGACCCGCTTGTGCGGGACCTTGCTGCGGATGCCCCAGCCGACCTGGGCCGAGCCGGTGAACGAGATCGCCGCGGTCAGCTCGTGCTCGACCAGCGAGTTGCCGACGCTGAGGCCGCCCCCGGGGATCACGCTCAGCCAACCGTCGGGCAGGCCGGCGTCGATCAGGATCTCGGCCAGCTTGATCGCGGAGATCGGCGTCTGCCCGGCCGGCTTGAGCACCACCGCGTTGCCGGCGGCGATCGCCGGCCCCAGCTTGTGGGCGACCAGGTTCAGCGGGAAGTTGAACGGGCTGATCGCGCCGACCACGCCGAGCGGGACCCGCAGGATCACGCCGAGCTTGCCGACGCCGGCCTCTGAGGCCTCCATCGGGACGGTGCCCCCGGTCAGCTTGCGGGCCTCGACCGCGGAGAAGGTCATCGTGTCGGCGGTGCGGGCGGCCTCGCCCATCGCCGTCTTGATCGGCTTGCCGGCCTCGGCCGCGATCGTCTGGGCCAGGTCCTCCCGGCGCTCCTTGATCAGCTCGGCGGCTCGTTCCAGGATCTCGGCCCGACGGAACTGAGGGATCGGTTCCTCGGTGAAGACCTTGTGGGCGGCGCGCACCGCCTGGTCCACCGTCTGCTCGTCGCCTTGGGCGACCCGGGCCACCGGGCTCTCGTCCCAGGGGCTGAGCACTTCGTCCCACTCGCCGGTATCGACCCACTCACCGGCCAGGAGCAACTTGTAGTCCACATCTACCTCTTTTCCGAAACAGCCTTTGCCGCTTTATGCCGGCACCTTTGCGTCCTGCTGAACTTCGAATCCGACTCCCTCGTGCAGACATTGTGGCAGGGCGCGTCCTTTCTCCGGTGAACGTGTTGATGGAGAATCTCCGGTCAACCGATGAACCACAGCCAGAACCCACCGGGGTCCCCCTCGAAAAGCCTCCCCGGCGCCGTGCTCGCCCTGCTCGCGACGACGGTGACCGTCATCGTCCTGCTCTGCTCCCCGACCGGGTCCGATGCCGCGACGTGGCAGGTCAAGGGAGGCGGTTTCGGACACGGGGTGGGGATGAGCCAGTGGGGCGCCTACGGCATGGCCAAGCAGGGGTCCTCCTACAAGCGGATCCTCCGCCACTACTACCGCGGCACCCAGGTCACGACGATGAGGAAGGCGCGCCGGGTGCGGGTGCTCCTGCGGATATCGCCCGGAGCGGTGCGGTTCTCCGGGGTGAGCCGGGCCTGCGGCGTCGACCTGACCGCGTCCCGCACCTATGAGGCCAGGCTGCGGCAGGGCAAGGTCGTGCTCGGGCGGACGGACGGTCGGCGGCTGGCCGGCTGCGGGCGCGCGCTCCGGTCGGGCACGGCTGGCAGGGTCCACTTCCACGGGCTCGGCTGGTACCGCGGCGGGATCGTGATCGTGCCGACCAAGGAGCCCCGCGGTTCCCTGAACGTGATCAACGCGGTGCCGATCAACGCCTACGTCAAGGGAGTCGTCGCGAAGGAGGTGATCTCCTCGTGGCCGATGGACTCGCTCAAGGCGCAGGCGGTCGCGGCCCGATCCTTCGCCCTCTCCTCCCAGCTCGACGGCAACGGCTTCGAGCTGTACGCCGACACGCGCAGCCAGGTCTACCTCGGGATCGCCGCGGAGACGGCCCGGACCAACCGGGCCTGCGCCCAGACCGCCGGCCAGGTCGTCACCTACAAGGGCCGGATCGCCCAGACCTTCTTCTTCGACACCTCCGGCGGCCGGACCGAGAACGTCGAGAACGTGTGGTTCGGCGAGCCGGTCCCCTATCTGAAGAGCGTCAAGGATCCGAGGGATGAGATCTCACCGATGCACCGCTGGACCCGCCGCTTCTCCCCGGCCGACATGAACGCCCGGCTGGGCGCCCGCGTCAAGGGTCGGCTGAAGAAGGTGGCGATCACCCGTTACGGCAAGTCGAAGCGGGTGATCTGGGCCCGGCTCCACGGCACCCGCGGGGTCTCCAAGATCCGCGGCGACACCCTCCAGTACGCCCTCGGCCTGCCCGATCGGCTGATCTTCTCGATCAAGCGACGGTGAGGCCCCGGCCGGTCGGGACGGTTCGCCTCAGAAGTCGTAGGGGTCGGCCGGCTCCGCGATGGGGAGCGGGACGACGGCGCCCAGCGCGGTTCCGAGCGCGGCTCCGACGACCACGTCGCTCGGGTAGTGCATGCCCAGGTACGGGCGGGTCACCGCCATCAGCGCGGCGGCCCCGAACAGCGCCACCCGCAGCTCGGGGGCGATCCGCGACATCGCGGTCGCAGCGGCGAACGAGGCCGTGGCGTGGGCCGACGGGAACGACAGCGAGGAGGGGGCGCCGCCCAGCGGGGGCAGGCCCTCGAGCTGCGGCCGCGGACGGCGGACGATCAGCTTGATCCCGAAGTTGAGGACGATCGCGGCCGGGCCGATCGCGGCGGCCGCGCCCCACTGGCGTCGGCGTCGCCGGTCGACCAGGGCGCCGATCACGCCGATCCCGAACCACAGGTATCCGTTCTCGCCGGACTTGGCCAGGGCCTGGGCGGCCTTCTCCGCGGCGGGGTGGTGCCCCCGGGTCCGCATGAACCGGAGCAACTTCAAGTCGGCCGTCTTCATCGCGCCGAGGATAGCCGCCGATGCGCCCACCGGTCGCGTGGGTTCGAAGGTGCGAGCGATGCACCGACTCTCGACCCACGCGCGGCTCCCGCCGATGAGCCGGCGATGATCTCCACGTGCCGGCAGACGATCGCACCCCCGAGTGGTATGAGCGCGAGTTCCGCCGTGCCGGCCTGCCCCTGCTGATCGAGGACTACTCGGCGGCGGAGGACATCTTCAACCGGGCGGCTCCGCTGCTCGGGCTGGTGCTCTGCCTGGAGGTCCTGGGGCCGCTCAACTCGGAGTTCTCCACGCTCGGCAACCTGGCCGCGGTGGTGATCGCGTTCGGCCTGCTGCTGGCCTCGCTCGGCGTGGTCAACCGGCTGCGCGGCCGACCGGTGATCTCGCTGCCGCGGCGGGTCGGCCGGGCCGAGCTCGCCGCCTTCGTGCTCGTGCCGGCACTGCTCCCCGGGCTGATCTCGGACCACTGGGGGATCGCCGCGCTGACCGCGCTGGCCAACGCCCTGCTGTTGCTGCTCATCCTCGGCGTGGTCGGGTTCGGCCTGATCTCGATCCTGCGCTGGGCCATGACTCGGATCCTGGACGAGCTCTCCCGCTCGCTCGGCCTGCTGGTGAAGGCGGTGCCGCTGCTGATGATCTTCTCGCTGATCCTCTTCCTAACGCCGGAGCTGTGGCAGGTCTTCGCTGGGCTGCCGAACGCCTCGCTGGCGATCCTCGTCGGGCTGTTCGTCGCCCTCGGCTCCGGGTTCCTGCTGGCGCGGCTGCCGCAGGAGGTGGGGAGGATCGAGGCCGAGGCCGGCGAGGGAGGGCCGCCGCTCCGCACCCGGCAGCTGGTGAACGTGGGCCTCGTCCTGTTCGTCAGCCAGTCGCTCCAGGTGCTGGTCGTCGCTCTGGCGGTCGCTGTCTTCTTCGTCCTGTTCGGGATGCTCACGATCGACGCCTCGATCGTCGCCAACTGGACCAGGGGGCCGGCCCACGTGCTGCTGGAGCTCGATCTCGGCGGGCGTACGGCGCAGCTGACCACCGAGCTGCTGAAGGTGGCCGGTGCGATCGCCTCCTTCACCGGTCTCTACTTCGCGATCTCGATGCTCACCGACGACCTCTACCGGCGGGAGTTCCTCGCCCAGATCACGGATGAGATGAAGGAGACCTTCGTCCGGCGGGTCGAGTACCTCGCCGTCCGAGCGCGCGTCGGCGCCGCGGGTCGCGATCCGGCCCCGGGTCGGGAGCCGGACGGAAGCTCCCGGAGCTAGAAGCCGATCTTCTGGTCGCTGGAGGCGGTCCGGACGAAGATGACCTTGCCCAGGTCGATCGCCACGGTCCCTTCCTCGTTCGACACCTCGAACCAGCCACTGCCCGAGGAGAGCCCGTCGCGCAGGCCCTTCAGCTGGTCGTCGTCGAGGCGGACCGGCAGGACCTGCCCGCCCTCGAAGCCGATCTCGGCGCGGGTGGCGGCCATCAGTGGGCGTCCTTGGCCGGCTCGACGATCTCGGTGAGGACCGAGCCGGAGGCGGCCGGGTGGATGAAGGCGACCCGGCTCTGGCGGATGCCGGTACGGGCCTCGCCGTCGATCAGCTTCACGCCCTCTTCCTTCAGGCGGGCCAGCTCGGCGTCGATGTCCTCGACCGCATAGGCGACGTGGTGGATGCCGACGCCCTTCTTGGCGATGAACTTGCCGACCGGGGTGTCCGGCCCGAGCGGAGCCAGCAGCTCGACGTGGCCGTCGCCGACGTCGAGCAGGACGGCTTCGACGCCCTGGGACTCGACCGTCTCGCGGTGGACGAGCTTCATCTCGAAGCTGCGCTCATAAAGCTTGATGGCGGCGTCGAGATCCTCGACCGCGACACCGATGTGATCTATGCGGGTGAACATGAGGCGGTAAGCCTAGCGCTAGGGGCCTGCAGGCTTCGTCCCGCAAGGAAGTCAAGTGATCGGGAAAAGATGAGTGGGAGTTAGAGATACGGAGGCGACCGGGGTGGGAGGCCCGTCGCTGGGGCCGGCGACGGACGATCGCCGTGAGGCGAGGCGGAGGCTGACGGAGGAGCTGGCGACGGTGGACCCGATCGGAACCGATCTCGGCTGGGAGGGACGACTGGACGAGTACGGGGCGCTGGCCGACGCGATCGCCCGGCAGGCCGAGGCGGGAGAGCCGCTGCGGGACGCGGTCGTCACCGTGTTCAAGCACGAGTGTGGATTCGAGCCGGGTCGCGAGGACCTCGCCCGCATCTGCGGCTTGTGCGGCGAGCCCGACGACCGCAAGCCGCGGCGTTAGCTCACGCGCTCCCGAGCATCCGCGGGGGCAGCCAGGTGTAGAGGTGCTCCATCAGCTCGACATCCTCGACGGTGATCCGCTCGTCGGCGCCGTGGACCAGCGGCTTGGTGTCGGCGAGGGTCATGCGCTGGGGGGCGAAGCCGTAGACGGTCGCGCCGAACGCCTTGCGGAACCAGTGGCTGTCGGAGAAGCCGGGCATGACGGTGGGCAGCACCTCGGCGCCCGGCTCGACCTCGGCGGTCCACTCCTCGAGCGCCTCGGCCAGCGGGCCGCCGTAGCCTGACCGGCTGCCGACCACGGGATCGTTGAAGACGATCTCCCAGTCACCCTTCCCGATCACTCCCTCGATACGCTCGAGCGCCTCATCGCCGGTCATCCCCGGTGGGGTGCGGCAGTCCACCACCAGCTCCGCCTTCGACGGGATCACGTTCTCCCGGTTCGAGGCCGCGGCCATCGTCGGGGCGAGGGTCACGCCGAGCATCGGGTCGGCCAGGAGCTTGGCGACCAGGGGGGCGCCCGCCTCGATCTCCTTCAGCGCCGCCTCGAGGTCGTCCGGGACGTGACCCAGCAGCCGCTCAAGGAAGCGGTCGGTGTCCGGGGTCGACTCGTGCGGCGGCTGCATGTGGAGCTTCGCCAGCGCCGGGGCGAGCTTGAGCAGCGCGTTGTCCCCGACCCGGGGGATCGAACCGTGACCGGCCTCGCCCCGGGCCCGGATCGTGAAGCGGAAGGTGCCCTTCTCCCCGACCGAGAGGGTGAAGAAGCGGCGGCCGCCGAACTCGACCATCTCGCCCGCCCCCTCGTTCACGACGTAGTCGCACCGGACCTTCTCCGGCTGCTCCTCGCAGAGCCACTTGGCGCCGTAATGCGCACCGGTCTCCTCGTCGGCGGCCACCACGAGGAGAAGCTCCCCGCGACCCGGCCGCCAGCCACGGTCGGCCAGGGCCAGGCAGGCAGCGGTCTCGGCCGCGACCTGGTCCTTCATGTCGAGCGCGCCTCGTCCCCAGATCATGCCGTCGGCCAGCTCGCCGCCCCACGGGTCCCGGGTCCACTCGTCCGGATCGGCCGGCACCGTGTCGACGTGGCTGATCAGGGCCAGGGTCGGCCCGGGCTCGAGGCCGCGGAGGCGGGCGACCAGGTTGGGTCGCTCGGGCACCTTGGCCAGGATCTCGCACTCCCAGCCGGCCGGCTCCAGCAGGCCCCGCAGGAAGTCGAGGGCGGGCCCCTCGTTGCCCGGCGGGTTGACCGTGTTGAAGCGGATCAGTCGCTGGAGCAGCTCGGGTGCCTTCATGAATCCAGTTCTACCAGCGCGCCGCCGCGGTGGCTTGCCGCTCGCGCCGCACCGGCGAAAGGCCGGACCGGCCGGCGTCGAAGCGAGGGTTCCCCGGAGCGAGGTCGAATCGGGAGGTTCCGCATCCACTCACCAAAGGGAGACCATGAAGAAGATTTCCGCCGTTCTGGCCGCGCTGTTCGTCGGCCTCGCCCTCGCCGCCTGCGGTGGCGACGACGACAAGTCCGACTCGACCCCGACCGCCACCGAGGCGACCACCGGAACGACCACTCCGGCGACCACCGAGGATCTGGACGGCAACACGATGGGCGACGACAACGACTCCGAGGACTCGGAATCGACCACCGAGGAGCTCGACGGGAACTCCATGGGCGACGACAACGACTCCGGCGCCGCGACGACCGAGGAGCTCGACGGCAACTCGATGGGCGACGAGTAGCGACCTCCGGCTGGTTCGCCGCTCAGGTCACGGCCTGGGCGGCGAGCGCGAGGCCGGTGAGGGCCAGCACCGCGGTCATCGCCGTCAGCAAGGCCCGGTCGGAGAGGCGGCCGGTGAACCGGGCCCCGAGCCAGGCGGCCGGCATCGCGGCGGCCGCGCCGACGAAGAAGATCTCCCAGTCGATCCCGCCGGGGAGATGCCCGATCAGGCCGCCGATCCCGACCACGACCCCGACCGCCGCGTTCGTGCCGACCGCGCGCCCGGGCGGGATGCCCATGTACTTCAGCATCGCGGGCAGCCTCAGCGACCCCAGGATCAGCCCGACGAAGCCGCCGAGCAGGCCGACGGCGAACCCGATCAGCACCGCCTCGACGATCAGGTTCCTCCGGTCGGGACGCTCGCCGCGATCCATGCTCCCCGGGCGGCGGTAGCGCCAGACCTCCACCGCCCCGTAGAGCACCACGATCGAGATCGCCCCGAGCAGGATCCGCTCCGGCAGCAGGTCGGTGAGCAGGCCGCCGGCGACCGCGCCGACGAAGGAGCTCGGGGCCATCCAAAGGAACAGCCTCGGGTCGAGCCGGCCGTTCCGCCAGTGGACGACCGCCGCGGTGACCGCGGCCGCGCCCGAGATCGCGACGTTGGCGCCGGAGGCCGCCGCGACCGAGCTGCCGACCCAGACCACGACCGGGAGCCGGAGGTTGCCGAGCACCAGGCCCACCATGCCGCCCGCGAACGACACGGTGAAGGACCAGGCGAGGATTACGGCTAGCTCGAGCGGGCTCACAGCCGGGATTCTGCCGGTCGCCGGCGGCGTCGAGGTGAACCTTCGGAGAATGACCGTGCCGCTCTTCATACTGGGCGGAGATGTCTGAACAGCTATTTGACTCCGGCGAGATCGAAGACGCGGCGGGCGCCGCACGGGCCGGCGAGGAGGTCGGTCCCGACGCGCCGCTGGCGGCCCGGATGCGCCCCCGGACCCTGGACGAGGTCGTCGGCCAGGCGCACATCCTCGCGCCCGGCACCTCGCTCCGCGGGGCGGTGGAGGCCGGCCGGCCCCACAGCGCGATCCTCTACGGCCCGCCGGGGACGGGCAAGACGACCCTCGCCCGGATCATCGCCTCGATGTCCGACGGGGCCTTCGAGGAGGAGTCGGCGGTCAACGCGGGCCGGGCCGAGATCCGCGCGGTGATCGGCCGGGCCGAGGACCGCCGGAAGCACGGTCGCCGCACCGTCCTCTTCCTCGACGAGATCCACCGCTTCAACAAGGCCCAGCAGGACGCGCTGCTGCCGGCGGTCGAGTCCGGGGTGCTCACCCTGATCGGCGCGACCACCGAGAACCCGTACTTCGAGGTCAACTCGGCCCTGA
>JBEBTS010000091.1:0-9191 GCA_040393665.1 Conexibacter woesei
TCGCACTGCGTGTAGCCGACCCACTCGAGGCTGGAATGACCGTCGAGCCCAAGGCGTTCCAGAAATCCTTCGGCAGCGGCGGAGGATTCCTTGTCCGCGACCTGAACCACCCACTCACCGGTCTCGTTGTCGAAGAACAACCCCGCGAGATCGTCACCGAGCGCCTTCCCGAGCCGAACCTGGAGGTTCGGGACCACCCCCTGCGTCGTGAGCCGCTCGATCGCCTCCCGGCGAGAGACCCCGTACTCCTTCGAGTAGTAGTCGACCGCACCGGAATTGACCTTCTCGCGCGCCTCGGCACGCGTGTAGACGAGGCCGTTGGCCTCCTGGCGCGACATGGCATGCGGAGCGGATTGGGCCGCGTTCGCCGACTCCTCCACCACGCAAAGCCCGACCGCCGCGATCGTAGCCGCCGTCGCCGCTGTCGTGGCCAGGCTGCGCCTCGCCACGGCCTTCCTATCCCACTGATTGACTGGACTCATTCCGCTCCCTTTGTCAGTACATCGAACATGTTGGACTTCTCTTGCCACACGTTTCGGTCGATCGCCAGGATGTGCTGATCCCAGTACCTGCCGGCGGAGAAAAGATGGTCGCTGAGCGTGGCCTCGATCTTGGCGAGCTTGCCGACGCTGCTGCCGAACTGGTCGAGGTTGTAGGCCGGAACCTCCATGTAGAGCTTGCGGAAGTTCCAGCAACTGAAGATGTAGTTGATGAAGAGGACCACGCCGACGATCATCATCGGGGACCTGTCCTCAGGCTCGAACTTGGCGGCCGCCAGATACGCGTGGCCGTCCTGGAAGTTCGCCTGGTAGGACGAGACGAGTCCGATCGGCTTGCGATCGGACTTGCCGGTCACGATGAACTGGACGAGGGTGGGTCCCATGTTCGACTGGGCCCATGCCTCGGGGCTCGGGACGGTGCCGCGGAAGCGCCAACGAGTCCCGATCGGGCCGGTGGTCTCCACCAACCTGAGGAAGTGGTAGTCCTCGGAGGTGATCGCCCGGAGCTGCACATGCGAGCTTTCCAGAGGCGGAGAGACGAAATCTACGGAGCTCTGTGGCCCTGAGCCGTTTGACGCTTCAGCTCCAGGCGGCGCGAAAGCCTCGGCCTCACGCACGGAAGTACCGATCCATGGTCCTCACGACATCTCCCCAATCGTTGTTCGTCCCTAAACGAAACGCTCCATTCCGTTGACAGCGAGGCGGAGCCGACCGTTGGTTCGCACGTTAGCGAAGACTCTTCGACAAGTCAATACAAGTCGAGTGATCGGGAGCAGAGGTGGCGTCCGACCGCGTCCGAGCACGGCGAAAGGGCGCAATCTCTTGCGCCCCCTCGCCGGTTCGATCAAGTGCCGAAGCAGACGGTCAGGCTTCGGGAGTGTCCCTGGTGGCCGCGTAGCCCACCACGGCGAGGAGGGCCACTCCGGCCGCCGCGCCGGCGCCGATCAACAGCGCCTTGTTCGCCTCGGCCTTGCGCCGCAGCACGATGACGCCGAGCTTGACGACGGCCCGGCCGATCAGGTTGTAGATCATGACTTTTCCTCTCGATTGCGGACCCGGTGAGCCATGCGGCTCTGGAGGGAGAAGAGTTCGATGAACCCCGGGGAGGCGTTCTGCGAGAAGTCGCCGCCCGACGCCCCGAACGAGGCGAGGTTCTCGTCGTACAGCGCGTACGGGGAGGTCCGGGAGACCGGGGTGACCGATCCCTTGTACAGCTTCAGCTCGATCTCGCCGGTCATGAACTGGTTGGCCGAGTCCATGTAGGCGTCGAGGTCGTGGCGCAGCGGCTCGTACCAGAGGCCGGCGTAGACCATGTAGGCCCAGTGCCGGTCGAGCGAGTGCTTGAAGTTGTTCTGGTGGATGGTCGAGACCACCTTCTCCAGGTCCTGGTGCGCGGCCAGGACCAGCGCGGCGGCCGGCACCTCGTAGAGGTCGCGCACCTTGAGGCCGACGACGCGGTCCTCGATGTGATCGACGATCCCGCAGCCGTGGCGGCAGCCAGCGTCATGGGCTGCCTCGAGCAGCTCGACCAGGCCCATCTTCTCGCCGTTGAAGCTGACCGGACGGCCGGCCTCGAAGCCGATCGTCACGTACTCGGGCTCGTCCGGGGCGAGCTCGGGCCGCGTGACCAGCTGGAAGACGTCATCCGGGGGACGGTTGGCCAGTCCCTCGATCGCGCCGCCCTCCGAGGAGCGCCCCCAGATGTTGTCGTCGATCGAGTACGGCGGCGCCTCGGTGCCGCCCTTGAGCGGGATGCCGTGCTGGCGGCAGTACTCCAGCTCCTCTTCCCGGCCGATCTGCCAGGAGCGGACCGGGGCGATCATCTTCAGGTCGGGGTTGAGCGTCGCCACGGTGGACTCCAGGCGGACCTGGTCGTTGCCCTTGCCGGTGCAGCCGTGGGCGAGGGTGTCGCAGCCGTACTCGGCCGCGACCTCGACCCCGAGCTTGCCGATCAGCGGCCGGCCGAGCGAGGTGAACAGCGGGTAGCCGCCGCCATAGAGCGCGTTGGCCTTGATCGCCGGGAGCACGAAGTCCTCGGCGAACTCCTCGCGGGCGTCGATCACGATGGTCTCGACGGCGCCCATCGCCTTCGCCTTGTCGGTGATCGCAGAGTAGTCCTCGCCGGGCTGGCCGAGGTTGACCGTCAGGGTGACGACCTCCGCCTCGTACGCCTCCTGGATCCAGTGGAGCATGACGCTGGTGTCGAGGCCCCCCGAGTAGAGCAGCACCACCCGGTTCACCTCTTCCGGCTTGGCCTCATAGGTGGCGATCGGGGCGGGCAGGGAGTCGAACGAAATTGCGGTCATCTGGGTTTCTGGTTCCTTGGTGCGGTTGGGTTGAGAAGTCGTCGGTTGCTGCGGGCCGGGTCAGCCGGGGCCGATGCCGCCGGTGCCGGAGCCCGAATCGGTGCCGGAGCCCGTGTCGGGGCTGACCCCGCCGGTGCCGGAGCCGGTGTCGGTCCCGGTGCCGCCGGAGTCGGTTCCGCCCCCGGTGCCGGAGCCGGTGTCGGGCGATATTCCGCCGGTGTCAGACCCGGTGTCGGGGCTGATGCCGCCGGTGTCGGAACCGTCGGAGGTCTCCCCCGTGGTCCCGGTCGTGGAGGTTGTGCCGGTGGTGCCGGTCGGCTCGACCGGCGTGGTGACCCCGGTCGCCCCAGTCTGGGTCGGGGTGTCGTCGCCCCCGGACGAGATCACGATCACCGCGATCACCAGGCCGACGATCACCGCGGCCAGCACGATGACGAGGTTGCGGAGGTGGCGCTGCTTCTCCTCCTGGGTGTAGTGCGGCTGCTGCTGACGGCGACGCCGCGGCGGGCGGTCGTCGTCATCGGGGCGCATGATGCGGGTGGGGTCGTCGTTCATTCTGGCTGCCTCCGGTTCAGGTAGTCGGGAGCCATCGTAACCCCTAGCTCCGGGATGCTCGCCATCAGCCGCGGGCGGCAGCCAGGGACTCGCCGATCAGGGCGACGGCCCGGTCGGCCTGATCGTCGCTGAGGACGAACGGCGGCAGCAGGCGGATCGTGTCCGGGCGGGGTGCGTTCGCGACCAGGCCGCGGGCCAGGAGGTCGGCGTTGATCTCCGCTGAGACCAGGCCCTCCTCCAGGCCGATTCCGAGCATCATCCCCCGGCCCCGCACCTCGCGCACCCCGTCCAGGCCCTTGAGGCCCTCGGTCAGCCGGGCGCCGAGCGCCCTGATCCGGCGCAGGGTCTCCGGCCGGTCGACCAGGTCGAGCACGGTGAGCGCGGCCCGGCAGGCGACCGGCCCACCGGCGAAGGTCGAGCCGTGGTCGCCCGCGGTCAGGATCGCGCCGGCCTCCTCGTTGCCGATGCAGGCGCCGATCGCGACGCCGCCGCCCAGGGCCTTGGCGACCGTGATCACGTCCGGCCGCACCGGCCCCTGCTCGTAGGCCCAGAGCGAGCCGGTCCGGCCGACGCCGGTCTGGACCTCGTCGAAGATCAGCAACGCCCCGGTGGCGTCGCACACCTCCCGGGCCACGGTCAGGGTGCGGTCGGAGAGCGGCCAGACGCCGGACTCCCCCTGGATCGGCTCGATCAGGATCGCCGCGAGATCCGGTCCGCCGGCGGCCGCGAGCGCCTCGGCGTCGTCGAACGGGACGGACTCGAACCCGGGCAGCATCGGGCCGAAGTCCGGGTTGGTCGCCAGGCCCGGCGTGGCCGAGAGCGCCCCGTAGGAGCGGCCGTGGAAGTCGTTCTCGAAGGAGACGATCCGGGGCGCCTCGATGCCCCGCGAGCGGGCGTGCTTGCGGGCGACCTTGATCGCGCACTCGTTGGCCTCGGTGCCGGAGTTGCAGAAGAACACGCGGCCGCCGAGCGAGCTCTCGGAGAGGCGCTCGGCCAGGTCGACCATCGGCGCCGTGTAGAAGAGGTTCGAGCTGTGCATCAGCTCGCCCGACTGGACGGTCAGCGCCGCCACCAGGTCGGGATGGGAGTGCCCGATCGAGGCGACCGAGATCCCCCCGAGGAAGTCGAGGTACTCGTTGCCCTCGTCGTCGATCAGCGTGGCGCCCTCGCCCCGGACGAACTCGACCTCGGCCCGGCGGTAGGTCTGCATGACGTACCGCTGCTCCCGCGCTTTCAGCTGCGGCTTCATGGGGTGACCATGGTGCCGATGCCGGCGTCGGTGAACAGCTCGAGCAGCAGCGAGTGCGGCCGCCGTCCGTCGATGATGTAGGCGTTCTGGGCGCCGCCGCGGATCGCGTTGACGCAGGCGGTCAGCTTCGGCCGCATCCCGCCGGAGATCGACTCCAGGGCGGCCTCGACCTCGCCGACCGAGGTCAGCGAGATCCGGGAGCCCTCGTCCTCCGGGTCCTCCAGCCAGCCGACGATGTCGGTGAGGAAGACGACCTTGAACGCGCCCAGGGCCGCGGCGACCTTGCCGGCGGCCTCGTCGGCGTTGATGTTGTACGAGTTGCCCTCGCGGTCGGAGCCGACCGAGGCGATCACCGGGATGTAGTCCTCGGCGATGTGGTTGAGGACGTCGATGTCCACCCGCTCGATGTCGCCGACGAAGCCGACCTCCTCGGCGTTCTCGACCGGCGACACCTCGAACAGGCCGCCGTCCTCGCCGGAGAGCCCGACCGCCCGGGAGCCCGCCCGGTTGAGGCGGCTGACCAGCTCCGCGTTGAGCTTGCCCAGGAGGACCATCTTCGCGACCTCGACCGTCTCCTGGTCGGAGACCCGCAGGCCGTGGTGGAACCGGACCTCGATCCCCATCCGGGTCATGTACTTGGTGATCTCCGGGCCGCCCCCGTGGATGATCACCGGGTTCAGCCCGACGTACTTGAGCAGGACCACGTCCTGGGCGAAGGCCTGGCGCAGCGACTCGTCGCGCATCGCCGCCCCGCCGTACTTGATCACGATCGTCTTGCCGTAGAACTCGCGGATGTAGGGCAGGGCCTCGAGCAGCACGTTGACGTTGCCGTCGTCGATGGCCGCACCGTTGCCGCCCAGGGCGGTGACGATCTCTTCGGCCTTTGCGTCTCGCTCCATCACTGCCTTCCTAAGTCGTGTATTCCGCGTTGACCACGATGTACTCGTGGGTGAGGTCACTGAAGTAGACGTGAGCCGAGCCCTCGCCCCGGTCGAGCCGGAGCGCCAGCTCCGCCTCCCGGCCCTCGCCGGCCAGGTCCTCGGCCTCGATCACGTCCGGGCCGAGCTCCCCGAGGTCGTCGCCGGCCAGGGCCGCGCCGGCGGCCTGGGCGATCCGACCCCAGTTCGGGTCCCGGCCCAGCAGGGCGGTCTTGACCAGCGGCGAGTTGGCGATCCGACGGGCGACCAGCTCGGCCTCGTCGGCGTCGGCGGCGCCGGTCACCTCGGCCCGCCCGATCCGGCTCGCTCCCTCGCCGTCCGCCACGATCTCCAGCGCCAGCTGGACCAGCACCGCCTCCAGCAGCCCCTCGGGCAGCGGGAGGCCGGAGCGGCCGGAGGCCTGCAGCAGGACGGTGTCGTTGGTGCTCATCTGGCCGTCGACGGTGATCCGCTCGAAGGAGGCGGCGACCGCCGGCTCCAGCGCGGCCCTCGGTTCGGCGACCACCGCGTCGGTCTGGATGAAGCAGAGCATGGTGGCGAAGCCCGGCTCGATCATGCCCGCGCCCTTGGCCTGGGCCGACAGCGTGACCCCGCCGCAACGGAGGGTGCACCGCTTGGCCCACTGGTCGGTGGTCATGATCGCCTCCGAGAACGAGACGCCGCCGTCCGGGGCGAGCGAGTCGGCGAGCCCGCCGATGCCGGAGAGGATCGCGCCCATGTCGAGCGGGACGCCGATCACGCCGGTCTCGGCCACCGCGACGGTCTCCCGCGGGACCCCGATCGCGTCGGCGGCCGCGTTCCGCATGTCCAGGGCGTCGGTCACCCCCTGCTCGCCGGTGGCGGCGTTGGCGTTGCCGGAGTTGATCACCGCGGCCCGGACCGCGGCCTGCTCGAGCTGGTCGCGGCAGACCCGGATCGGCGCCGCGGCAGCGGCGTTCCGGGTCAGCAGGATGGCCGAGGAGACCTGCTCCTCGTCGCAGACCACGAGGCCGAGGTCGGTCTTGCCGTCGCCCTTGAGGCCGCAGGCGACGCCCGCGGCCCGGAAGCCGTCGGGCAGGTCGGTCGGGTCGAGCTGCTCGATCCCGGCGGGCGGGTCGACCCAGCGGGACCGGAAGAACGAGTCGCCCGGGGGCACGGAGAGCCCGGTCGCGTGGCCGCTCACCGCAGCCCCTCCGTCTCGTCGTAGCCCAGCATCAGGTTCAGGTTCTGGATCGCCTGGCTGGAGGCGCCCTTCCACAGGTTGTCGATCGCCCCGAAGACGACGATCCGGTCGTCCCCGGCCAGCGCCATCACATGGCACTGGTTGGTCTCGCGCACGTCCCGCATGCCGGGCGGCGTCGAGCGGACCTTGACGAAGGGCTCGTCCCGGTAGGCCTCGGCGTAGATCCGGTCGAGCTCGTCCTGGGCGACCTCGCGGGTCGGGCGGACGTAGCAGGAGACCAGCTCGCCCTGGTCCAGCGGGACCAGGTGCGGCACGAAGGTCAGGGACGCCGGCGGCTCCCCGCCGGGCGCGAGGCCGGCCAGCTGCTCGGCGATCTCCGGCCGGTGACGGTGGCCGGACGGCTTGTAGGCGGTGACGTTCTCGGTGACGGTGACGAACGAGGTCGTCTCCCCCTGCCCGCGGCCGGCGCCGGAGACGCCGGACTTGGCGTCGATCACGACGTCGTCGATCAGCCCGGCCCGGGCCAGCGGGGCCAGGGCGAGGATCGAGGCGGTCGGGTAGCAGCCGGGGTTGGCGATCAGCTCGGCCTCCGCGATCCGGTCCCGGTTGAGCTCGGGCAGCCCGTAGACGGCGCCGTCCAGCAGGTCGGGCTCGCCGTGCGGCCCGTAGTACTTCTCGTAGGTCGGCAGGTCCCGCAGCCGGAAGTCGGCGGAGAGGTCGACCACGATCAGCCCCCGGCCACGCATCTCGGCGACCACCGGCGCGGCGGCGCCGTGCGGATAGGCGACGATCCCGACCTCGACGTCGTCGAGGTCGCTCAGGTCGAGCTCGACCAGCTCCAGGTCGACGTCGTAGCGCGGGTAGAGGTCGCAGAGCCGGGTTCCGGTCTCCGACCGGGCGGTGATCCGGGCCAGCTCCAGGCGGGGATGGTCGGCGACCAGCTGCGCCGCGAGCGCGCCGGCGTACCCGGTCGCGCCGGCGACCAGGACCCGGGGCTTGGCGTCCTGGGCTTCGGTGCCTTGGGTGTCTTGGGTGGGCTCAGCCACGGATGCTCCCTCCGACCCCGTCGAGCGAGGCGATGACCGCCTGCCAGGCCGGGTCGATCTCCTCCTCGGTCAGGGTCCGGTCGTCCGCCCGGAAGCGCAGCCTGAGGGCGAGGCTCTTCTCGTCCGCCCGGACCTGGTCTCCCCGGTACACGTCGAAGACCGCGATCCCGGTGAGCAGGTCCCCTCCGGCCGACTCGACCGCGGCGATCACGTCCGCCGCCGGGACCCGGTCGGAAACGACCACCGCGAGGTCGCGGTCGACCGGCGGGAAGGCGGTGAAGTCGACGTACGCCTCCTCGCCCAGGGGCGAGGCGTCCAGCAGGTCGGCCAGGGCGATCTCGAACGCGGTGGCGGCGCCGAGGTCCAGCTCGTCGGCGATCGCCGGATGGATCTCGCCGATCCAGCCGATCGGCCTCCCGTCGACCAGGACCTCGCCGGCCCGGCCGGGATGCAGGAACGGCTGTGCCGCCGGGTCGGCCATCGGGCCGACCGCCACCTCGACCCCGAGGCCGCCGGCGAGATGCTCCAGCACTCCCTTGAGGGCGAAGAACCCCGCCGCCTTCTCCCGGTGCTCCCAGGAGGCCGGGTCGATCGAGCCGACCGCGACGGCGCAGAGGTGCTGCGGCTCGTTGACCGGCGGGCGCCGATGACCGGGGAAGTCCCCCCCGAGCGGTCCCGGGCCGGGCTCGCCGGCCGGCAGGTAGACCCGGCCCGACTCGAACAGGGCGAGCCGGTCCACGCCGCGTGACACGTTGCGCCGGGCGGCGCCGAGCACCGATCCCACCAGCGTGGTCCGCATCACGGACTGATCCTCGGAGAGCGGGTTCGAGAGCCTGACCAGCCTGCTGCGCGGGTCGTCCTCGGCCAGCCGCAACCGCGTGGCCTCGCCGGGGTCGGTGAAGCTCCACCCGACCACCTCGTCGAAGCCGGCTTCCCGCATCGAGTCCTCCGCCCGCCGCTGCAGGGCCTGCTGGCGGCTGAGGCCGCCGACCCGGCCGGAGCCGGAGGGAAGGGTCGCCGGCAGCCGCCGGTCGAGGTCGTTGATCCGGCCGATCTCCTCGACCAGGTCGATCTCACGGGTCACGTCGAAGTACCGGTCGGGCGGGGCGGTGACCAGGAGGTCGTCGCCATCCCGAGCGACCGCGAAGCCGAGGGTGTCGAGGGCGGCCGCCTGGTCGTCGGGGCTGACCGCGAGGCCGAGCACCCGCTCGACCCGGCCGGCCCGCAGCCGGATCGGCTCGGCCGGGAGTTCCGGGCCGGCGACGTCGACCGTGCCGGCCATCGGGGTCGCGCCGCAGAGCTCGACCATCAGCCGCGCGGCGACCGCCTGGGCCCGGAGGGTCAGCGCCGGATGGAGCTGCTTCTCGTACCGGGAGGAAGCTTCGGAGCGGAGGGCGAGGTCCCGCGAGGTGCGCAGGATGTCGGGGCCGTTCCA
>JBEBTS010000092.1:0-9003 GCA_040393665.1 Conexibacter woesei
TTCATCGTCGTCGGAATCGTCACGCTGGGTCTCGTGGCCGCGACCGTGTTGGCCGCACTGATCTTCTGCCTTCCCCTGCTGGCCCTGGGCACGCTTCTACGTCGCCTGGCCGCTCATTTCAGCAAGGTGTCCCGCTGAAGCCACGGGGCTCCGCCAACCTTCAGGTTCTTAGGCCCCGAGGCACCTCGGGGAGATCGCCGACCTTACGCACATCGACAACCTCCACTCCGTCGATCTCCGCCTCGGGTCGGAAGACGCACAGCACCCTCCCGCCCTCGCGTGCCGCCGACGGGGCGACCAGACCCTTGGCGCCATCCTCGAAGAGCTTCTCGCCCACCGCCTGGAACGCGGGCCAGCTCGAGCTGGACGGCACGGGCTTCGACAGTCCGTGCCGCTCCAGCGCCCCCTCGCTTGCGAGGTCTTCCACGCCGTCCAGGTCGACCGTGATCTCGGCGAGGCTTCTCGGCATGGCCCTCGATGGAGGCACCCCGTACTCGGAGAGGGCGCGGTAGAGCTCGGCCCAGGCGGTCTCGGGGCTGTCGGCCAGGTAGAGCGCCCCGACCACCAACCCCCTCTGCCAACGTGCATCCGGCGGTGGCTCGATCCGATCCAGCGGACCGATGCCGGCCCGGACCTGACGCCACCAGGTTCCCGTGACGGGAATTCGCGGCGGCTTCAACTCGATTTCAGGCCGCGATCTGACCCTCGAGGCCCGAGATCACCCTGGCAACGCTCAGGTAATCCCCCGCCCCGATCAGCTCGATCGGCTTCGCATAGTCGAGCGCCGGCACCGGTTTACGCAACCAGATCGGCACGTACTCGGGATCCATCACCGTCTCCAACCGCTCGACCATCGCCGCCAACTCGATGAGGCGGTCGCTTCGCTGACCCGACGGCGATCGGGTCCCCGCCAGCCACGCTCGAGCCGTGCTTCGCGCGGCGCCCGTCCCCTTGGCGATCTCGTCTTCGGTCAGCCCGGCCCGACGGAGCTGGTCGACCTCTCTGAGTATCGGCGTCGCGAGCTTGCCCATGCCTCGATTGTAGCGTGAAACGAGCGGAAAACAAGCGGATCGGCAGGATTTGCGCCACGCGACCGGCAGCCGCGGCCAAGAAAGAAACCTCTCCCGACCCAGCCTCGGCGTCTGACAAAGCAAGGAGCCGCCTTCATTCGAAGACGGCCCCGGCATCGGGGCGACTGGATTTGAACCAGCGACCTTTCGACCCCCAGTCGAATGCGCTACCAAACTGCGCCACGCCCCGTGCGAGGGAGGACTTTACCGGGACTCGGCCCACGGTGACTCCCAGCGGAACGCGGGTGCGCCTTTACGCGACGCAGGCGTGAGAAAGGACCCACGCGCTCGAAAAGCGGGCGACGGGAATCGAACCCGCCCTAGGAGCTTGGAAGGCTCCTGTGCAACCAATACACCTCGCCCGCAAGGCCCTCGGCGCCCCGATCGGGAGCCAAGTGTCCGCGCTCGATCAAGGTTACTCACCGAGCGTGGGAAGCGGGGCAACTAGGATTCGAACCTAGAATCGCCGGTTTTGGAGACCGGAGCCTTATCCAGTTTGGCCATTGCCCCAACGCGGGAATTGTATCTGGATGTCGAGCGACGTCGGCGCCCGGCCGGGCTCCGGCTGCGGCACTGGGAAGTTCCGCCCGGATAGCGTGACGGCATGGAGATGATCCAGTCCGACTTCACGCTCGATCCCCGGCCGCGGGGCTTCCACCTGATCACCGGCGACGTGACGGCGGCGCTGCCGGAGCTCGACCGGTTCGAGGTCGGCCTGCTGCACCTGATGATCCGCCACACCTCGGCCTCGCTCACCCTGAACGAGAACGCGTCCCCCGACGTGCGGCGAGACTTCCGGTCCTGGGTCGACGACGCGGTGCCGGCCGATCCCGGCGGCTACCGGTGGACCCACACCCTCGAAGGCGCCGACGACATGCCGGCCCACGTCAAGGGATCGCTCACCGGCTTCGAGCTGACCCTCCCGGTCCGGCGGGGCCGGCTCCACCTGGGCACCTGGCAGGGGATCTACCTTTGCGAGCACCGCGATCACGGCGGCCCCAGGTCCCTGACCGCGACCATCTGGGGCGACCCGGGAGCGTAGGCCCCGGATCGCCCCAGTCGGGCACCTCAGGCGCCCTTGCGGAGCCTGAGCTTCTTCCGCTTGATCACCGGGGTGCCACCGGTCGGGAGGAAGGTGGTGGTCACCGTGACCTCCACCGGCTGACGGCGCGAGAGCTTCTTCGCCCGGTCGTTCAGCTTGAGGGTCGACTGACGGGAGTTGCCGAGCTCCCGGATCAGCTTCTCGGACCGGCCGAGCACGACCTTCTTGCCGTTGACCCTGGTGGTCGCGACCTGTCGCACGATCCCGCGGCCGGGGGTCCTCAGCTTAGATGCGACCCGGCGTCCGTCGAGGCGGCAGGACCGCACCGAGAACGACCGGTTCGGCAGCGGCTGCAGCTGCTGCTTCTCGACCCGGGCCAGCTTCTTGCGCAGCCGCTTGAACTGGGCCTGCTGGCGAGCGTTCCGCTTCGACTTCGGTCCGGCCAGGTTGCGCTTCTCCAGCGGGTCGTTCTTGAGGTCGTACAGCTCCCACTCCGGGGCCCGCTTGCGCTCCGCGTCGTAGTACTTGGCGATCTTCCAGTTGCGTTCCCGGATCGAGACGATGTGCTGGGGCGCCCGCACGTACGGGCCCTGCTTCTGGCCCGCCTGGTAGTCGTCGAAGGTGAAGACGATGTGGTCCTGCACCGGCTTCTTCGAACGGCCCAGGACCAGCTTCGAGTAGTCCTTGCCCGCCCAGTTGGCCCGGGCCTTCCGCGGCGCGTCGACCAGGCCCGCCAGGGTCGGCAGCAGGTCGACGTGCGAGACCAGCGCGTCGACCGAGGTGCCGCCCTTGAACACCTTGGGGTTTGAGAAGACCATCGGGACCTTCAGCGTCTCCTCGTAGGCGTTGAAGTTCTTCTGCCTCATCGCGCCGTGGGAAAGGCCCATCTCGCCGTGGTCGGCGGTCCGGATCACGACCGTGTCGTCGATCAGGCCGTTGGCCTCCAGCGAGTCGAGGATCTCCACCAGGTACCCGTCCACCAGCTTCGAGAGGTTCGCGTAGAAGTTGAGGTAGGCGAGCTTCTTCTCGTTGGTGTCGAGCTTGCCGGTCAGGTTGAAGATGCGGAAGAACCGCTCATGCGCGGACGGGCGGTTCTCGAAGCCCTGATCGACCGTCTCGGGCAGCTTGATGTCGCCCTCCAGCCAGGTGTCGTCGTAGCCGCCCTCGACGTAGTTCTTCGGGTAGAGCAGGACGTCATGCGGGTTGACCAGCGAGACGATCAGGCAGAACGGCTTGCCGGAGCCGTTGCGGGTGTTGAGGTACTGGAGCACGCCCTCCTCGCCCGCGGCCACGTCGCCGTCGTTGTCCATGAAGCGGCCGTCGTGGTCGTAGACCCCTCCGCCCTGCTGCTCGATCGACTGGTCGGCCCCGGCGTCCGGCGGGTTCCAGCGGTCGAACCCGTACTTCTTCAGGTCTGAGGGCGCGAACTCCTCCCCCTCCGGCTTCGAGATGTGCCACTTGCCCTTGTAGACGACGTCGTAGCCCGACTCGGACATGACCGAGGCGAGGTTCTTGAGGTTGGTCGGCAGCTCCACCTGGGGGTACTCCGGGGCGGGCATGTCCTCCTCCAGCGTGTACTTGACCCCGTGCTGGGCCGGGTAGTAGCCGGAGAACATGGTCGCGCGGGACGGCGAGCACATGCATGAGTTGCAGAAGGCGTTGTTGAAGGTGACTCCGGTGTTCTGGAGCCTGGTCAGGCCGGGCAGGTTCTTCTCGACCCAGTTCTCGGGGAAGTGCTGTATCGCCCGGTCCTGGTCGGTGATGAAGAGGACGATGTTCTTGCCCGCCACCGGACTGGCTGCCGCTGCCGCGGCCGCGGCGCTGCCGAGCGCGGAGCCTCCCACGACCAGTCCCGGGGCAGCGATCGCTGCCTTCTTCAGTGCTTCACGCCTGGTGATCATCAGATTCCCTAATGCCTTTCCCGTTGCTTGCCTGAGGTCGCCCCGGTACGCTTGCCCTTGGGTCGACCTGGCCCTCCAATACCGCTAATCTAACAGAATGTTGATTCGCGTCAAGTTTTTGTCGAATGGCGATGTCCTTACGCGGGGCAAGGCGATCGCCCCGGTCCCGAGTGACAGTCGTCCCGAGGGAGAGAAGGGAAGAATCTGATGGCCTCCTCACAGGATCTCGCGGCGGTTGGTGGCGTCGGCATCGGCGCCGTCCCGAAGCAGCAGCGCGGCATCGAGGTGCGGGACCGCCTGCTCCAGGCGGCGATCGAAGAGTTCAAGGAGCGTGGGCTCGAGGACTCCCGGGTGGAGAACATCGTCGAGACCGCGGGAACCAGCTGGGGCACCTTCTTCCGGTACTTCCCCCGCAAGGAGGACGTCTACCTGGTGGAGTGCGCCCGCCAGTTCCGCACCTTCGTGCGACCAGCCTTCGACGAGGGCGTGGCGGACGAGTCGATCCCGATCGAGCAGGTCGCCCGCAACACCTTCGACCAGATGATGGAGCCCCGGGTCAGCCCGCGCTTCCACGCCGAGATGATCAACGAAGCGGTGGGGCATCCGCTGCGGTTCGCCGCGATCATCGGCGAAGGCGAGCTGCCCGTGGTGGCGCTCATCTCCCAGTTGATGGCGGTCGGCCAGGAGCGGGGCGAGATCCGCTCCGACATCCCGCCGCACGTGTGCGCGATGGTCCTGACGGCCGGGGTGATCTTCTCGACCTCGCAGGTCCTGCGCGCCGTGGCCGACGGGCACCTCCCCGGCGAGGAGATCAACAAGGTCGCCACCCAGGCCTTCGACCTCACCTGGTCGGGCCTGCTGCCCCAATAGCCCGCCGGGTGCGAACATGTGGCGGTCCGGGTGCCTCGCATCCGGCCGTGCGGACGTGGCGGAACTGGTAGACGCGTCAGGTTTAGGTCCTGGTACCCGAGAGGGTGTGGAGGTTCGAGTCCTCTCGTCCGCACCTTACTTGTGAAGCTCCGACCTTCACGTCAGAAGATCCCGAGCCCTCGCCCAGGGCTTGGGATCTCTGGTGGGAGGAAGCGTTGGACACGCCAGCCGGCTACTTGCGCGTGGCGTAGTAGACGGGACATTTGCTGTTGGGCACCAGTTGAGGTTGGCTCATCCGGTCGCCTCGAACCTCGATCACCGCCACCGGGTTTCTGGCGCCAGGATCGGTCGGAGAGCAGGCTCCACTCCAGGCTATCCGCGCAATGCCGTTCCGCCGCACGGCCACCGACCAATACGGGCCCCTCAAGCCGGGAGCCTCGAAAGCCTGCACAGCGCCCCAACCGTCGGTGGGGTTGAAGCTTCGAAAACGAAGGCCCGTGCCCCTGCCGTCGGTTGCGGCCCCCGGCAACGACCCCTCCAAGGATCTCCATGAGATCACCGAGCTGCCGTCCGACCCGACGACCAGATCCATGCCGTTCACCAAACTCGACTCATCAACGGTCGCCGTCGCCCCCCACCCGTGCGACGGAGTCCAGGTGACCGCTTCTATGTCGCCTGCGGCCGTGATCCAGGCGGCAACGGCCATGGGCCGGCCTTCGGCCGCATCGACGATCAGGTTGGTCGCACCCGGCGGCCCGACTCGCCGAGGCCGACCGAACTTCGATGCGCGAGGCTTCCTCAGCGCAACATAGCTCTGCCGCGGCTTCTGCTCCGGCGGATTCTCGACCCCAGGGGGAACTCGCATGTGGGGTGGGCCGTCTTGCCACGAGACGACCGCCAACCGTCTGAATCCACTGGCCGCGTGAATGGCCGAGGAGACTTTCTTCTTGGCGGGCACGAGGGCCCTCACCGGCCCCCAAGGCTCCCGAGCTTTCGCTAGGGAGCCTCCGGACGATCCGGGACGACGACTCCCGACGGAATGGCCAAGCTGAACGACTGGAAAAGAGAGCTCTCACCCCGCTCCTCGTCCGTCGGACCGGCCGGCGACGCTTTCCCAGCGAGTGGCGCGCGACCCGACATCCGGGTTTGAATCTATGATCGGGGCATGGCCGTTGGAGAGGCGAGACCGGGATACGAGCTTTGGCGCCCGAACCGGCACAAGTCCGGTTCCCAGACGACCCGCTTTCTCGCGGTCGTCCTGCTGGTCGCGTCCATCGCGCTGATGCTGATCGTCACCCTCGGCGGGTGGTCGCTCCTGCTCGGCGGATCGACCTTCGGCGTGATCACCCTCGTCTTCTGCGTGGTCTACGGGCTGCTCGCCTTCATGATCGTCCGGTGGAGTCGCGGGGCGCTCTCGCTGACGATCGCCCTGTCGGTCCTCTTGGCCATCCTCTGCGGGGTCGGCGCCGGTTCGTGGTTCGCCCGGGCCCGGTCCGGATTCGCCGAGGCCGGCCTGCCCAGCGACCTGCTCGGGACCCTCGTCCTGATCCTGATCCCGGTCCAGCTGGCGCTGGCCGTGGTGTGCGCGATCGGCTTCACCCAGGAGTGGCACGTCGAGGAGGAACGCCCGATCGGCGGGCGGGATCCCGAGGAACCGATCAACGTCGGCCCGACTCCGGCCTCCGCCTGAATCGCTTGCGCCGTTCAGGCACCCGTTCGGAATACACTTTGCGCTCCTGCGGCGGTGGCGGAACTGGTATACGCGACGGACTCAAAATCCGTTGCCCGCAAGGGCGTGTGGGTTCGATTCCCACCCGCCGCATGAGCATCTGAGGACGCAACGATGGCATCGACCGATCCGAACTCCGAATCCGACCCGGCAAGGCCGTCACGACGGGAGCGGCTGTTCGGCCGGTCACCCGGCAAGGACGGCTCCCGCAAGGCGAAACGGCCCGCCCCGAAGCCCGCGACCGGCGGCGCCCCGGATGTGAGGCAGCCGCTTTCCCGCAAGCCGGAGGCCTCCCCCGAGGATCGGGGCGGCCGGTCCTCCGTCCTCCGGGAACGGCCGGACGACGGCCGGTCCCGTGCGGCCACCGGGATCGCCGGCAGCGACCTGGAGCGCCGGGCGGCGACCGTGCTGGCGGCGGAGCTCGAGTCGCGTGGCCGCGCGGTCCAGATCCAGGACGTGAAGATTCCGAGCGGCCCCGGACCGACCCTCGCGATCCACGCCCTGCTGGTGATCGCCGGCAGCCTGATCGGCCTCGGGTCACCGCTGATCGGCGCCGCGGTCACCCTGCTCGCCGCCTTCTCCTTCTACGCGGAGCGCGCCCTCGGCCTTCCGTTGATCAGCCGGCTCTTGCCCCGGCGCACCACCCGGAACGTGATCTCTCCCCCGCTCGGCCCGGCCTGGGAGACCGAGGTGGACGCGATCTTCGCGGCCGGCTACGACGCCCCCGGCAACTACCCGACGGGCGCCTGGCTGGAACGCCGGTTCGGCGGCAGGCTGACCACTGACCGGATCCTGCTCTGGGGCGGCATGATCCCCACCTTCGTCGCCCTGATGCTGCGCGCCGCCGAGGTCGACGGAACCTGGGTCCAGCTGCTCCAGGCCGTGGCCGCCGCGCTCCTGCTCGGAGTCGTCGCCGCCCAGGTTGACCGCCGCCTCGCCGGCGAGGCGCTCGGCGGCAAGGAGGACCTGGCCCCCGCCCGGGACCTGATCGCCGCGCTCGAGGAGGCGGAGCGGGAAGCGGGCGACGGGAGCAGCGGGGTTGCGATCTGCCTGTTCGGAGCGGAAGGCGCCGATGCGGTCGGAGCGGAGGCATTCTTCGCCGACCGGCGGCTCAAGGTGAAGCCGGGCCTCGCGGTGATCGGCCTCGTCCGCGGCGCCGACGACCGCCCCGAGGTCACCGCCCGCGAGGGTGACCTCTCGACCGCGAAGATGAGCGTCGAGCTCGCCGCCGAGAGCCCGCTCAAGCCGGGCCGGGTGATCATCCGCCGGCAGACCGCCGCAGGCCGGGCGCGCCGGCGCGGAGCCCGGGCCGTGACCGTGGTCGGTCGCGGCGACGCCGGCATCGACGTGGTCATGGACGCCTTCGACGGGGCGCTCGACGCCCAGCCCTCCCCGACCCCGACAAGGAGATCGCGTTGAACCCTCTCTGGTCCCCTTCCCCGGAATCGATCGCCTCCTCCGGGTTGACCGCCTACATGGACTGGCTCCGCACCGATCGTGGCCTCGACTTCTCCGACTACGGCTCCCTCTGGCAGTGGTCCGCCGATCAGCCCGACGCCTTCTGGCGCTCGATCTGGGACTACTTCGACGTGCTCCACTCGGGCGAGTTCGAATGCGCCCTCGACTCCGAGGAGATGCCGGGCGCAAAGTGGTTCGACGGCACGCGGCTGAACTACGCGGAGCACATCTTCCGGGACCGGGACCCGGAGACGGTGGCGATCCTCTCTGCCACCGAGACCACGCCGCTGACCGAGTTGACGTGGGGCGAGCTCCGCTCCCAGGTGGCCGCCGCGGCCGCCGGGCTCAAATCGCTGGGGGTGGAGCCCGGGGATCGCGTCGCCGGCTACGTCGCCAACTCCCCGGAGACGACCGTCGCCTTCCTCGCCGTCGCCAGCATCGGCGCGATCTGGTCGAGTTGCTCACCTGACTTCGGGGCCGGCGCCGTCGGCGACCGCTTCTCCCAGATCGAGCCGAAGGTCCTGTTCGCGGTCGACGGATACTCGTACGGCGGCCGAGGCTTCGACCGGCGCGAGATCGTCGCCGACCTGGCAACGGCGATGCCCTCGGTCGAAAGGGTCGTGGTCCTGCCCAACCTCGATCCCGAGCCGGACCTCGCACCGATCCCTCGCTCGATGGGCTGGGACGAGCTCATGGCGACGGATCCGGCGGCGCCGCTGGAGTTCACCCGGGTGCCGTTCGACCACCCGCTCTGGATCCTCTACTCCTCCGGCACTACCGGGCTGCCGAAGCCGATCGTGCAGGGGCAGGGCGGGATCCTCCTCGAGATGCTGAAGAAGATGCATCTCCACCTGGACGCGCGTCCGGGCGACCGGGTCTTCTGGTTCACGACGACCGGCTGGATGATGTGGAACTTCCTCACCTCCTGCCTGC
>JBEBTS010000093.1:0-8936 GCA_040393665.1 Conexibacter woesei
CCGCCCCAGCGGTGGCTGAAGCGCAGCCCCTCCAGCTGAGGGAAGGCGGTGAAGAACCGCTGGGCCAGCCCGGCGAAGCTCCGATCGCGCTGATAAGCGCGATCCTCGACCTGGCCGCCGTAGTTGTAGATGGCGTCGTATCCGCCCCACAGGATGCGCAGCCCCTCCGGCGACTCGATCGGTCGGTAGTAGTGGAACTGATTCGAGCTGTCGGAGAAGCCCTGCCGGTTGGCCCAGCCGATCGCCTGCTCTTGCGCGGCGGTCAGCGGCTCGGTCACCAGGACGTAGTCGTAGACAGGGATCACCCGGTGGCGGATCGCACGCACCGGGCTGCGGAAGGCGGCGGTCGCCAGCAGGACGCGCCCCGCCCGGATCGTGCCGCCCGGCGTGGTCGCCTCGATCCCGGCCCCGACCCGGCCCAGTCCGGTCATCTCGGTCCCTTCGTGGATCCTCACCCCGAGCCGCCCGGCGAGGGCGGCGAGGCCGTCGCAGAGCTTGACCGGGTCGACCGTGCTCTCCCCGGTCTTCTGCCAGAGGCCGCCTCGGTAGAGGGGGGAGTCGAGCTCGGCCCGCATCTGATCGCCGTCGAGCAGGACCGCCTCG
Source organism: Conexibacter woesei (assembly GCA_040393665.1). GTDB lineage: Bacteria > Actinomycetota > Thermoleophilia > Solirubrobacterales > 70-9 > 67-14. The sequence goes on from JBEBTS010000093.1 coordinate 604, forward strand.
TGCCCGTAGCGGGCCAGCTCCTCGACCTCGCCCTGGAGCTCCTCGGCCTGGGCGGCGGTCACCGCGACCTCGACCGCCCCGGGGGACAGCAGGTCGCACTCGATCTCGTGCTCGGCGATCGTCTGCCGGATCGCGTCCAGGTTCTCCAGCCCGAGCCGTTCCAGCTCCGGCACCTCGTCGGGGAAGCGGGCGAGCCCGTTGCCGATCCCGTGCACCAGCGAGGAGGACATGAACCCGCCGTTGCGGCCGGAGGCGCCGATCGCCAGGGTCTCGCGCTCGATCAGGGTCACGTCGCGGCCGGGGTCGCGCTGCTTGGCGAGGATCGCCGCCCAGAGCCCGGTCAGGCCGCCGCCGACCACCAGGAGGTCGGTCTCGACGGGTCCGTCCGGCGCGGGATGCGGCGCGGGCCGCTCGCCGGAGAGCCACCACGGGGCGGGCTCGGCCTCGGCATACGACCGCCGGTCGGCCTCGCTCGGGTCACGCGAAGGCCAGACGGGATTGTTGGCGACAGGGGTACCGATGCCCGGACTGTAGCCGACCGACCCGCGGCCGCCCCCGGGCCGGGCCGCTCAGCGGGCGACGCGGATCTTCTTCGAGGCGGAGCGGAAGCCGGCCTTGGAGACGCTCAGGCGGATCTTCCCGGCGCGCTTCGCCCGGACCTTGATCACGGCCTTGCCGTTGGCGCCGGTCAGGACGGACTTACCGGCGACCTTCACCCGGGCGGCCTCGACCGGCGAGACGGTCCTGGCCGCGTCGAGTCCCCTCACGGTGACCTTCAGCCGGCCGGCCCGCTTCCGCTTGAGCTTGCCCTTGACCGTGACCTTGAGGGCGCGGCAGGGACGGGCGGGCAGGTTCCGGGTGAACGGCAGCGCCGCGGTGAAGCGGCAGCCGTTGCCGTCGGCGATCGTGACCTTGCCGCTGCCGCTCGCCTTCAGCTTGCGGCCGTCGCGCTCGAAGACGGTCAGGGTCGTGGGCGGGGAGGCGTGCTGGAAGCGGAGGTCCCAGGCCTGCCCGTCGGCGGCCGCGGTGCGGTACGTCCATCGCTTCGGCTGCTGCGGCACCGGGCGGAACAGCCCCTTCCGGATCGCCGCCTCGAGGTCGGGGCGCCAGAACTCCCAGTCGTGGCTCCCCTTGTGGACGGTGTAGTCGACCGTCTTCGAGCCCGCGGCCCGGACGGCCGCCACCGCTTCGTCGTTCTGGGTCTTGAGGACCCCCTCCAGCAGGAGGCTGATCGCGTCCTGGTCGGTCGCGTGGTCCGGGTGGCTCGGATCGTTCTGCGGGCGCACCGCGGGATCGGGCTCGCCGTCGCCGGTGTACACGTCGAGCCGGGTCGAGCCGAGGTTGGCCGCCACCGCGGTCGGGTCGTGTCCCTCAGCGTAGAAGCCCGTCGACGGTCCGTAGACCGTCTCGTAGGCGGCGCCGCCCGAGGCGATCTGGAACGCGGCGACCGAGGCCGGGGTGCGGATCGAGGCGAAGGCGGAGAGCGGGACCGCCGTGCCGAAGTAACCCGGCAGCATCGAGGCGGTCAACCAGGTGCCGAACCCGCCCATCGAGAATCCCGCGACCGCGTGGTAGCGCCGTTCCGGGCGGATGCTGAACTGCCGCTCCACCTGCGGCAGCAGCTCGTCGCGGATCCAGGTCTCCCAGCCGGGATGGTCACGCTTGCCCTCGTTCCACCAGTTCGTGTAGAAGCCGTGGGCGCCTTCCGGCATCACGATCACCGCGTTCAGTCCCTTGGCGGTCTCGCGGATGTCGCCGAGGACCGGGTCCGCCCAGGAGTCGAAGCGCTCCCCGGCTCCGTGGAAGAGCAGCAGCAGCGGGTAGCGCTTCTTCGGCGTGTAGCCATCGGGCAGGAGGACGTTCGCCATCAGCTTGCCGGGATGCTCGGGCATCCCCGGGTGGACCGGTCCGGCCAGCCCCTGGGTCGACGGATCGACGTGGGCGCTCGGGGTCTCGATCTGCACCAGCTTCTGGGCGGCGTCGGCGCCCGTCGTCCCCGGCCCGGCGGCCCAGGCCACCGCCGCGACCACGGCGGCCAGAGCCACCGCCCGCACGGCGTAGAACGACGAATGCAACCTCCCGAACCCCACGAATTCCATTCGAAGAGGATATTGCTCCCTCCGACCGGCCGGGGCTTCTATTGCGGAACTACAACTTCTGTGATGAATAAAATCAGCGGAGAGGTTCCTTATGAGTGTTACTATCAACAAATGGCTAGGAAAAGGCGGACCTTTCTACCTCAAACGCGCGAGGCCGCATCCCTGCTCGGAGCTCAGGTTGGGATAGCCCGCCGGGAACGGAGGTGGACGATCCAGGAGCTGGCGGATCGGGTCGGTGCGGATCGGGCCACGGTCGCCAAGGTCGAGCGGGGCGATCCCTCGGTCGGGATCGGCGTCGCCTTCGACACCGCGACCATCCTCGGAATCACGTTGTTCCCCGGACCCGCCGGGCCGGGCCGGGACGAGTTGAAGCGGATGGAGGAGCGGCTCACCCTGCTGCCGGCCAGGGTCCGGCCGCGGCCAGAGGTGGACGATGACTTCTGACGCAGGCTCGGCCTTCGTCTGGGTCTGGCTTCCGGGGTACGTCGAGCCGGTGGTCGCCGGACGTCTCGATCGCTTCGGATCCGGCTTCGACTTCACCTATGGCAAGAGCTACCTCGCCCGCGATGACGCGATCGCGCTCTATCTGCCGGAGTTGCCACTCGAGCCCGGCCGGATCCGGCCCCGGGTGGGCGAGGTCGCCGGATGCATCGCGGACGCGGCCCCCGACGCCTGGGGGCGGCGGGTGATCCTCGGCCGGGAGCTCGGGTCCGCGGCGTCGGACACCGCTCGGCTCGACCTGCTCACTTACCTGCTGAAGTCGGGATCCGATCGGTCAGGCGCCCTGGACTTCCAGGTGTCCGCCACGGATTACGTGCCGCGTCATGACGGTGGCGCCACCCTGGAGGAGCTGGTCGAGTCGGCAGAGCGGGTCGAGTCGGGCATCCCCTTGTCCGACGAGCTGGACGCGGCTCTGCTGCACGGGTCGTCGATCGGCGGTGCCCGTCCGAAAGCGTCGCTCCGGGATGCCGGCCGTGGCCTGATCGCCAAGTTCGGCTCCTCCACGGATCACTACCCGGTCGTGAAGGGGGAGTTCCTCGCCATGGAGCTCGCGAGGCGGGCCGGCCTGGACGTCGCCCAGGTGGAGCTGACCGTCGCTCTCGGTCGCGACGTCCTCCTGGTCGAGCGCTTCGACCGGACGGCGCAAGGCGGTCGCCGGGCGATGGTCTCGGCCTTGACCGTGCTCGGTCTGGACGAGTGGGGCGCCAGGTACGCCAGCTACGAAGACCTCGCCGGCCAGGTCCGCGCCCGCTTCACGGATCCGCGCGCGACTCTGCGGGAGCTGTTCGGCCGGCTCACCTTCAACATCCTTTCCGGGAACACCGACGACCACGCTCGCAACCATTCCGCCTTCTGGGATGGGCGTGAGCTGACCCTGACCCCCGCATACGACATTTGCCCCACACCGCGCTCGGGAGGCGAGGCCACCCAGGCGATGTTGATCGGAAACGACGGCTTCCGGTTCAGCCAGGTCGCCGGATGCGTGGAGCGGGCGGGTGCCTGGCTGCTGAGCGAGAGAGAGGCGCGGGAGATCGTGGACCATCAGATCGAGGTGATCAACCACCAGTTCCGAGATGCGTCGGACCAGGCGGGGCTGAGCGAGGTCGACCGGGAGTTCTTCTGGAAGCGGCAGTTCCTCAACCCGTTCGCCTTGTACGGGTATTGAGGCAAACCGCGGGCTCAGGCGGCTCAGCGGTCGAGCCGGCCGGCCAGTCGCATCGCGAGGGAGGAGTTGCGGCCGCCGCCCTCGTCGCGGCGCACCCCGGACTCGAGCGCCGGGCGGTCGCCGACCAGGACGCACATCTTGCGGGCGCGGGTGATCGCGGTGTAGATCAACGGGCGGGTCAGCATCCCGGCGTGGGACCGGTGGCAGACGAAGATCACCACCGGGATCTCGCAGCCCTGCGACTTGTGGACCGAGATCGCGTAGGCCAGGCGGAGGTCGCCGGCCTCGTCCCAGGGCAGGATCACCTGCTGGCCGTCGTCGGTCTCCAGCACCGCCATCTCCTCGTCCGGATCGTCGTCGACGAGGAAGCAGATGGTGCCGTTCATCAGGCCGAGGTCGTAGGCGTTGCGGGTCTGGATCAGGCGATCCCCGATCCGGAAGCGGTCGTTGACCGCCGGCTTGCCGTCCGGGTTGAGCCGGCCCTGGAGCTCCTTGTTCAAGGCGTCGATGCCCGCCTCGCCGCGGTAGATCGGGGCCAGCACCTGGGCGTCGCGGATCGGGTCGAGCTTGAGCCCCGCCTCGACCCGCTCGCCGACCATCTCGACCACCGCCTGACGCACCCGCGACGGCGTGACCCGTTCGACGAAATGAAAGTCCCGCTCCTGGTCGGCCTCCGGCTCGAGGTGCGGCGGTCGGCCCTGGTTCACCTCGTGGGCCGCGGTCGTGATCATCGAGCGGGCCGCCTGGCGGAAGATGTGGGTGAGCCGCGTGGCGGGCACCAGGCCGGACTCGAGCAGGTCGGAGAACGGCTTGCCGGCCCCGACCGGCGGCAGCTGGTCCGCGTCGCCGACCAGCACGACGTGGGTGTCGATCCCGACGCCGCCGAGCAGCACCTCGGCCATGTGCAGGTTGATCATCGAGGCCTCGTCGACGATCAGCAGCTCGAGCGGCAGCGGATGCCCCGGCTTGAAGGTCGGCTCCGAGCCGGGCCGCCACTCCAGCAGCCGGTGGATCGTGTGGGCCTCGGAGCCGGTCGCCTCGGTCATCCGGCGGGCGGCCCGGCCGGTCGGGGCGCACAGCCCGACCCGCACCCGGGCCTCCCGGGCCGCGGTCACGATCGCCTTCGTGCAGACGGTCTTGCCGACGCCGGGGCCACCGGTGACGACCGAGATCCGCGAGGAGAAGGCCCCGAGGACCGCCTGCCACTGCTCGGCGGTGAGCGACTGGTCGCCGGTCGGCTCCGGGGTCACGTCCAGGTGCGGCTCCGCCTCGGCCCGGTCGCGCAGCTCGGCCGCGACCCAGAGCTCGCGGTTCAGCGTGTGCTCGCGGTAGACCCGGTCGTCCTCGGTGATGAGCCCCGGCGCGCCGGTCAGCACGTCCGGGTCCGGCTCCAGCGAGAGCAGCCGGCGGGTCCGGCCGAGCAGGTCGTCCCGGGTCAGGTGGGTGTGGCCCCGGCGCTCGGCCTCGCCCAGCAGGTACCAGGCGGCCGCCTGGGCGCGCCGGTCGGACTCGGGCGGCACCCCGGCGGCCTGGGCGATCACGTCGGCCCGGGCGAACCCGACCCCGTCCACCTCGGTCAGGCGGTACGGGTCGTCGCGCAGCACATGCAGCGCTTGGTCGCCGAACCTCGCGTGGACCTTGCCCGCGAGGTGGGCCAGGCCGTGCGGTCCCAGCTCGACGTGGAGGTCCCGGACGGCCCGGGTCTCGTACCAGCTGGCGACCGCCGCCTCGGCCTGCTTCCCGCCGAGCTTGGGCAGCGAGCCGATCACGCCGGAGGGGTCCTCTGCGATCCTCTCCAGGACCTCGGGGCCGTACATGTCGCAGAGCGCCTCCGCCCGCACCTGGCCGATGTGTCGGAGCGAGCTCAGGTAGGCGACCTGGCCGGCCCGGTCGCCGGGGTCCAGCGGCACCGCCATGTTCACCTTGAGCTGCTGGCCGAACTTCTGGTGCTGCTGCCACTCGCCGCTCAGCCGGGCGCGCTCACCGGGCTTGAGGTGGGCGAGGGTGCCGGTCGCGATGATCTCCTCGCCGGAATCGTCCCGGACCTCGACCACCGCGAAGCCGTCGTCGGGCGCCGTGAAGATCACGTGCAGCACCTCGACCGGACCGGAGAATCCGTTTTCGTCGAGGAACAGGGGTTCGGCGCCGGAAGGCATCAGCTGAGGGTAATGGCCGGGCCGGAGCCGTCTCGTCTCGACCTCCTTGGACGCCTCGTACCCGTAGACTCGCGCTGTGGCCGACCAGAGTCCGAAACCGCTTGGCGATGCCGTCGCGGAGGCGACCGAGGCCGCCAACCGACTGCCCGCGGCCGGCGCGGGACGCAAGCGCGGCGGTCGCGCCTCCGACGTGTTCGGCGGCGAGATGCGGCGCCGGGATCTCTTCCCGCTGCTCGTCTTCCACCTGATCCGCGAGGAGCCCTCCTACGGCAACCAGCTGATCGAGGCGATCGAGGAGATGACCCAGGGGGTGATCTCGGTCAACCCGAACACGATGTACCCGCTGCTCCGCGACCTCGAGGGCAAGGGCCTGATCGAGGGCGACTGGGAGCACCCGGACAAGCGCACCCGCCGGTTCTACTCGATCACCCCCGACGGGGAGGCGGAGTACCAGCGCCTGCTCGCGGAGATAGAGCCCTTCCTCGACTCGGTGATCAGGTCGATCACCCTGATCAAGGCCGAGGTCTTCGGCGACGCCTCCGCCTGAACGCTACGCGCCCGCCACCGAGGCGGGCGCCGGCGCACGCTTACCGAGAAGCGCCCGCCGCGAGGGCGGGCGCCGAAGCACGCTTAACAAGAAACGCCCGCCGCGAGGGCGGGCGTTTCCCGGCACTGAAGGTGCGCTAAATCGCCTCGACCGAAGCGGCGGACGGGCCCTTCGGACCCTCCTCCGACTCAAAACTCACTTTGGCGCCCTCGGCAAGCGTCCGGAAACCATCGGCCTGGATCGCGGTGTGGTGGACGAAAACGTCCTTCGAACCATCATCGGGCGTGATGAACCCGAAGCCCTTCTCGTCACTGAACCACTTGACTGTTCCAGTCGGCATTACTTCCTCCACATCATGATGAACGCGCCGGATCTCTCCTCCCGGCCCAACTGCCGCGCAACTTAGCAGTAAAAGCCACTAAGAGCCCATCCCGGTTGCATGGAGAACCTGGCGCGCCAGGCCGTCGCGGGGCGCCGGCGGCGCCCACCGAAGGGATTTTCCCGACCATTCGGCGGCGTTCCCCTCGATTTACCGATCGTCGTCGGCTAGGCTCGATCGGTATGTACGCAACCGGTGGTATCGCCGAACGATTCGTGCCGATCTGGTCTCGTGCCGAGGACCGGCTGGGGGGCGGGTTGCCCGCCGCGATCAGGTTCTGGGACGGCAGCGAGATCGGTTCGGGGGAGCTGGGGTCGGCGACCGACACGATCGTGCTGCGAGACCGGCGGGCGCTCACCTACGCGGTGAGCCGACCCGATCAGCTGGGGCTTGCCCGCGCCTACGTGTCGGGTGACCTGGTCCTCGAGGGAAGCATCGAACGGGTGATGACGGCCGGCGCGAAGATGTACGGCTTCGACATCCCCTGGAAGGACAAGTTGGAGGCATTCCGCATCGCCGCCTCGCTCGGCGTGGTCCGGTTCCCGCCGCCGAAGCCGCCCGAGTCGGAGGCGGTGGTGGGCGGGCGCCTCCATTCGCTGCGCCGCGACCGCCAGGCGATCAGCCATCACTACGACGTCTCCAACGAGTTCTACCGGCTGGTCCTCGGACCGACCATGGTCTACTCCTGCGCCTACTTCGCGTCGCCGGACGACACGATCGACGAGGCCCAGACCCGCAAGCTCGACGTGATCTGCCGCAAGCTGCGGCTGGAGGAGGGGGAGCGCTTCCTCGACATCGGCTGCGGCTGGGGGTCGCTGGTAATGCATGCCGCCGCCAACTACGGGGTCAAGGCCGTCGGCATCACCCTCTCGGAGGCGCAGGCCGCGCTGGCCCGCGAGCGGATCGAGGCGGCCGGGCTGTCCGACCGCTGTGAGATCCGGATCCAGGACTACCGCGAGGTCCCCGACGGGCCGTACGACAAGATCGCCTCGATCGGCATGTTCGAGCACGTCGGGTCGAACATGCTGGACCGCTACATGGAGACGGTCGCGTCACTCGGCCGCCCCGGCGGGTTGGCGCTCCACCACGGGATCTGCCGTCAGCACACCAACGACGAGTCGCCCAACACCTTCATCACCCACTACGTGTTCCCGGACGGGGAGCTGCACCGGGTCGCGAAGGTGATCCGGGCGCTGGAGCGCTCCGGTCAGGAGCTGCGCGACGTGGAGGCCCTGCGCGAGCACTACGCGCTGACCCTGAGGCGGTGGGTGGACAACCTCGCGTCTGACCCGGAGCTGGCGGTCGCCGAGGTCGGCGAGGAGCGGGAACGGATATGGCGCCTGTACATGACCGCCTCGGCGCTGGCCTTCGAGCGGGGCGACATCTCGATCCACCAGATGGTGGCGGTGCTGCCCGAGCACGAGCGGCGTCCGCTCTACCGACCGTCGCCGGGGCTGGACCTGGCCCGGCCGTCGTTCGTCGTCGA
>JBEBTS010000094.1:0-8873 GCA_040393665.1 Conexibacter woesei
AACGACCGCCACCCCGGTCCGTATCAACCGCTCTACCCCAGCCCCATATCCAGCAACGGCGAAGCCCCCGGTGAGACCCGGGGCCTTCGCCGTTAAAGGGGATGACCGTGGGGATGGACCGGCCCCGTCGCGGGGCGGCGGGACCGGGGCGGGCGCTGCGGGGCGCTACTTGCGGACCGGCAGGTCGCCCGCGAGCTCGGTCTTGCCCGCGAGCTGGAACTGGACGTCGATCGTCTCGTGCTTGCGGTAGGTGCCGAAGACCGAGAAGAACATCGCCGCCTTGCGGGCGAAGGAGAGCTGTTCCTTGATGATCTCCCGGGTGAAGACGACCTCGTTGCCGACGACGTCGTAGTCGTCGCCCTCGACCTGCTGCTGCCCGTTGACGAATACCAAGATCGGCTGCTCGGCCCCGGCGGGAAGGGCTACCCGGCGTCCGGCCGCGTAGGAGCCTTCGGGGATCTTCTGTTCTCCGGTGGAATCACTCATGCTGCAAAGCCTGCCTGATCCGACCCGCGGCTTGCTTCGTGGTGGCGTCCCGCGAGGCGGCGGACGCTCAGGCCCGTGAGGGGCGGAGGGGACGATAGGGCCGGCCGTCGCCCGCTGCGGCCGGGGCCGGGCGGGTCAACCGTCCTGCAGGGTCTGCCTGATCCGGTCGAAGATCTGCTTGGTGCCGTCGGCGGTGAAGGGCCGGCGACGGACGGCGCCGACGTATCCGACGGCCGTGTTGTCGCCGCGGATGTCGACGCCCGCCGTGGGCGGCTTGATCAGGCCCTTGCCCGAGATCTCGATCCGCGCCTTGGTCTGCTGGGACGGCTCATAGTCCCGGAACGCCTTGACCGCCTTGAGCGACGGCGTGCCCAGGACCTCCTCTGCGGCCTCCTGCGCCGCCGTGAGGGCATCTTCGAGGTCGGCGAAGCCCCTGCGACTCACCTTGGATCCCTCGCGCACTGTGAGCTTCCACTTGGCCATCGCGATGCGGCGCTCGGCTCAGGATCCGCCGGGACCGGGCCCCCGACCCGCCCTCAGGAGGGGCGGGTGCCGGTCGGGCCGGAGATCGTGTCGGGGCCGGTGCGGTCGCCGAGCGGAACGTAGCCGGCCTCGCGGGGGCCGGTGTAGATCTGCCGCGGGCGGGAGATCTTCTTCGCCGGGTCGTCGATCATCTCCAGCCACTGGGAGACCCAGCCGGCGGTGCGGGCCATCGCGAAGATCACGGTGAACATTCCCGGGGGGATGTTCAGTGCCTCGTACATGATCCCGGAGTAGAAGTCGACGTTCGGGAACAGCTTGCGGGAGACGAAGAACTCGTCCTCCAGCGCGTGCTTCTCCAGCTCGATCGCGATCTCGACCAGCGGGTTGTACTCGGTCGCCTCGAAGACCTCGTCGGCGTGGTTCTTGATGATCCGCGCCCGCGGGTCGTAGTTCTTGTAGACCCGGTGGCCGAAGCCCATCAGCTTCTCGTCGCGGCTCTTGACCTTCTCGAGGAAGTCCGGCACGTTCTCGACCTTCTCGATGTGGCGGAGCATGGTCAGCACGGCCTCGTTCGCGCCGCCGTGCAGGCGGCCGTAGAGGGCGGCGATGCCGGCGGCGACCGCGGAGTACGGGTCGACGTCGGAGGAGCCGACGCCCCGCACCGCGCTGGTCGAGCAGTTCTGCTCGTGGTCGGCGTGCAGGATGAAGAGGACGTCCAGCGCCCGCGCGACCCGCGGGTCGGGCTGGTACTTGGTCTCCGTCATCTTGAACATCATCGAGAGGAAGTTCTCGGTGTAGGACAGGTCGTTGTCCGGGTAGACGTACGGCAGGCCCATGTTGTGGCGCTGCGCGAAGGCGGCCAGGGTCGGCATCTTCGCCAGCAGGCGGATCGTCGCCAGGTAGCGCTCGACCGGGTCGTCGATCTGGTTGCTGTCCGGGTAGAAGGTCGAGAGGGCGCCGACCGAGGCGAGGAGCATGCCCATCGGGTGCGCGTCGTACCGGAAGCCGGAGAGGAACTTCTTGATGTCCTCGTGGACGTAGGTGTGGTGGGTGACGTCGTGGACCCAGGCCTCGAGCTGCGGGCGGGTCGGCAGCTCGCCGTAGACCAGCAGGTAGGAGACCTCGAGGTAGGTCGACTTCTCGCAGAGCTGCTCGATCGGGATGCCGCGGTGCTCCAGGATCCCCGCCTCGCCGTCGATGTAGGTGATCGCCGAGCGGCAGGAAGCCGTGTTGGTGAAGGCCGGGTCGAAGGACATCATCCCGAAGTCGTCCTCGTGAACCTTGATCTGCCGGAGATCCAGCGCGTGGATCGTGTCGTCCTCGATCGGCAGCTCGTAGGTCCGTCCGGTCCGGTTGTCCGTGACCGTGAGGGTGTCGTTGCCTCCGGTTACGTCACCTACGTCGCCCACCTCGGGCGCTTCGGTCTGTTCTTCGGTCGCCATGCTTTGCCTCGTCCTCCTGGGAATCGCTTTCCTCAGATTTCTATTCCGGGCCAGTATCGCAGTTTGGCGCCCCCGTCCGGCCTGATCGGGAGCGTCGGCGATGTCGGGCCCGGCTCAGATCGCGGGAGCGCGGAAGTCGGTCATCGAGCGCAGCGCCTCGAGCCTCGACTCGATCTCGTCGCGGGTGAGGCGGCTGACCCGTTCCGTGCCGAACTCCTCCACGTTGTAGGACGCCAGCACGGTGCCGTAGCCCATCGCGTTGCGCAGCGCCTGCTGGTCGACCACCTCGCATTCGCCGTCCAGGTACCCGAGGAAGCCGCCGGCGAAGCTGTCGCCCGCCCCGGTCGGGTCGCGCACGTCCTCCAGCGGGAATCCCGGCAGGGCGAAGAAGCCGTTCGGGGTGAACAGCGCGGCCCCGTACTCGCCCTGCTTGGCGATCACGGCGCGGGGGCCCAGCTCCATCACCGCGTTGGCGGCGCGGGCCAGGTTCGGCTCGCCGGTGAGCTGCCGGATCTCGGCGTCGTTGATCAGCACGCAGTCGACCTCCGAGATCGCCGCCAGGAGCGAGTCCTTGGCGATGTCGATCCACAGGTTCATCGAGTCGAGGGCCGCGAAGCGGGCGTTCCCGCACTGGGACCGGACCTGACGCTGGAGGTCGGGCTGGATGTTCGCCAGGAACAGCATGTCGGACCCCTTCGAGGCCTCGGACAGCTTCGGCTCGAAGTCGCCGAACACGTTGAGCTGGGTGTCGTCGGTGTGGGCCGTGTTCAGGTCGTACTCGTAATGGCCCTTCCAGAAGAAGGTCTTGGCCCCTTCCACCCGCTCGATGTCCTCGGTGATCACGCCGCGGTTCTCGAGCACGTCGAGCTCGTCCTGGGTGAAGTCGTCGCCGACCGGGCCGACCACCCGCACGTCGGTGAAGAACGAGGCGGCCAGCGAGAAGTGGACCGCCGAGCCGCCGAGCATGCGGGACCGTTCGCCGAAGGGGGTGAGGACGGCGTCAAAAGCGATGGATCCGACGACGGTCAGCGACAAGGGATGGCCTTTCGGTCACGAGTTGATGCCGATCCGCGGTGGTTGGGCCGCGCGGAACGGTCCGAAGCCAGGATCCTAAAGCCTGTGGCCGAGACGCCGTCCTCGAACGCCGTCGCCGGTCGCCGACCGACCGGATCGGGTCGGAATCGGGGGTCCGTGGCAAGATGGACGGGTGAAAGCGATTCAGATAACCGAATTCGGCGGACCGGAAGTGATGGATCTCGTCGATCTGCCCGAGCCGGTGGCCGGCCCGGGCGAGTCCGTGGTCCGGATCAGCCGGACCGGGGTCAACTACGCCGATACCCACGCAACCCGCAACGACTACCTGGCCAAGCAGGAGCTGCCGCTGATCCCCGGGGCCGAGCTGGTCGGCCGCACCGAGGACGGCCGCCGGGTCGCCGCGATCGTGCCGAACGGCGCCTACGCCGAGATGGCCGCCGTGCCGGACGCGATGCTGGTCCCGATCCCGGACGAGGTCGCGGACGAACAGGCCGTCGGGATGCTGATCCAGGGACTCACTGCCGACGCCATCCTCCGGATCTCGGCGCGGATGCAGCCGGGCGAGTCGGTCGTCGTCGCCGCCGCGGCCGGCGGCACCGGCAGCCTCGCCGTCCAGGTCGCCCGCTCGATGGGGGCCGGCAACATCATCGCCCTCGCCTCCTCCGAGGAGAAGCGGGAGCTCACCCTCTCGCTCGGAGCCGACGTCGCGCTCGACTCCCGCAGTGAGAACCTGAAGGACGAGATCCTGGCGGCGAACGGCGGCAAGCCGGTCGACGTCGTGCTGGAGATGGCGGGCGGCAAGCCGTTCGAGGACTGCCTGCGGGCGCTCGCCCCGTTCGGGCGGCTGGTCACCTTCGGCATCGCGTCCCGGGAGGAGAACACCGTCAAGACCGGCCATCTGATGCGCCACAGCCGTGCGGTGATCGGCTTCTGGATGGTCCATCTCCTGATGCAGCCGCAGCTCGCCAAGGAGGGCCTGGAGCGCGTGCTCGGCGCCGCCGCCCGGGGCGAGCTGAAGACCGTGGTCGGTGGAACTCACCCGCTCGAGGAGGCGCCCCAGGTCCACCGGGACCTGGCCGCACGGCGCACCATGGGCAAAATCCTGTTGGATCCCTCATTGTGACTACCTTCAAGGACCTCGGCCTCTCGCCGCAAATTCAGCAGGCGATCGACGAGATCGGCTTCGACACCCCCAGCCCGATCCAGGAAGAGGCGATCCCGCCGCTCCTGGCCGGCCACGACGTGATCGGGCAGGCACAGACCGGAACCGGCAAGACCGCGGCCTTCGGCCTGCCCATGCTGCAGTACCTGGACCCGGACAACGACGAGGTGCAGGCGGTGGTGCTCACCCCGACCCGTGAGCTCTGCATCCAGGTCACCCAGGCGCTCCGCTCCTACGCGGAGCATCTCGACATCGAGGTCGTCGCCGTCTTCGGCGGCGCCCCGATCCGGAGCCAGCAGGCCCAGCTCCGTTCCGGCGCCCACGTGGTCGTGGCCACGGTCGGCCGGATGAAGGACCTGATCTCCCGCCGCTCGCTGGTCCTGACCGCGGCCCGCTTCGTGGTGCTCGACGAGGCCGACGAGATGCTCGACCTCGGCTTCTTCGAGGACGTCGAGAAGATCCTGCGCATGTGCCCCTCGGGCCGCCAGACCGCGCTCTTCTCCGCCACCATGCCTCCCCCGGTCAAGCGGCTCGCCGAGACCTACATGTACGACCCGGTGATGATCTCGATCACCCCGAAGACGTTGACGGTCGACGCGATCGTCCAGGCCTACGTCGAGGTGCCCGGCCGCGAGAAGGTCGACCGCCTGGTCGAGATCGTCAAGGCCGAGGACCCGGAGCAGGCGATCCTGTTCTGCCGGACCAAGCTGGGCGCGGCCCGGCTGGAGCGGGAGCTGAAGAACCGCGGCCTGGACGTGAAGGCGCTGCACGGCGACCTCAGCCAGGGCGTCCGCGACGGCGTGATGCTGGCCTTCAAGGGCCGCCGGGTGAAGCTGCTGGTGGCGACCGACATCGCCGCCCGCGGGCTCGACGTCGACCACGTCACCCACGTCGTCAACTACGACATCCCGAACTCCTCGGAGACGTACGTCCACCGGATCGGGCGTACCGGCCGCGCCGGCCGCACCGGCCGGGCGATCACCTTCGTCACCCCGGACCAGCGCAAGGACCTCGAACAGATCAAGTCCGACGTCAAGGCTTCGATCACCGCCTGGGAGAGCCCCGAGGACCGGATCGAGCACGCTCGTCCGCCCCGCCGGCGGCGCCGCGGCGAGAAGCGGGTCCCGCTGGACGACACCGTCGAGGAAGTCGACGAGACCGTGGAGGCCACGGCCGGGGAAGCGGCGGCCGACGAGGCCCGCACCGACGGCGAGGCTCCGACCGAGGCCGCCGAGGGCCAGGTCAAGCTCTTCTTCAACCGGGGCCTCCGCTCCGGGATCACCGAGCGCGACCTCCGTTGGGCGCTGCGCGAAGGCGCGCTGCTCGAGGACGAGTCGATCGCCGACGTCCGGGTGCTGGACCGCTTCTCGTTCGTGGAGGTGGACGGGGAGCTCGCCGACCGGACCGTGGAGTACCTGGACGGCACCCGTCTCATGGACGGCGAGATCCGGGTGGAGATCGCCCGCAGCTGATCCGACGCCGCCCCGGCCTACCCCGGGGCGGTCAGCTCGGCGATCAGGTCGAGCAGCAGGGTGAAGTCGATCGGCTTCGGCACCCGGCCCTCGACCTCGGCGATCGCCTCGATCCGGTCGAGGTCGGGTTGGGCGCTGACCAGGATGACCGGGACGCCGGGCGCCAGCCGCCGGATCGCCGGGAGGGTCCCCGCCCCGTCCAGCTGCGGCATGGTCAGGTCGAGCAGGATCAGGTCGGGCGGCCCGTCCGGGCCGGGGCTCTCCAGCTCTTGGATGGCCTGGACGCCATCGGTCGCGGTCCGCACCTCGTGACCGGCGAGCTCCAGCCGCCGGACCAGCAGCAGCCGGATCGCGCCCGAGTCCTCGACCGCGAGGATCCGGCTCATACCGGTCCGGGCTCGCCCGGGGTCATGGCGGACTCCCGCTCCTCCGGCAGCCAGATCGTGATCCGGGTCCCGGTGCCCGGGGTGGTCTCCAGGTCGATCCGGCCGCGGTGCAGCTCGACCAGGCGCTTCGCCATCGAGAGCCCGATCCCCGCTCCGGCCCGGTCGCCCTCGATCGCCGAGTCGCCGCGGCTGAAGGTGTGGAAGGCGTCCCCGGAGTCGCTGAACCCGATCCCGTCGCCGTCATCCGCGATCGAGAGCTCGACCCCTGCCTCGGCCCGGGTGAGATCGACCGAGATCGCCGTCCCGGCGGGATTGTGGACCGAGGCGTTGCCGATCAGGTTGGAGGCGATCTGACGGATCCGGCTGGGATCCACCTCGATCGCGGGGAGGCCGGTGGCGATCTGGGTCATCAGCGTCTGGCCGCGCTCCTCGATCTGAGGCCGGAAGGCGTCCGTCACCGACTCGATCAGCTCGGCCGGGTCGATCGTCGCGAGCGCGAGCCGCAGCTCGCCGAAGCTGTTGCGGGTCAGGTCGAAGATGTCGTCGACCAGGGTCGCGAGGTGACGGGCCGTCTGCTCGATGATCCCCGCCGCCTCGATCTGGCCGGGAGAGAGCCCGTCCGTGTCCATCAGCAGCAGCTCGGCGAAGCCCAGCAGCACGGTCAGAGGGGTCCTCAGCTCGTGCGACGCGGCCATGGTGAAGGCGACCCGGCGGTCGTTGAGCTGGTCAGTCCAGCCGGACGGCCAGAGCATCAGCACCCAGCCGCCGGTCGCCAGCGGCTCGCGGCAGTTCAGCCACTCGATGCTCGGCCGGTCCGGGCCGAAGGAGATGGTCACCATCTCCCGCCGCAGCATCAGCCGGTCGATCTTCTGCTGGTGGACCGCCGGAGCGAGCGCCTCGTACAGCCCGAGGCCGGGCTCGACCTCCGGGACCAGCTCCTCGGCCGCCCGGTTGCGCCAGGTCACGACGAACTCCTCGTCGACCGCAACGACCCCCGCGGTGAGCGATCCGAGCACGGCGGCGAGATAGCCGGGGCCGATCTCCTGGTCTGCGGGCATCACCGCGGCCTACCCTACCGGCCGTCCTCCCGGCCCCATCCGGCAGGAAGGGCGCGCGGCCCCACCGGGATAGGTCCTAAGCTCCCGGGCATGAATCCTGAAACCGACGGAATATCGCACGGTTCGCTCGAGGAGTGGTTCCGGGGTCGGGTCCCCGGGATCGAGCCGCCGCTGGACTACGAGAAGATCCACGGCGGGCTTTCCAATCTGACCTTCCTGGTCACCGACCAGTCCGGCGCGCGCTGGGTCCTCCGGCGGCCGCCGCTCGGGGTGCGGCTCGGTTCGGCGCATGACATGGGACGCGAGGTCAAGGTCGTCACCGCCCTGGCCGACACCGACGTGCCGGTTCCCCCGGTGGTCGGCTACTGCGAGGACGAGGCCGTGACCGGGGCGCCGTTCTACGCGATGGAGTTCGTCGAGGGCCCGGTGGTCCGCTCGCCGCTGCAGGCGGCGCTGTTCCCGTCGCCGGAGCAGCGGCAGCAGCTCGGGGAGGGCTTGATCGAGACGCTGGCCGCGATCCACTCGGTCGACCCCGACGCGGTCGGCCTGGGCGACCTGGGGCCGCGGGAGGGATACGTCGCCCGTCAGCTCAAGCGGTGGTCCGGGCAGTGGGAGAAGTCGAAGACCCGCGAGCTGCCGCTGATCGAGGAGGTCCACTCCCGGCTGGTCGAGCTGGCCCCGCCCCAGTCGGCGACGACCCTGGTGCACGGCGACTACCGCCTCGACAACGTGATCTACAGCCCGACCGGCGAGGTCGCGGCCGTGGTCGACTGGGAGCTGTGCACGCTCGGCGACCCGCTGGCCGACCTCGGACTCTTGATGGTGTACTGGATCGACCCCGGCTCGGACTCGGTGCCGTTGCTCCAGCCGGCGACGACCGAGCCCGGCTTCCCGCTGAAGCGCGACCTGGCCGCCCACTACGCCGAGGTGTCCGGTCGGGACATCTCCCAGCTCGACTACTTCGTCGCGCTCGGCTACTGGAAGCTGGCGATCATCATCGAGGGCGTGCTGGCCCGGTTCCAGGCGGGGCAGTACGGCCAGGGCGAGAGCGCCGGCGAAGAGTTCGAGAGCACCGTGAGGGCGCTCGCCGGGGCCGCCGCCGAAGCCGTGGAGCGGGTCGCCTAGACGGCGTCCCGCTGCTTCACCGCCCGTCCGACCTCGCGGCGGGCGATCACCATCTTGTGGACCTCGTCCGGGCCGTCGGCCAGGCGGAGCATCCGGCTGAAGCGCCACATCATCGAGAGCGGCGTGTCGTCGGTCATGCCGAGCGATCCGTGGACCTGGATCGCGCGGTCGAGCACGTCCATGACCATGTTGGCGGCGACCACCTTGATCATCGAGATCTCCTG
>JBEBTS010000095.1:0-8779 GCA_040393665.1 Conexibacter woesei
TGGTGACCGTCGTCGGCGGCACCCGGCGCGGCGCGACCACCCGCCCCCCGGCCCAAACCACCAAGCCAGGTGCCCAGACCTACTGGCTGAACGGCTCCCAGTCCCAGGAGGAGTGGCTGGGCTCGATGTCCTCACGGTTCAGCCGCTGACGCAGCCCCTCCAGCTCCGACGGCTCGACGCTGTAGACGTGCTCCGGCGCCGGGAACACCCCGCTGCGGACCTCCTCGACGTAACCGGAGACGCCTCGCAGCATCTCGGAGCGGACGTCCGAGTACCGCTTCACGAACTTGGCGACGTGACCGTGGTTGATCCCGGCCAGGTCGTGCAGCACGAGGACCTGCCCGGCGGTCTCGTTGCCGGCCCCGATGCCGATCGTCGGCGCCTCGACCTTGGCCACGATCAGCTCGGTCACGGCCTCCGGCACCGCCTCGATCACGATCGAGAAGCAGCCGGCCTGGTCGAGCGCGATCGCGTCCTCGGCGACCTTGATCGCCTTGGAGGCGGTGCGTCCCTGCGCCTTGAGGCCGCCCAGCGCCGTCGCGGTCTGGGGGGTCAGGCCGACATGGCCCATCACCGGGATCCCGGCGTCGATGATCGCCCGGGCCCGGGCGGCCGAGGTGCCACCGCCCTCCAGCTTGATCGCGTCGCAACCGGCCTCCTTGACCAGGCGCTGGGCCGACGCGATCGCCAGCTCGTCCGAGGCCTCGTAGGAGCCGAACGGGAGGTCGCCGACCAGCAGCGGGGTCTTGAGCCCACGGCGGACCGCCTTGGCCAGCATCGTCATCTCGTCCATGCCGACCGGCACCGTGCTGTCGTAGCCGAGCACGCAGTTGGCGGCCGAGTCACCGACCAGGACGACGTCCACGCCGGCTTCCTCCGCGACCTGGGCGGAGGGGAAGTCGTAAGCGGTGATCATGGCGATCGGCTCGCGGGCGGACTTCATCTCCGCGAGACGGGTGATCGTCATCGGTTTACGGGAGGCTTCCTGTGCCTTGTCGGGTCGGGTTCCGGAACTCATGTGGTGCTCCTCGCGTCGCGATTCGGTTCGATCAGGATGTTGTCGATCAGTCTGGTGCCGTCGACCCGGGCCGCAACCGCGACCAGGATCGGCTCGTCGCCGTCATCGGCGGCTGGGTCCAAGGTGCCCGGGAACCGGGCCTCGAAGTACTCGGGGACGATCCCGGCCAGCTCCAGGTGCCGGCGGCCCGCCGCGAGCGCGGCCTGGAGCCCGGCCTCGGCGCAGACGGTCTCGGTCTCGACCAGGGCCGCCCAGATCGCGGTCGCGCGCTCGCGGGCCTGGGGGGAGAGGTAGGCGTTGCGCGAGCTCATCGCGAGACCGTCGTCCTCGCGCACGGTCGGCAGCACCACGATCCGGGTGCGGAACTCGAGGTCCTCCGCCATCCGCCGGATCACCAGCGCCTGCTGGGCGTCCTTCTGGCCGAAGTAGGCGCGGTCCGGATCGACCGCGTTGAGCAGCTTGGCGACGATCGTGGTCACCCCGGCGAAGTGGCCCGGGCCGCGGCTGGTCTCGCTGCCGCAGAGCACGTCGGTCAGCCGCTCCACCTCGACCTTGGTCGCGAAGCCGGACGGGTAGACGTCCTCCGGCTGCGGCGCGTAGACGACGTCGACCCCGGCCTCCTCCGCGATGGCGAGATCGCGCTCCTCGTCCCGGGGATAGACGCTGAGATCCTCGCCGGGACGGAACTGGGTCGGGTTGACGAACAGGCTCATCACGACGCGGTCGCATTCCCGGCGGGCGCCGTCGAGCAGCGAGACGTGGCCCCGGTGGAGGTAGCCCATCGTCGGGACCAGCCCGACCGTGACGCCCTCCCGCCGGGCGGCATCCCGGAACTCGTGGATCTCGGCCGGGGTGCGCAGGACCTTCATCCCCTGACCTCCCCGGATCCGGCGGCGGGAAAACCGGCGTCGGCCGCGATCGCGCGGGTGCGGGCGGCCAGCTCGTCGTAGAGCCCGGCCAGGTCGGGCCGCCGCTCGGCCAGGGCGGCGCGGTGGGTGGCGACGGTGCGCTCGTCCCCGCGGGCGATCGGGCCGGTCAGCGCCGCGGCCCCCTGCTCCGTCCAGTTGGCGAGGGTGCGGCCGACCAGCGGGGCCAGCACGCGGCGAGGGTGCTCGACCGCGATCCCGCCGAGCAGCTCGGTCGCGGTCTGCTCCAGCGTGACCAGGAAGTTCGAGGCGATCGCGGCGGCCGCGTGGTAGACCGCCCGGTCCTCCTCGGCGATCCGGAACGGGTCCATGCCGAGGGCGCGGGCCAGCCGCTCGGTCGCGTCGAGCGCGTCGGCGTCGTCACCGGCGATCGCGGCGGGGCAGCCGGAGAGGTCGGTCGCGGGGCCGGGGAAGGTCTGCAGCGGGTGGAGCGAGAAACGGGACCTCGCCCCGCCCGGCGCGAGGGCGTCGAGGGTGGTCGCACCGGAGACGTGACCGACCCGGAGCGCGGGGGCGGCCTCGGTCAGCTGGCCGATGCGGGCGGCGACCGATGCGATCGCGTCATCGGGGACGCAGAGCAGGACGACGCGGTTCGAAAGGGAGGGACGGCCGGCCAGCTCTTCGCGGCCGATCAGCTCGACCCGAAGCCCGGCTTCGACGGCCGCGGCCGCCAGTGAGCGCCCGACCCTGCCGGGGCCGACGATGACGATTTCGTCACGTGGTTCGGTGTGAGATTCCATGGTCCGTTCCAGTTCCCTGTCGGCGATACCAGACGGTGCGGTGGGGTTTCGATTCGATGCTGCCGGGTGAGTTTCCAGGGTCCGGTCCCGACGGTCCGGGTAGCGGCCCTCGGCAATTATAGGCTCCCGCCATGCAGCCCCCCCGACAACGCCCGGCACGTCCGGCCCCCGTCCCCGAGCGATCGGCTCCCGCGTGAGCCGCCGGGACGAGCTCGGCGAGCCCGGGTCAGGCGACCTGGTGGCCCGCGGCAGCGAGGAGACCGAGCGCGCCGGAGGCGAGCTCGCCCGCCGGCTGCGGCCTGGCGACGTGGTCCTGCTGCACGGCGAGGTCGGCGCCGGCAAGTCGACCCTGATCCGCGCCGCCATGCGGGAGCTCGGCGTGCGGGGGGCGATCCCCTCGCCGACCTTCACGATCGGTCGGGTCTACTCGGGGTCGGCTCCGTGGATGGACGGGGCCGTCGACCCGCTGCCGGTCTCGCACCTGGACCTGTACCGGCTGGAGGCGATCGAGGACGAGGATCCCGGCCTGCTCGCCGAGTACTTCGGCGGGGACCGGATCGCCTTCGTCGAGTGGCCCGAAGGGGCGGAGGGGTATCTCGCGACCGTCGCCACCCGGTTGCTGGAGGTGACGGTCGAGCATCGCGACGAGGGCAGCCGGACGATCAGGCCGGCCGGCCCCTTGGCGGGCCCGGCCGGCTGAGGTCACTGCCGGCCGGTTACTGGCCGGCCTGGTCGATCGCTTCGTTGGCCTTCTTCTGGGCCTCTTCGATCTGCTTCTGCGCGGCGTCGAGGGCCTTCTGGGCCTCGCTGTTGGTCGCTTCCTTGGCCTGCTGCTTGGCCTGATCCGCGTACTCCTGGCCCTGCTGCTTCGCCTGCTCCTTGGCCTGCTCGATCATCTTGCTGGCCTCTTCCTTCAGCTTGTCCGAGTCGTTGCTGGAGTCGTCGCCGCAGCCGGCCGCGAATCCGCCGAGCGCTGCCACTGCGAGAATTGCGACGGCCATGTTCAGTTTCTTTGAGATCATCGTGTCCTCTTCGGGGTGGGTTCGTGAAGGGGTTGGTCGGAACTGCCCAGACTACCGGTGCGGCCGGTGAAGACGGTCGGCTTCGACACCGCCACCGACGACACGGTCGTCGCCGGCCTGGACGGCGACCGGGTCGTGGCGGAAGCGTCGATCGCCCCGGGCGAATCGGGCCGGCCGCTCCACAGCCAGACCCTGCTCGACGCGGCGGGCGAGGCGGCGGACGCGCTGGGCGGCTGGGGCGAGGTCGACCGGATCGCGGTCGGGCTCGGCCCGGGGACCTTCACCGGGATCAGGATCGGCGTCGCGACCGCGGGCGGACTCGCGCTCACCACCGGGGTGCCGGCGGTCGGCGTCTCGACCCTGGCCGCGCTGGCGGTGGGCATCGCCCGGGAGGCCGGCGCCTCGGGCCCGGTGATGCCGGTGCTGGATGCCCGCAGGGGCGAGGTGTTCGCGGGGCTCTACAACCCGATGGGCCGGGAGCTGGAGCCGCCCTTCGTCGGGTCGCCGGAGGATCTGGTCGCCCGGATCGGGGAGATCACCGCCCGGCTGCCGCAGCCGCCGATGGTCGGGGGACCCGGGGCGGTACGATTCGTCGATCAACTCGACCGGGCTGGGATCGAGGTTCCAGGCCCCGGGTCGGCCCTCAATCGGCTGTCCGGCCGCGCCGTCTGCGAGCTGGGCGCCGGGGCCGCCCGGAGCCAGCCCGGAAAACCCCTCGAACCGATCTATCTGCGTGTCCCCGATGCCCAACTCTGGCTTGAACGAGACGGCCGCGACCCCGGCCCCACCTGAACCCGCGTCTCCCGGGACCCCGTCCGGGGTCGCGATCCGCGAGCTCGGATACGCCGACCTGCCGGCGGTGGTCTCGATCGAGCGGCGTTCCTTCTCCAGCCCGTGGTCGGTCGGCATGTTCGTGCTGGAGATGTCCCGGACGTCCGGCGTCACGCTGGCCGCCGTCGAGGAGGAACGGGTGATCGGCTGCGTGATCCTCTCCCGGTACGACCAGGCCTGGCACCTGATGAAGATCGCGGTCGCCCCGGAGCAGCGCCGGCGGGGGATCGCCTCCACGCTGATCGACGCCGCCTTCTCCCGGCTCGAGGACGAGACCCCGGTGACGCTCGAGGTCCGGCCCTCGAACCGGTCCGCGATCGGCCTTTACGAGCGGTTCGGGTTCGTCTCCCTGGGCCTGCGCAAGGGCTACTACCCGGACAACGGGGAGGACGCCCTGATCATGTGGAAGGGCGACCCGGTGCTCGCCGGGGTGCCGCCCGACAGCCTCGGCCTCCCGGGAAAGTAGCAGTGCCGCTGCTCGCGATCGAGACCTCCTGCGACGACACCTGCGCCGCCGTCCTGGACGGGGACCGCATCCTCAGCAACGTGATCTCGTCCCAGTCCGTCCACGACCGCTACGGCGGGGTGGTCCCGGAGGTCGCCTCCCGGCACCACGTCGAGCTGATGGTCCCGGTGGTCGAGGCGGCGCTGGCCGACGCCGGCACCAGCCTGGACCAGATCGAAGCCGTCGCGGTGACCGCCGGACCCGGCTTGATCGGGGCCCTGCTGGTCGGGCTGAGCACGGCCAAGGCGATCGCCGCGCCGCGTCGCCTCCCGCTGATCCCGACCGATCACCTCCACGGCCACGTCGCCGCTAACTTCCTCGAGCCGGATCCGCTCGAACCGCCCTTCCTCTGCCTGATCGCCTCCGGCGGGCACACGATGCTGGCCGCGGTCCGCGACCGCTCGGGCTTCGAGGTGCTCGGCGAGACCCTGGACGACGCGGCCGGCGAGGCGATCGACAAGGCGGCCCGGATGCTGGGGCTCGGATACCCGGGCGGGCCGGCGCTGGAGCGGCTGGCCGCGGACGGCGATCCCGGCGCCTTCGAGTTCCCGGTAGCGATGAGCCGCGACCCGGGCTTGGACTTCAGCTTCAGCGGTCTCAAGACGGCCCTCGTCTACCGTTGCCGCGAGCTGGGCGAGGAGGGCGTGGCGGAGCGTCGGGCCGACCTTGCCGCGGGGTTCCAGGGCGCGGTGGTCGATCAGCTCGTGACCAAGCTGCGCCGGGCACTGGAGCGGGAGCCCTGGCCGGCCGTCGCCCTCGGCGGCGGGGTGGCCGCCAACGGTCCGCTGCGGGCCGCGGTCCAGGAGCTGTGCGATCGACGCGGGGTGGAGCTGAAGCTGGTCTCGCGGGAGCTGTGCACCGACAACGCGGCGATGATCGGCGCCGCGGCCCGGCACTCCGAGCCGCTGGCCTGGCCCGGGTACCTCTCGTTCGACGCCTTCGCGACCGGCCCCCGGGGTCGACGGTGAGCGCCGCAGGGGCTCGTCCCGACGGGTCCCGGGTGCGGTTGCTGATGCGCGACGGCTGCCACCTGTGCGAGGAGGCGGAGGCGGACCTGGCCCGGGTGATGGCGGACTTCCCGGAGGCGGACCTGGAGCTGGTCGACATCGAGTCCGACGACGACCTCCACCGGCGGCACCTGGAACGGATCCCGGTGGTCGAGGTCGACGGGCGGGAGGTCTGCGTGATCTTCTTCGAGCCGGAGACGGTCCGGGATGCCCTGGCTGCCGGAAAGGTACGCTGAGAGGCGCATGAGCCCCCCCTCAAAATCACGAGAGGAATCGAACCCCCTGGCGGTGGGCGAAGGCGAGCGGCTCTCGCTCGGCGTCGCGGCACGGCTTTCGCGATACCTCCAGGTGCTGATCCAGGCCCGCAAGATGGGCCGGGAGACGATCTCCTCGCAGGAGCTCTCCGAGTACACCCACATCAACCCGACCCAGATCCGCCGGGACCTGTCCGGCTTCGGCAAGTTCGGCAAGCGCGGCGTCGGGTACCGGATCGACTACCTGATCGACGAGATCCGCAAGATCATGCGGACCGCGGGGCACCACAACATCGCCCTCTTCGGCGCCGGCCGGCTCGGCCAGGCGATCGCCGAGTCCGACATCTTCGCCGACCACGGCTTCCGCATCGTCTCGATGTTCGACGTCGACCCGGAGATGATCGGCAAGCAGGTCGGCCAGCTCACCGTGCGGGACTTCGGGGAGCTCGGCGACGCGGTCGAGAAGGAGAAAATCGTGGTCGGGGTGCTGGCGGTCCCGTCCGCGGCCGCCCAGGAGGTCGCCGACGGCTTGGTCGAGGCCGGGGTGACCGTGATCTTCAACTACACCGAGCAGCTGCTCCAGGTCCCGCCCGAGGTCACCGTCCACACCTCCAGCCCGGCCGTCGACCTGCTCTACGCCCTGTACTTCTACCTTTCCTGAGTCTGTTGTCCGACCACGGCCTGCTGGAAATGGATGCGGTTCGCGAGGTGTTCGACGCCTCTCGCGACTTCACGATCGGGATCGAGGAGGAGTTCGCGATCCTCGACCCGCGCTCGCTGAACCTGGTCGACCGGTTCCCGGAGCTCTACGCCGCCGCCCAGGACGATCCCGTGCTGGCCCGCTCGGCCGCGGGCGAGCTGATCGCCTCCGAGATCGAGATCCGGTCCGGGCGGGCCGAGTCGATGGCCGAGGCGCACTCGCTCCAGGCCGAGAAGCGGCGTCACCTGTTCGCCCTGGCCGAGTCCCACGGGGTGGTGCTGGCCTCGGCCGGGACCCATCCGTGGGCCGACTACCTGGACCAGGAGATCATCGACACGCCGCACTACCAGCGGCTGAAGGAGGATCTCGGCTGGGTCGCCCGCCGCAACAACACCTGGAGCCTCCACGTCCACGTCGGGATCCGCGGCGCCGACCGCGCGATCGCGGTCAACGACTGGCTGCGGGAGCGGCTGCCGATCCTGCTCGCGGTCTCCGCCAACTCGATCTTCCTCGACCGCCAGGACAGCGGCCTGGCCTCGGTCCGGACTGAGATATTCACCCGTACCTTCCCTCGCTGCGGGGTGCCGGGCACCTTCCGGACCTGGGACGAGTACGCCGGGTTCATCGACGACCTGAAGCTGTTCGGCTCGGTCGTCGAGGCGACCCAGCTCTGGTGGAGCGTGCGTCCGCACCACGCCTTCGGAACCGTCGAGGTGCGGATCTGCGACGCTCAGACCACCGGCCGGGAGTCGACCGCGCTGGCCGGCCTGATCACCGCGATCGTCGCCCAGACCGCACTCGACCTGGACGAGGGGCGGCTCGACGGGCAGCAGCCTCTGCGCGGCCGTCAGATCGAGGAAAACCTGTGGCGGGCGATCCGATATGGGATGGACGGCAAGATGATCGACTTCCGCGGCCGTCGCGAGATCGAGACGCGGCAGCTGCTCGACGAGGTGATCGAGTGGACCGGCCCGGCCCGGGCCGAGCTCGGGATCGAGGTCGACCTGCCGGAGCGGAACGGGGCTCAGCGGATGCGTGCCGAACTCGTGGCCGGGCACTCGGTCGAGGACGTCTACCGCCAGGCCGTGGCCGAGACCGCGAGGACCTTTGCGCCGGCCGACGCGGTCGAACCGTAGAGTGGGGACATGACTGACGAACCTCGGAACGATCAGACGCCGAACGATCCCGCCGCGGAAGCCGGCGGACCGCCCCCCGAGCTGACTGAGGCCGAGCGCGAGATGCTCGAGCAGCAGATGAAGGAGATCCGGGTCGAGGACCTGCTCGCCCAGACGGTGGCCTCCGTGCTGAACCTGAGCGCGCGTCGGATCGTCAAGGAGGACGAGGTCGACCTGGAGCAGGCGCGGATCGGCATCGAGGCGGTGCGGGCGATCGTCGACCTGCTGCCGGCCGAGGTCGAGGCCGCGATCCGCGAGCCGCTCAGCCAGATCCAGCTGCTCTACGCCCAGCGCAGCGGCGGCGAGGCCCCGGGCGGCCCGGCTCCCGACGGACCGTCCGAGGAGCCGCCCGCAGCCGGCCCCACCGGCGGCTCCGGCCTCTGGACCCCGGGCAGCTGAGCCCCACCGTTTGAACGCGGCCGTCCGGCCGCCGACCCGCGCCCGATCGCAGGGCGATCGACGACCTGCCGCCGACTTGATCGCAGGGCGACCGACGACCCGCCTCTGACTTGAGCGCGGGGCGATAGCTCACGCCTGGCTGGAGCGATCGCCCCAGCGAATTGGTCCCCCAGATCGCGGGGATTAGTCCCCCAGATCGCGG
>JBEBTS010000096.1:0-8711 GCA_040393665.1 Conexibacter woesei
GATTCAAGTTCTCGACCTACGCGACCTGGTGGATCCGTCAGGCGATCGCCCGTGCCCTGGCCGACAAGGCCCGGACCATCCGCATCCCGGTCCACGTCGTCGAGAAGCTCAACAAGATCGGTCGCGCCGAGCGCAAGCTGGTCACCGAGCTGGGCCGTGAGCCCACCCCGGAGGAGATCGCCGAGGTCACCGGCATCGACCCCGAGGAAGTCGACTCGATCAAGCGCTCCGCCCAGTCGCCCGTCTCGCTCGAGAAGCCGGTCGGCGACGAGGAGGAGTCCGAGTTCGGCCAGTTCATCGCCGACGAGAAGGCCGAGTCGCCCTTCGACCGGGCTGCTGACCTGCTGACCAAGGAAGCGCTGAAGGAATCGCTGGAGAACCTCTCCTACCGCGAGCGCCGCGTGCTTGAGCTCCGTTATGGGCTCGGCGGCGAGCATCCGCGCACCCTCGACGAGGTCGGGCGCACCTTCAACGTGACCCGTGAGCGGATCCGTCAGATCGAGAACCAGTCGCTGAAGAAGCTGCAGTCTCTGAACGAGGCGCAGAAGCTGCGCGAGGCGACCTGATCAGGAGCGTCGACCTCCTGACGCGACGTCACTTCGAAAGGACCGGCCCCGGCCGGTCCTTTTCGTTGCATCCCTTGACTTCGACGTCGAGGAATCGTCAGGTCCGTCGCACCACCTGTGAGCGAAGTTCGGTCACGGTGGGGAGCGGTGATCGAGACGAACGACAGCTCTCTGCTTGCGGCGCTGTCCGCGGCCACGCTGCTGACCTCGACCGTGGCCGTCGCCTCGGTCACCGATCTTCGCCGGCGGGAGATCCCGAACCGGTTGACCGGTACGGCCGGGCTGCTGGGGCTCGGCGTCGCCGCGGCCGGGGGAGGGGCCGCCGGGATGGGGAAGGCCGCCGCCTTCGGGGTCATGGCCGCGCTGCCGCTGCTGGTCGTCGCACTGGCCCGTCCGGACGGGATGGGCATGGGCGACGTCAAGCTGGTCGCGGTGATCGGGACCTTCCTCGGGGTCGCCGTCTGGACCGCGCTGCTGCTCGCCCTGGGCCTGGCCGCGCTGACCGGGACCATGATCTCCCTGTCCACGCGGACGCCTCCGGGCCGGGTCGCCCTGCCGTTGGCCCCGTTCCTCGCGCTCGGTGCCGTCCCGGTCGCATGGCTCGCGCCCTTCGGGCTGATCTGAGCCCGGGGAAGGGAACGGCGGCGATCGCTTCTGACCCCCGATTCGCTTCAGTAAGTGAAGCCATGTGCCTATACTTGTTGAAGTGACCGGCCGGCTTCGGCCCGGGCTCGTCCCGACCGCCCGCCGAGAGCGCCCCCGACCCCGGTCCGCTTGAAACCATGAGCGCAATCGACAACGATCAATGCCCCGTCTGCCGCACGGCAGACGTCATCTCCGGCAAATGGACTCTCCTCGTTATCCGCGACCTCGCCGACGAAAGCCGCCGCTTCTGTGAGCTCGAGCGTTCCTTGGAGGGGATCAGCCCCCGCACCCTCTCCCTGCGTCTCCGTACCCTGGAGGACGAGGGGATCGTGGAGCGCAAGACCTTCCCCGAGGTGCCGCCCCGCGTCACCTACGCCCTCACCGACAAGGGCCGCGACCTGGTCCCCCTGATCGAGGACATGCGCCGGTACGGCGTCCAGTGGCTCGACGCCGACCCGGCTGCCGCCGCCATCTGATTCGATCCGGTTCCGGGCTCACTGCCGGACCGTCTGTCGGACGACCGGCAACAGCCGTGCCCGGAACTCGATCCATGCATCGCCCTTGCTCTCGCCAGTCCAGCAGCCCGGCCAAGAGGTGGTGTCCACGTATCTGACCCTGCCGAAGACCGTCGATCCCTTCAACCGGCCGACGAGCTTCATGTCGAAGGTGTCCCAATCCCCGTTGGCCGAGTCCTGGAAGCTGAACCGGCCGGTCTTAGGGTTGATTCGCCGGGACTCGCGGAACCCGGTTCCGACCGAATATCCGCTCTGGCTTCCACACGTCATGCTCAGCCGGTAGTCCCCGCGGACCATCGAGCCCCGGTATCGGTACAGGCGCAGCCTGATTCGCTGGTTCCGGACGCTGTAGACCAGCTCCTCGCGCCCGACAGGGCCGGCATCGAGCTGATCACGTCCGCCCCCGCCGAACAGATGGTCGTTGCCCCGGTTGCCGAACAAACGGTCACCACCAGCGCCACCTCGCAGGGTGTCGTCGCCGATGCCGCCGACCAGCGTGTCTCTGCCTGCGCCCCCGAGCAGGAGATCGTTGCCCTTGCCGGTCTTGATCCGGTCATTCCCCGGGCCTCCGGAAACGATGTCCTTGCCAGACTCACGGGGATGCGGCACGGCCACGTCATCACCCGAGCCCAGATCTACCCTGGTGAGACCACCGACGTGAACGGTGTCGTTGCCGCTACCAGTGCATATCTTCGCGTAGAAGCCGAGCTTCACCACGTCGTTCCCGGCCCCGGTGATGATCACTCCCTGGCCGATTCCTCCGACCACGTCGGCACCCTTGCCGCCGAGGTAGGTCGGGCGCTCGCCCATGCATAGGGGTTCAGGCATGCTGCCTCCTGACCGTCGCGCGAATGCTGAACGCACTCCCGCGGTGGTGGCCATGGCCCCGCCGACGACAATTCGGTTCTCTCCGTCCACGCGGGCCTTGGGCCCGGGTTCCTTGAACGCCGCCGGACCGAGCTTGGACGGAGCCGACCACGTCCCCGCGAGGCCGTCGTTGGAGAAGGTTGGATCGGAGCTTCCGTCTTCACGGAGCCGGGCCACATACGCGGTCCTGACCCGGTTGCGGAAAGCATTGCCGGTGACCAGGACGCGATCAGCATCGTCGACAGCGATCCCGCTCAGGTCGATGCGGCCACGGCGATAGTGATTCCAGGTCGGGCCGTTGTCGATCGTGACCACACCGTTCTCGTCGAAGGTCGGATCCAAGGCGCCCGAGCTATCCATCCGGAGGATCTGTTGCCCCACGGCAACCAGGATCCTGTTGCGGGAGTCGGTGGTCACCTCTCCGTGACTCGCGGTCAGGGAGGGGGAGTAGGTGATCGTGTCCGCGGCCGGTGCCGATACAGAGCCCTGCGGGTCGACGATCCGGCGGACCAGTTGATAGTCGATTCCGTCGTCCTCACTGTCTTCTTCGTAGCCGCCGAGGAAGAGGAACCGTCCGTCTGGCAGCACGCCCGCGGTGGGGTCGCGGTGCGGCAAGGCCAGCAGACGGATGCCGTTCTCGCCGAAGCCGGGGTCCAGCGAACCGCTCTCATCGAGACGGATCGCCGCGAAGCCGGGACACGGCACGTGACCCACGTGTTCGTAGAACCCGCCGTAGTCGAAGTTACATGCCGCAACCGTGCCTGCAGCGGCCACCGAGCCGTCCTCCAAGGCGGCGAGCGCGACGAGCTTGGGCTCGATTTTCGGTTTACCGTGGTAGCTGTCCGTAAGGGGCAACAGATCGGCGCTCCAGGTGCCGTCATCGGCGAAGGTCGAATCAACGTCCCCCTCGATCGAGAAGCGGGTGATCGAAACGGTGCTGTCGTGGCTCCCCGCAACCAAGATGCGACCTTCGTCGTCGAGTGAGACCGCTGTCCAGCTCGTGTTGGCTCCGGCGACGACACCACCGTCGCCGAAGTCGTGGTCGAGCTCACCACCGATGGTGAATCGAGCCAGCCGGCTCGGGCCGCTGGGAGCGGTCCTCAGGATCGCGATGGTTCGTCCAGCGCGGTCGATCGCGAATGTGACGGCCCGCTGGTGCGTGCCCTGGCCTACTAGTTGGACCTTTTTCCCGGCATCGCCAAAAGAGGAGTCGGCTGCTCCCGGAGCTGCCAGCGCGTGACCAACACCGAAGGTCCCGGCTGCGAAAAGAAACATCACCAACGTGAGCGCTACCCGGTGGCGGACGACGACGGTGCGACTTGACTCCTTCAAATGCTCTCCCCCTGGTTGAAGACCAACCCCAGAACGGCCTTGTGACGAATCAAACCCGGGTCCGACCATAGGTTGCGGTGACATGCAAGCAACCGTGCAGCCGGAGGATGGCGGGGTGGAGGCGGGAACCTCATCGACATGCACGATCCGGTACTTGACGAGGCTTTGAAGCGGCTTGCAGCCGAGGCGTCGACGCGGTTCTCCTCCTTGGTGGCGACCGGCGACCAGATCCCCTTCGACGTGGCTGAGAACGACGGGGAGAGCTCTCACTTCTACCGGTACGTCCCCCTGACTTCGCGCTACATCAGCGCCCACATCGACGAGCTCAAGTCGCTGCCGTCATACGGCCCGGCCCGGGGCGCCGTCGCCTCGACCGAGGTCGCCGCCCCGTACCTGGAGGCCCGTGGCATCCCGGTCCCGTCGGAGCCCAACCGCCGGGCCGAGGAGATGCTGGCCGTCTTCATCACCTCTCTCTGGGAGGGCACCACCGAGTTCTCGCTGGACATCGCCCGAGTCGAGCAGGCACTGGCCGCGCTCGAGATCGAGGCCCGCGACATCCACGAGGCCGAGGTCCTGCTCGCTCCCCTGATCGGGTTCGAGATGACCCCGACCGAGATCGAGCTCGCCGGCGGGATCAAGATCGTTCGCGCCGACACCGTGAACACTCCCCTCGAAGCCACCTTGAGCGAGGGCACCGACCGGGCCGCCTGGCAGCAGGCCTACCTGGCGATGGTGCCGCTCGCCGATTCCGAGGACGGCCCCCGCAAGGCCGTCGCGCGGCTCCACGGGCTGATCCAGGCCCTCCGCCTGTTCAAGGACGGGTCGGTCGGGGTCGGGCCGTTCGCCTTCGCTCCGGTCGGAGACGACTCCTGGCGGCGGATCGAGACCGGGGCCGCGCCGCCGCGTCCCGGCAGCTACTTCCTGATCGAGTCCGAGGCCGAGGGACTGGACGAGCTGGTCCGTCGCCTCAACGAGACCCCGGCCGACCTCGGCCACCTCGCCTACGCGCAGCGCCGGTTCCAGTACGGCTGCGAGCGCAGCCTGCCGATCGACGGCCTCAGCGACCACCTGCTCGCCATCCGCTCCGCCCTCGGCGGCGAAGGCGTGATCGACGCCCCGCTCGACGCCCGGGCGGCGGCACTGGTCACCGGCGACGCCGAGGACCTGCGGGCACGCGAGCGGTTCGCCCTGGCCATGGACCTCGAGCAGACCCTGATCAACGGCGAGGACGTGATGTCGCTCGGCGGCGAGTCGGCCACCTACATCGCGGCCTGGATCGAGGACTCGACCCGCCACATCATGCGGGAGGCCGTGCTCGGCCGCTTCGGGAGCAACCTCAACGTGACCGCCGAGGAGACCCTGCTCACGACCGGCCTGGCCGCCGGGGAGGGCAGCGCCAGCCAGTTCGGATCGACCGCCGAGTGGGACGCGGTACCGGACCCGTCCGAAGAGTTCGTCGCCACCGAGTTCCCGGCGGAGATCGCCGCGGAAGAGCCGGAAGGCGCAGAGATTCACGTGTTCCGCCCCCGCATCGTCGGCGGGACCGAAAGCGTCGATCCGAAAGTGGAGGCAGGGGTCGACCCCCTGTTCGGATCGGTTCCTGAGTTCGACCCGGAGCCGCTCCCGGAGATCCCGGCGGCGGATCTAGGGGAGCGCCGGTTCGAGTCGATGCCCGAGATCGAGGTCGCGCTCGGCATCGAGCCCGGCTCCGAGCGGAGCACGGTCGATCCCGGCTTCGTGGTCGAGGACACCCGGTTCGATGACACCCGGTTCGAGGAGGTCCTGTTCGAGGACACCCGGCTGCTCGAGCCGACCCCGGCCGAGGGCGAGATCAAGGTCACGGCCAACACCGAGGTCGGCGCGACGATTCGCGAGGACTGGCTCGACGCCACCCGCGCCGGCGAGACCATGGACTTCCCCGCGCACCATCACGACGGGCTGGACAGCGATCGCCGGGCACCGGACCACGGTCCCCGCAACCGCCGCTTCTTCCCCGACCCCGGCACCACCGAGTGGTCGGTCAGCGAGCTCCAGTACCGTCACCGCCGGAGCCGGTAGCCAGGTCGATCCGGCTCTCCTCGTCGGTGAACAGATAACGGTTGATCTCCGCCAGGCCGGCGACGTCATGCACGTCGGTGTCCAGGTAGGGGATCCGGATCAGATGGCCCTTGCCGAGGCTCTCGGCGAGCCGGGCGATGTTGCGGGCGTCGCGCTGGGCGAGCACGTCGTACTCGACCAGGTTGCGGGCCGCCTCGGCCGCCAGGTCTGATCCGTCCCCGTCCAGCTCCGCCTCGATCCTGGCGGTCAGGTCGCGCAGCTTCGGTGCGCGGGTGCCGTACCGGTACCGCACCCGATTGACCACCACGCCGGCGAAATGCATCTCGTTCTCGACCAGCTTCGAGTGGAAGAAGACGGCCTCGTCGATCGGTTCACCCTGGGGTCCACAGACCACGACGAAGCAGGTGCGCGGGTCGCGCAGCAGGGAGTTCACCCGCTGGGCCCGGTCGCGGAAGCCGTCGATCATGCCGCTGAACGCGGTGAAGAACTCGGAGAGGTCGGCCAGCAGGTCGAACCCGACGATCCGCTTCAGCGCCGACAGGACGACGCCGACCCCGCGCCCCGCGACCCGGGCGGCGAGCCCGGTCGGCCGGAGGAAGATCTGGAGCGAGCGGCCCTCGATGAACTGCGTCAGCCGGCGGGGCGCGTCGAGGAAGTCGAGCGCGTTGCGGCTCGGCGGGGTGTCCAGCACCAGCAGGTCGAACCGCCCCTCCGAGTGGAGCTCGAACAGCTTCTCCATCGCCATGTACTCCTGCGAGCCGGCCAGGGCGCCCGAGATCTGCTGGTAGATCCGGTTGTCGAGCACCCGGTCGCGGGCGGCCTCATCCTCGGCATGGCGGGCGACCAGGGCGTCGAAGGTCTCCTTCGCGTCGAGCATCATCGCCCACAATTCGCCGCCGTCCCGGGTGTCGACGCCGTGGCGCCGGAGCAGGTCGGGGTCGACCCGGGAGGCCTCGTTGCCGAGCTCGTCCAGCCCGAGCGAGTCGGCCAGCCGCTTCGCCGGGTCGATCGTGAGCACGCAGACCTTCAGCCCGCGGGCGGCCATGCCGAGCGCGATCGCGGCCGATGTCGTCGTCTTGCCGACCCCGCCGGAGCCCGCGCAAATCACGATCTGGGAGTCCCCGATCACGTGCTCGATCGAGGTCATCAGACGATCTCCTCGGCCAGCGCCCGGGCCGCCTTCAGGTCCAGCTCCGGGCGGAACATGAACGGCAGGGTGGAGATCGGGGCATGCACCATCTCCTCGAGCCGGGCCAGCTGCTCGCGCTGGGCGGCGACCCGCTTCGCCTGGGAGCCCGCCGCCTTCGCCGCCGACCGGACCTCATCCTCGTCCGAGCCAAGAAGCGGCTCCAGCGCCTTCAGGTCCGCCTTCGAGAACCGGTCCGGGTAGAGCGCGTTCATGATCACCCGATCGATCGAGATCCCGATGTCGTCGCTCAGGTCCCGTTCGAGGCGGGCGGTCTCGTTCACCGGCATCTCCTCCGGCAGGGAGACGATCACCGCCCCGGTCTGGCTGTGATCGGTGATCATCGCCTCGAGCTGGAGGCCCTGGCTGTGGATCGGCCCGACCCGGGCGATGTTGGCGAAGGTCCGCGGCGTCTGGAGGAAGCTGATCCCGTGACCGGTCGCCGGGGCGTCGACGATCACGAGGTCGTACTTGCGGCCGTGCTTGACCTTGCGGTCGAGCTGGGCCAGCTCCCAGATCTTGCCGATCGTGACCAGCTCGTTCAGGCCCGGGGTGGCCGCCGCGAGGTAGGTGAACATCTTGCTGCGGAACAGCAGGTCGCGCATCGCCTTCACCTTGAGCTGCAGCAGCACGTACTCCCGCATCGACTCCTCGGGGTCGATCGAGATCGCCCAGAGGTCGTTCGCCAGCTCGACCTCGCTGTAGCCGACCTCCGACTGGTCGAACAGGCGCGAGGTGTTCTCGCCGGCGGCGACCTCGCACACGATCGTCCGCTTGCCCTCCAACGCGGCCCGGATGCCGAGCGCGATCGCGACCGTCGTCTTGCCCACGCCGCCCTTCCCGGTGACGAAGAGCAGCCGCTTGTCGAGAAACTCCGGCATGCAGGCATTCAACCGGATACGGACCGTGGGGAGGAAAGGGCCGCGTTCCTGCGAATAACGGCCCAAATGCGAATCCTGAGCCGCAAGCCCCACAGTCGCGACAAGCATGCTCCCGAATCGGCGGAGGAGACTCCGGCGACCGAGCCTGCCGCCGCCTCGGAGGCGACGGCTCCTGAGACTGAGCCGGCCCAGCCGGCCCCGGCCGCGGAGGCCGCCCCGGCCCCGACGCCGGACCCGAACGCCCCGGCGACCGAGTCGGCCGGCGACGCCGCGGCCGCCGGCATGACCTCCGGTGCACCTTCGCCTGCTCCCGCCCCCACCCCGGCTCCCGCGGCGCCGACACCCGCCGTCGAGGACGAGCTGGCCGAGGTCGAGGAGATGGCCGCGGCCGAGGAGACCGAGATCCGGCTCAAGGCAGCCGACCTGCTCGCCCCGGACCGCCGGGACTTCCTCGCTCCGGCCCCCGAGCCCGAGCCGACCCCGGTCGACCTGGCCGAGGTCATCAGCTTCGCCAACCAGAAGGGCGGCGTCGCCAAGACGACGTCCACGCTCAACCTCGCGGTGGCCCTCTCCGAGCTGGGCAACCGGGTGCTGTGCATCGACCTCGACCCCCAGGGCAACCTGACCATGAGCCAGGGCATCGACCCGGACAAGGTCGAGC
>JBEBTS010000097.1:0-8693 GCA_040393665.1 Conexibacter woesei
CACCCACTATCTCAGGAGCGAAGCGGCTTTAGTATTCCGGTCTTGACTGATTCCGCGCTTCGGCACTACATCACCGGCCACGAGATTTCCGGCGGCCGTCTCGCCGCCCTGATCGATCGGGCGGAGGAGCTCCGCCTCGACCGACCCAGCGCGGGCTCGACCGCGCTGTCCGGGCGATCGGTGGCGCTGATATTCGAGAAGCCCTCGACCCGCACCCGGATCTCCTTCGAGGTCGGGGTCAACGAGCTCGGCGGCAGCCCGATCGTCCTCCGGGGCGACGAGATGCAGCTCTCCCGCGGCGAGTCGGTCGAGGACACGGCCCGGGTGCTCTCCCGGTTCGTCCACGCGATCGTGATCCGCTCCGGGTCCCACGAGAACGTGGTCACGCTCGGCGAGTACGCCACGGTGCCGGTGGTCAACGCGCTGACCCCGGAGTCGCATCCCTGCCAGGCCCTGGCCGACCTCCAGACCCTGAAGCAGCGGTTCGGCGGGCTCAACGGCCTCAAGATCGCGTACGTCGGCGACGGCAACAACGTCGCCCGGTCGCTGGCCGTGGCCGGCTCGCTGACCGGGGTCGAGGTGGCGATCGCCGCCCCCGCCGGCTATCAGCTCGAAGGCGACGTCCCGGCTCACCTGACCGACGATCCGATCGAGGCGGTGCGCGGGGCCGACGCGATCTACGGCGACGTCTGGGTGAGCATGGGCGATGAGGAGACCGCCGATCAGCGGCGGGCCGATCTCGCCCCCTACCGGATCGACCGGGACCTGCTCGCCGCGGCCAAGCCGGAGACGATCGTGATGCACTGCCTCCCCGCCCATCCCGGCGAGGAGATCACGGCCGACGTCCTCTACGGGGAGCGCTCCGCCGTGTGGGACCAGGCCGAGAACCGGCTCCACGCGCAGAAGGCGCTGCTCGAGTACCTGCTGGACGACTGAGCCGGCGGCGGGCCGGGCCTGGGGAACCGGCCCCTGAACTGTGCGCGGAAACGCCCGCGGGCGAGAGTTTGAGCGCTCGGTTCGCGTTGGGCGATGCCGCAAGGCACGCCACCGTGGGCAAGTGCGAGAATGATCGCCGCGCGGCCCCGTGGTGTAACGGTTAGCACGTCAGGTTTTCAACCTGGTAGCGCGGGTTCGACTCCCGCCGGGGCTACTCTGCCCCCGCCGCCTTCGAGGTTTCCGGCGGATCCGCACCGGTAGGGTCCGGGGCGATGATTCCGGAGATCTCGATCGGCCCGCTGACCCTGCAGACCTTCGGGCTGATGTTCGCGCTCGCCTTCATCGTGGCGGGCGCCATCGTCCACCGCCGCTTCATCGAGATCGGCAAGCCCGGCGACTGGGCCTACGAGATGGCGTTCGCCGCCCTGCTCGGCGGCCTGATCGGCGCCCGGCTCTACTTCATGGTGGACAACTACGACACCATCAAGGACGACCTGCTCGGCAACATCTTCTCCGGGTCCGGGCTCACCTGGTACGGCGGCGCCGTGGGCGGGGCGATCGGCGTCCTGCTCTGGGCGTGGTGGCGCAAGTTCGTCAACCTGCGGCTCGCGGACGTGGCGGCGCCGGCGCTGGCGGCGGGCTACGCGGTCGGCCGGATCGGGTGTCAGCTCTCCGGGGACGGCGACTACGGCAAGCCGTGGGACGGCCCCTGGGCGATGGGCTACCCGGACGGCGTGGTGCCGACGCCCCCCGGGGTCACGGTCCATCCCACTCCGGTCTACGAGACCCTCACCATGGGGGCGGCCGCGGTCGTCCTCTGGCTCCTGAGGAACCGCTTCCGCCCCGGGATCCTGTTCGCGCTGTACCTGATCTTCGCCGGGACCGAGCGGTTCCTGGTCGAGTTCCTGCGGACCAACGTCGAGGTCGCCTTCAGCCTCACCGCGGCCCAGCTCGAAAGCCTGGCGATGGTGATCGCGGGAGCCGCCTGGATGCTGATCGTGAAGAATCGCCACGGCTCGCTCGCTCCTCCCGCCGGCGACGGCACCGCAGCGGGGACCCCGGTCGGGCGCGCATAGTCACGACCCGGGAAGGTCGGGCATAATCACCGCTTCGGGCGGTTAGCTCAGTTGGAAGAGCACCTGCTTTACACGCAGGGGGTCACTGGTTCGAGCCCAGTACCGCCCATTCAGTCTGATTCTCGCCTGTGCCGCTGAGAACGCGTCCTTCGCGGATCGTGCTCGCGGCGGCATGACGCTTTCGATGTACCACTGAATGTACCGCCGGCGAGCTAATGCCGTCGTGGTCATGGTCTTCAGTTGGACTGGTTGGTTCGCATTGGTCGGACATTGAGGTCGAGTCTGGTGGCGAAAATCGCGGACTGTCCGTATGGTGTAGCTGCAATGGACGTGATCTCGCAAGTCTCGAAGGAGAGCAAGGCGACCGCTGTCGTCCTGGTTCTCGCGTGGCTTGCCGTAGGAGCCTTGTCGGTGACGATCGCGCTGATCGCTGCTCCGGCGTTCGCCCTGTTCTTCGTTTTGAGCTTGGGTTTCTTCCCGGGCGAGGAACTCATCGTCAAGGCACGGGAATTCGGTGCGAGGCCCAGGGAGTGGTCACGCCCGGTTCTGCTTCCCGTCCCTGTTCTCCCGGTTTCGGTTAAGCCAGCCGGTCTCCGAGTGGCTTTTGCTTTGGCCGTCAGGCCGCCTCCGGTACGCCTGTAACTCAACTGGCCTGTTCCGCTTTCGCGGTGGGTCAAGTCATTTCAGGCGCACTAGCGGTGAGGCGAATGTTCGCGTCACTTCGCGGTACGCGTAGCGGCAGTCGTTGTCGGCTTATGCCGTCTGGCTGCGGCAGCTTTGCGGGTTGATCGGGCGTCTGTCCGGCTCCGCAGGCAACCAAGAACTGGAGAACAACATGAGAAGCACGAACTATTTCCGCGCGATTCTCGCGCTCGGTCTGATGGCCCTGGTGGGCTCTACCGGCCTCGCCAATGCTCATCCGGGCCACAACGAAAAGCCAAAGCAGGTCAAAAAGAAAAAGAAAGCCAAGAAGAGCAAGGTCCAGAAAGTACGGATCGGTTTCACTGCCCGGAATGGCAACAAGCCTGTGTCTTGCGCCCGGCCGGTTACTGGCTTGGGTACCACGTCGCGTTCAGCGAAGCTGACCGACCTGCGTTTCTACGTTTCCGGGGTGCAGCTGCTGCGTAAGGGCGGCGGCGCGGTGAACGTGAAGCTGCCGAAGGGCTCGAAGTGGAGCTACACGAAGGGCAAATCGGCGGTGACGCTGATCGATCTCGAGAACGGTGCTGGCAATTGCGCCACCGCGGGGACCAAAGCCATGAATGCTCAGGTCCGGGGCACCGTGCCGAGAGGCAAGTACGTTGGGGTCCGGTACAGCGTGGGCGTGCCCCAATCTCTCAATCACACTGATATGACCGCGATGCCGTCTCCTCTGAACATCACGGCGATGGGTTGGTCGTGGCAGTTCGGTCGCAAGTTCATGAACATCGAACTTGGTCAGGACACAGGCCCGGCTTGGGCTTCGAAGATTTACTACCTTCACCTCGGAAGCACCGACTGCGTCGGCAACCCGGCTGCGGGGGAGAAAGCGAAGTGTGCACTTCCGAACCGGAACTCGGTGACGCTGCGGAAGTTCAACCCGGCGAAGCAGAAGGTCGCGATTGATCTCAAGCGACTGTACGCGGGAGTTGATATCGCAGGCGAACCGATGGGCGATATGGGTGACTCCGGCGATATGGGAGGCATGATGCATATGCACGGTTGCATGTCGGGTACCGATTCACCTGACTGTGCCCCGTTGTTCAACGCCCTGGGCCTGAGGCTCGGAACGACCAACAAAACGGCGCAGACCGCGTTCCGCGTCGTCCGGAAGTAAACATGGCGCGGGACCGCGGCCGGGACCGTGCTTCGGTTCCGCCTCGACTTGTCCGCAGAGTGCTGGTGCTGGCGGCGATTCTCGTCGCCGGCGCCAGCCTCTACGGTCTTCACGTAAGCGGAGCGCTTGAGCCAGGCAAACGAACCTGGGTGTGGAACCTGCCCCAGGGGTTCCCCCAGCCGCGGGTACCGGCCGCGAATCCGATGAGTCGGGGCAAGGTGGCAATCGGGCGACGGCTCTTCTACGACAAACGCTTGTCGGGCAACATGACCCAGTCGTGTTCCAGCTGCCACATGCCGGAACTTGCGTTCACCGATGGGAAGACCACCTCGGTCGGCTCGACGGGTGAACCGCATCCTCGTAACGCGCAGTCGGTCGCCAACGCCGCATATCACTCGACCTTGACCTGGGGCAATCCGGCCCTGACCTCTCTGGAGCAGCAGATGCAGGTGCCGTTGTTTTCCACGGATCCGGTTGAACTCGGCGTCAACGACAAGAACAAGGGCAAGATTCTGCGGCGCATCAAACGCGGCCCCTGGTATGCCAAGAGATTCCCGCGAGTTTTCCGGCGGGCGAAGAAACCGATCAACTGGCGCAACATCATCCGCTCGATCGCTGCGTTCCAGCGCAGCATCATCACCGGCACCTCGAAGTACGACCGCTTCCTGCGTGGTAAGGCCAAGCTCACCTCGTCCGAACGTCGTGGTCTCAACCTGTTCATGGGAGAGGACGCCGAGTGCCATCACTGCCACGGAAGCTTCATCTTCAACGATCAGGTCACCTACCGCGGCTCACCGTCCGAAAACCCGAAGTTTCACAATACCGGCATCTACAACCTCGGCGGAACCGGCGCCTACCCCTTCCCCAATAGGGGTGTCTTCGAGATTACGGGCAAGAAAAAGGACATGGGAGCCTTCCGGGCACCGTCCCTCCGGAATGTCGCCCGGACGGCCCCGTACATGCATGACGGATCGGTTGCGACCTTGGAGGAAGTGATCGACAACTACGCCAATGGTGGAAGGAACATCACCGATGGTCCCTTTGC
This sequence comes from Conexibacter woesei, assembly GCA_040393665.1. GTDB lineage: Bacteria > Actinomycetota > Thermoleophilia > Solirubrobacterales > 70-9 > 67-14. The sequence continues at coordinate 4,874 of JBEBTS010000097.1, forward strand.
CGGTGACGGACGGAAGAACCCCTACAAGGACCCATTGATTTCGGGGATCAGGCTCACTGAACGGGACAAGGAAGACTTGGTCGATTTCCTGGTGGCGCTGACCGAGAAGGACTTCTCCAAGGACCCGCGTTTCAACAATCCGTTCAAACGCAAGAAACGTCGCTGAACGGATCGATCCCCAACCGCGAATCCATCTTCAACGAAAGGAAACCATGAATCGAACAAATCGCCTCACATCTATCCAACGGCTCGTCGGCCTGCTTGTCTTGATGCTGGCAAGCATCGTGGTACTCGCGCCTACCATCGCGTCCGCCCACGAGACGATCATTGCCAAGAAACCTTCCGGCAAAGCGAAGACCACTCTGAAGCAGGCGAGCTTGACCTTCAGCGGTCCGATCAGGAGAGGCACCCTGAAGGTCTTCGGACCACGCGGAAAAGCATCCAAGGGCAAGGGTGGCCGCGACCCACGCAACTACAGCCGCCTGCGGGCCGTGATGAAACGCAACTTGACCCCGGGCCGATACACCGCCAAAGCCACCTGGGTAGGCGCGGACGGCCATCGGCAGCGGACGAGCTTCAAGTTTCGCTTGGTGAGATAGCCAATGATCGGGCGGTCCCTTCGGCGGTTCCTGTGCCTGGCTGTGTCCGGTGCTGTCGCTCTCGTGGCGGCGGCACCGGCCCACGCCCACATCCAGGTGCTGCCGTCAGAAGTGGCTCCGGCGGACCCGGTCCTGTTCACCGTTCTCGTGCCGGGGGAGGCTGCTACTGGAACATCGAAGGTCGAACTGAAAATCCCAAATGGTGTTCTTCCATTCTCCTTTGAGGAGACCCCAGGTTGGAAGAGGAAGCTGGCCAAGAAGAAGACCGGCCCGATCGATCGGATCATCTGGACGGGCAAGTCTGCTCCCGACGGGCTGGTGCGGTTCACGTTCCTCGCGGGCACCCCGGAGAAGCCCGGGTCGATCCGCTGGGCGGCAATCCAGACCTATGCAGGAGGACAGGAAGCACGCTGGATCGGAACGCCAGACTCGGACAATCCCGCTCCGGTCACGGTAGTTTCGGGTTCGGCTCCGCAGATGAACGCCGGTGGAGAAGGAGAAACGGCCGGGTCAGGAAACGCTACGGCAAGGTCGTCGGATGACACGTCAAACGACGACGGCACGGATTGGCCCCTGACCATCGCGGCACTACTCGGGTTCTTCTTCGGACTCTCCTCGCTAGTGATCCTCTTCATAAACAGGCGAAACCCAAGCTAACTCGGGAACACGCAAAGAAGCGGGAGTCCGGTCGGCGACCCGGGGCGCGTTCTTGTCGCTTCATGACCGTTCTGCGCAGTGCTCAGGTCGCCCGGGCGATGAATCGCTGAGCTGGGTGTAGCGGCCTGGCCGTTCAAGGCTCATTTACACGAACATATGTCCTGGTGATACTGTGTGGAAGGGGGATGGCGTTGGGGAAAAGTGGTGCTGAGGAGCGACAAATTCCCCTTCCTTGAAGCGGGCTCACCCGTACTTGGCCTGGATCTCTTCCAGGCTCACGGTTCGGCCAGCCTCAATGTCTTCCCTGCCCTCCTGGATCAAAGCCTGATCCTCGGGGCTGAGGGATTCCTCGCCGAGTGGCGATACGTCCGGGTGAGCCAGCAGCGGATCGTCGTTGGGCGCCTCCCCGGGCTTGCTTTCGTGTTGAGATGAGAGCATTCTTTACCTATGGGCAGAATCGTAGATGGAAGTGGTGATCGGACGGATAGTCCGGTTGGTCGCACGAAAATTTCGGGAGAGCATCAGGTAACGATTCCGTCTGGTGCGTTTCGCACCGCCGGCCTTGAGGTCGGGGACACGCTGCGAGTGGAGGCACAGGGCGCGGGCAAGGTCGTCCTCACGAGGGTCGATGAGTTGGTCGATCGATATTCCGGCTGTCTCGACACCGGAGGCGATCTGCGGGCGCAGCGAGACAAGTCGTCTAGCGAGTGGCGGTAGCGCTCGACTCCAATATCGTGATCGGCTCTTTCGGCAGGGTACCGGCGGAGCGGGCGTAAGCCGAGACGAACCCCGAGATCACCGACCCGCCGCTTTTGGCCTCAGACAGACAGGGAGGTAAACTGGAATGGCGATGGCGAGCGATACACAGGAAATAGAAGTGGTTTTCGAGCCGCTCGATGACGGTGGGTATCACGTCTACGCGCCTGATCTTCCGGGTCTTCACACGCAGGGCGACGATCTTGAGGACGCCTTGGAGAACGCGAGCGAGGCAGTTGCTCTATACGTCGAAGGTCTCCGTGAAGACGGCGAGCCGCTCGATAGCGGTGTGATTCGCCGCAAGATTCCTCTCCCGGCGTGACCCCGAGACAGCCGGTCATCTCCGGTGAGCGCCTGATCAAGGCTTTGGGCAAGGACGGCTGCGAGGTGGTCCGTCAGCGAGGAAGCCACGTTCGTCTGAAGAAGCCCGGCTATCGCAACGCACTCGTCGTGCCGCTCCACCGAGAAATACGCAGGGGAACGCTCGGCGGTATTCTGCGCGACGCTGGTTTGAGCACAGAAGACCTAACGCGTCTCCTGCGCTGAACGACACAATGACCCGAAGAAGCCGCCTCGGTGCGGTTATTACTGGATCTGATTCGTCACGATCGGATCTTCATTGTCAGTCTGAGGCTCGAGCCGGTTCTCTTGCGTTGGCTCGGGCCTGATCCGGTTGGCTTCGGATCAGGTTCGGCGTCTGATGCGAAGGCCTCCGCGAGGCGGGAGGCGTCGTCGGCGCGTGGTCGGCTGTGCATATAACGCTCCGTGGTCTTCAGGTTGGCGTGGCCCATGAGTCGTTGGACGGTGACCGGGTCGAAGCGGCGGACCGCGATCGAGCCGAAGGTGTGGCGGAGGTCGTGGAACCGGCGCACGCGAACCCCGGCCTTTCGTTGGGCCTGCTTGAACCTCCGGCGGAGCGCCGAGGCGTTCAGCGGGGTCCCGTCGTTGGCGCAGAAGAGGAGATCTTCGTCGCCGAGCCACTGCCCTCGCTCGCGTAGTCCGCGTATCAGGTCGCATGCCGCTTCCACCAAGGGAACAGAGCGCACCCGTCTGCTCTTGGTGGTGGAGAACTCGTCGGCCGAGAGGGCCTCCTCTACCGACAGGCGCTGCTCGGCCAGGAATACGTGTCTCCACCTGAGCGCTCGCAACTCGCCCTGCCGGAGGCCGGTGTAGGCGGCCAGCATGAAGATCGCCGCGTCCTGGTCGTTCATCCGCTGCCACTCCTCGTGCACGGCCGGGCCGTAGAAGCCTTCGGGGCGCACGCGATGCGACCCCTCCCTCGCCACCCGCTCGATCGCGGCCAGCTCCTCGGTCGTGAAAGTATCGATCGCTGCTGGGCCGTCCTCGGGCTGCTTCTCCGTGTCGGAGACTGGGTTCCTGGCCAGGCCGTAGGTGCCTGGCTTCATGCCGAAGGCGAAGATGGCGTGGAGGGTTTGGCGGTGCCGGTTCACGTTGCGCGCTTTGAGACCCTCGACCACAAGACGGTCGAGAAAGGCCGCAACCTGACCGGTGGTGATCGAGGCTGCGTCCCTGTCGGCGAACTCGCGCATGATGCGGGCCTTGCGCTCCCCGCCTCCGTTGGCGCAGGGACCGGGACGGGCGATCATGATCCGGTAGTCGATCAGCGTCGATGGTTTGGCTCGGCCGCCGTGAGAGAGAAACTCAAGCCAGACATCGGCCAGCTCCCCGAAAAGCACCGACGGCGGATCGCCCGGCTGCGGCAGGTCCGCATTGTGCTCGGCGATCAGTTCGGCCATCCTGAGATAAGCCCGCTGCTCGTCGTAGAAGCCCGGGGCGGGACGCCCCGG
>JBEBTS010000098.1:0-8396 GCA_040393665.1 Conexibacter woesei
CTGTAGTCATGTCGGCGATTCTCGGAAAGAAACTCGGCATGACCCAGATCTTCAAGGAAGATGGTGAGGTCGTGCCCGTGACCGTGATCGAAGCCGGTCCCTGCCCGGTGACCGCCATCCGCCGCCCGGACCGCGACGGCTACTCGGCCGTCCAGCTGGGCTACGACCAGGTCAAGGAGAGCAAGCTGAGCAAGGCTGAGCTGGGCCACCTCGCGAAGGCCGACACGGAGCCGATGCGGGTCCTGGTCGAGTTCCGCGACGCCGAGGTCGTGGCCGAGGGCGAGGAAGTCTCGCTGGGCCACAAGGTGACCGTCGGCAGCTTCGAGGTCGGCCAGAAGGTCAAGGCCTCCGGCATCACGATCGGCAAGGGCTTCCAGGGCACCGTCAAGCGGCACAACTTCGGCCGCGGCCCGGTCTCCCACGGCTCGCACAACGTGCGCGCCCCGGGCTCGATCGGCGCCTCCGCCTGGCCGGCCCGCGTGTTCAAGGGAATGCGCCTGCCGGGTCAGATGGGCAACAAGCGCCGGACCCAGAAGGGCCTGGAGATCGCCGACATCGACGCCGAGCGCAACCTGCTCTTGATCAAGGGCTCCGTCCCCGGGGCTCGTAACTCGATTTTGGAGATTCGTACCGATGGCTAGTGCCAAGGCCCCCAAGGTGCCCGTCCTGGGCAAGACCACCAAGGCCGATGTGCCGGCCGACCTCTTCACCGAGGGTTTCCACCAGTCGCTGGTCCACGAGACCGCCCGCGCCGACGCCAACGCGCGTCGTCAGGGGACGGCCTCGAGCCTGACCCGCGGCGAGGTCTCGATGACCACCGCGAAGGCCTGGCGCCAGAAGGGCACCGGTCGTGCCCGTGTCGGCGCCCTCAGCGTGCCGAACCGCTACGGCGGCGGTGCCGCCTTCGGCCCGAAGCCGCGTCACTACACGGTGAAGGTGAACCGGAAGGCTCGCCGCAAGGCGATGCGCTCCGCGCTCTCCGTCCACGCCGAGCGTGGCTCGGTCGCCGTGATCAAGGCCAAGGACTTCGAGTCGCCGTCGACCAAGACGGCCGCCGCGGCCCTCGACAAGTGGGGCGCCAAGCGCTCGACTCTGGTCGTGATCCTCGGCGAGGAGACCGGCATCCTCAAGAGCTTCCGGAACATCCCCCGGGTGAACGTCCTCGAGGTCGGCGCCGTCGGCGTCGTCGACGTGATCGGGGCCGCCTCGATCGCGATCTCCGAGGGCGCGCTCGAGGTGCTGGCCGCCCGCGTCGGCACCGAGCCGGCCGCAACTGCCCAGACCGAGACCGAAAAGGACGGTGAGTGATGGATCCGCGCAGCGTGATCATCCGCCCGGTCGTGTCGGAGAAGAGTTACGCCCTGATGGCCGCCCGGAAGTACACCTTCCGGGTCGACGACCGCGCCCACAAGTTCGAGATCGCGGATGCGGTCGAGAAGGCGTTCGACGTCGAAGTGGTCAAGGTCCGGACCTCCAAGGTCCGTTCCAAGCCGAAGCGGCGGGGCATCCACCAGGGCCGCAGCCGGTCCTGGAAGAAAGCGATCGTTGAACTCGCCCCCGGCGACAGCATCGAGCTGTTCGAAGGCGCGGCGGTAGAGGGCTAGGAATTCACATGGCTATACGCAAGACAAAACCGACCAGCCCGGGACGCCGCTTCGCGACGTACCAGATGCGCGAGCAGCTGACCACGGGCAACGAGCCTGAGCGCAAGCTGACCGAGGGCATCAAGAAGTCCGGCGGTCGTAACGTCAACGGGCGGATCACCGCCCGCCACCGTGGTGGCGGCGCCAAGCGGCGCTACCGCCTGATCGACTTCAAGCGGACCCGCGACGGGATCCCGGCGAAGGTCGCGACCATCGAGTACGACCCCAACCGGAGTGCCTACATCGCGCTGCTCCACTATGCCGACGGCGTCAAGAGCTACATCCTGGCTCCGTCGCAGATCAAGGTGGGGGACACCGTCTACTCGGGATCCGGCTCGGACATCCGTCCCGGCAACTGCCTCGCCCTCGGCGAGATGCCGGTCGGTACCACCGTCCACAACGTCGAGATGAAGGCGGGCCAGGGCGGCAAGCTCGGTCGCTCCGCCGGCACCTCGATCCAGCTGGTGGCGAAGGAGGGTGATTACGTCACCCTGCGGCTGCCGTCCTCGGAGATGCGGCTCGTCCGCAAGGAGTGCCGTGCCACGATCGGCGGGCTCTCCAACGCCGAGCATCAGAACGTCAAGATCGGCAAGGCCGGCCGCAACCGGCACAAGGGCAAGCGCCCCCAGACCCGTGGCATCGCCATGAACCCGGTCGACCACCCGCACGGCGGTGGCGAGGCGCACAAGACGCCGGGCGGCCATCCCGTGACCCCGTGGGGCAAGCCCACCCTGGGTTACCGGACCCGCAAGAAGAACAAGCCGTCCAACCGCTACATCGTGCGCGGCCGTCGTCGCGGGAAGAAGAAGGGTAGATAGACCATGGGTAGGTCAACCAAGAAGGGCCCGTTCGTCGAGGAGCGCCTGATGGGCCGCATCGAGGCGATGAACGAGGCCGGAAACAAGCAGATGGTCAAGACCTGGTCCCGCCGGTCGACGATCTTCCCGGAGATGGTCGGTCACACGATCGCGGTCCACGACGGCCGCAAGCACGTGCCGATCTTCATCTCCGAGTCGATGGTCGGTCACAAGCTGGGCGAGTTCGCCCCGACCCGCACCTTCCGGTCGCACACCGGAGGCAAGGACTGATCGTGGCTGCCACCAAGTCCAAGCAGAACGAGGAGCCGGTGCTCGTCCGGGCCACCGCCAAGTACGTGCGGGTCTCGCCGCGCAAGGCCCGCCTGGTCGCCGACCAGATCCGCGGCAAGCACATCGACGATGCGCGTTCGCTGCTGAAGTTTTCCCCGCGCGCGGTCTCGACCGACATCTCCAAGGTCGTCGAGTCGGCTGCGGCCAACGCCGAGGCCAACCACGACCTGATCGGGGACGAGATGATCGTCCACGAGATCCGGGTCGACGAAGGGCCCACCCTGAAGCGGTTCCGGCCGCGCGCTCAGGGCCGGGCGACTCCGATCCACAAGAGAACTTGCCACATCACCGTGGCGCTGACCCCGGAAGACGAGGACTAGAAAAGCTATGGGACAGAAGATTCATCCCGAAGGCTTCCGAGTCGGCTACATCCATGATTGGAAGTCGAACTGGTTCGCCGAGAAGGAATTCGCCGACCTGCTGATGCAGGACCTGGCGATCCGCGATCACATCGAGAACAAGCTGGCGCATGCCGGTCTCTCGGACATCACCATCCAGCGCCGCGGCGAAGTCGCCGTGGACATCCACACCGCCCGCCCGGGCATCGTGATCGGCAAGTCCGGTTCCGAGGTCGACGCGCTGCGCAAGGATCTCCACCGGATCACCGGCTCGCCGGTCAAGGTGAACATCCGTGAGGTCAAGCGCCCCGAGCTCGACGCGAAGCTGGTCGCCCAGTCGATCGCCGAGCAGCTGCAGAACCGCGTCGCCTTCCGGCGCGCGATGAAGCGGGCGCTCACCTCCGCCATGCGCTCCGGCGCCAAGGGCGTCAAGGTCCAGATCTCCGGTCGCCTCGGCGGCGCCGAGATGGCTCGGACCGAGGGCTACTCCGATGGCCGCGTGCCGCTGCACACGCTGCGCGCCGACATTGACTACGGCTTCGTCGAGGCCCGGACCGGCACCGGCCGGATCGGCGTCAAGTGCTGGATCAACAAGGGCGAGGTCATGCCCGAGGGCTTCGAGTCCGGTCGCATGGCCGAGCCGGAGCCGGCTCCCGATCGTCACGACCGTCGTGGCGGGGACAACCGCAGGGGAGGTCGTCGCTGATGTTGATGCCGAAGCGGGTCAAGCACCGCAAGGTCATGCGTGGCCGCCGTCGCGGCAACGCCAAGGGCGGCACCAACGTCACTTTCGGCGAGTATGGCCTCAAGGCCCTCGAGCGCGGCTGGATCACCAACCGTCAGATCGAGGCGGCTCGTGTCGCCATGACCAGGAAGATCAAGCGTGGCGGCAAGGTCTGGATCAACGTGTTCCCGGACAAGCCGATCACCAAGAAGCCGGCCGAGACCCGCATGGGCTCCGGCAAGGGCAACCCGGAGGCCTGGGTCGCCGTGATCAAGCCCGGACGGGTCATGTTCGAGCTGTCCGGAGTCGACGAGGAGCTCGCCCGCGAGGCGATGCGCGTCGCCGGGCACAAGCTTCCGATCAAGACCAAGTTCGTCCAGCGGGAAGGAGTGGGCGAGTGAAAGCCTCGACCGCACACGGACTACAGGACATCGAGCTCGTCGAGGAGCTCAAGAACGCCCGCGAGGAGGCCTTCAACCTGCGCCTCCGCCACGCGACCGGCGAGCTTGAGGACTCGGCTTCGCTCGGGAGGGCCCGCAAGAAGGTGGCCCGGCTGCTCACCATCGCCAAGCAGCGCAACATCGATCTTGAGCGCGAACAGGGCTCCAAGTAAGACAGGCAGAACCGATGTCAGAAGAAAACGAAGAGAAAACTGAAGAGACCACGGACGAGGCCGTGAGCGCCGAGGAGACTCCCGTCGAGGAGGCTCCCGCCGCCGAGGCCGCGCCGGAGCCGGAAGAGGATCCGCTGGCCGACCTTCCCTGGAAGGAACGCCGCCGCATCCTCAAGTCCCGCAAGTCCGGCGCCGCCGGCCCGCAGCTCTCCCCCGAGGAGCGCGAGGAGCGGCGCAAGAAGGCCCGTGCCGCCAAGGCCCGTGCCCGCCGCAAGCGTCGCGCCGACGAGAAGGCCGAGCAGGCCGGGCGTGAGCGTGGCACCGGCACCCCGCCGGCCGAGCACACCCGGGTCGGCAAGCCGAAGACCCGCCAGGGCGTGGTCGTCTCGGACAAGACGGACAAGACCATCACCGTTCAGATCGATACCGCCAGCCGGCACAAGGTCTACGAGAAGATCGTCCGTCAGACCCACAAGATCCACGTTCACGATGAGCGCAACGAGGCCAGCCAGGGCGACGTCGTCCGGGTGGTCGAGACCCGCAAGCTCTCGAAGACGAAGCATTGGCGGCTCATCGAAGTCGTTGAGAAGGCCAGGTAGACGATGATCCAGCAGGAATCAAGACTCCGTGTCGCCGACAACTCCGGCGCCCGCGAGCTGCTCTGCATCCGCGTCAAGGGCGGCTCGCACCGCAAGTACGGCTCGATCGGTGACGTGATCACCGCGACCGTCAAGCAGGCGAGCCCGCAGGGCAACGTCAAGAAGGGCGAAGTCGTCCAGGCCGTGATCGTGCGGACCAAGAAGGAGCTCGGCCGGCCCGACGGCACCTACATCGCTTTCGATGAGAACGCCGCCGTGCTGATCGACGCCCAGAACAACCCGCGAGGCACCCGTATCTTCGGACCGGTCGCCCGCGAGCTGCGCGACCGGGATTTCATGAAGATCATCTCGCTCGCCCCGGAGGTGCTTTAGAGCCATGAGGATTCGAACGGACGATCAGGTCCAGATCATTGCCGGGAAAGATTCCGGCAAACAGGGTCGCGTGCTGCGCACGAACCCGAAGAAGGAAACCGTGTACGTTGAGAACCTCAACATGATCAAGCGCCATCAGCGCGCCCAGCCCAGCCCCAGCGGCCAGGGCCCCGGCGTCGAAGGCGGGATCATCGAGAAGGAGGGGCCGATCCACGTGTCCAATGTGGCACTGGTCGACCCCAAGGACAACCGCCCCACCCGGGTCGGTATTCGCAAGACCGAGGACGGCCAGAGCCAGCGCTTCTCCAAGCGCTCGGGTGAGGTCATCTAAAGAGGATCATGGAAGCAGCTACAGCTACATCCCAGCAAGCAGTGCCGCCGCCGCGGCTGCGTGAGACCTACAACCAGGAGGTCCTGCCGAAGCTCATCGAGAAGTTCGGCTACACGACCCCGATGCAGGCCCCGCGACTGCAGAAGATCACGCTCAACATGGGCCTCGGTTCTTCGGTCGACAGCAAGGCCCGCGAGAAGGCCATCGGCGAGCTCGCGCTGATCTCGGGTCAGCACCCGAACACGCGCATCGCGAAGAAGTCGATCGCGTCGTTCAAGCTGCGTGAGGGCATGGCGGTCGGCGCCGCCGTCACGCTGCGGGGCGCCCGCATGTGGGAGTTCCTCGATCGGCTCTGCTCGATCGCGATCCCGCGCATCCGCGACTTCCGCGGCCTCAAGGCCACCTCCTTCGACGGCCGGGGCAACTACTCCATGGGTGTCAAGGAGCAGTTGATGTTCCCCGAGATCGATTACGACTCGGTTGACGAGGTCCGTGGCCTCGACATCACGATCACAACTACTGCCGCGTCTGACGCCGAGGCTTTCGAGCTGCTGCTCGGCCTGGGCATGCCCTTCTCGAAGGAGGGCCGTCCCGTTGCCGAGGGCGCCGAAGCCAACGACCAAGAGAAGCAGGAGGACTAGGGCCGATGGCCAAGACGTCCCAGAAGGTGCGCCAGCAGCGCACCGCGAAGTTCAAGACCCGCGAATACAACCGGTGCCGCCGGTGCGGCCGTCCGCGTGCCTACTACCGGAAGTTCGGCATCTGCCGGATCTGCCTCCGGGACGCCGCTCACGAGGGCTACATCCCCGGCATGACCAAGTCGAGCTGGTAGATCATGCTTACCGATCCCATCGCTGACTACCTGACCCGCATCCGCAACGGCCTGGGCTCCGGGCTGACCTCCGTCGAGGTCCCGAGCTCGAAGCTGAAGCTGGAGATCTCCCGGATCCTGACCGAGCAGGGCTACATCGCCGGCTACGAGAAGGTCCCGGCCGAGGTCGGGGAGAAGATCAACCTCAGCCTCAAGTACACGAAGGACCACCAGCCGGTGATCACCGGCATCGAGCGGGTCTCGCGCCCCGGCCGTCGGCGGTACGTCCGCAACGGCCAGGTGCCCCGCGTCCACGGTGGCACCGGCACCGCGATCATCACTACGTCACACGGGGTGATGACCGGCCACGACGCCAAGAAGGAAGGCGTCGGCGGCGAGGTCGTCGCCTACGTCTGGTGATAAGGAAGCCATGAGTCGAATTGGAAGAAAGCCGGTCGAGGTCCCCAGCGGGGTCGAGATCGACATCAAGCCCGGACTGATCAAGGTCAAGGGCCCGAAGGGCGAGCTCGCCCAGGAAGTGTCGACCGACATCACGGTCAAGGTCGAGGACGGCCAGCTCACCGTCGAGCGGCCGACCAACCGCCCGAACCACCGGGCGCTCCACGGCCTGACCCGCAGCCTCGTCGCGAACATGATCGTCGGGGTCACCCAGGGCTACGAGAAGGTTCTGACCATCCAGGGCGTCGGCTACCGTGCCGCGGCCAAGGGCAAGAACCTCGAGCTGGCGCTCGGTTACTCGCACCCGGTCTCGATCGAGTGCCCGGAGGGCATCGAGTTCGAGCTGCCGCAGCCGACCGAGATCATCGTCCGCGGAATTGACAAGCAGAAGGTCGGCCAGATCGCGGCGAACATCCGCGAGAGCCGTCCGCCGGAGCCGTACAAGGGCAAGGGCATTCGTTACAAGGACGAGCGCGTCCTCAGGAAGGTCGGTAAGCGCGTATGACCGTCATCACCAATCGTCAGCGGCGACAGCGTCGGCGCTACCGGGTCCGGGCCAAGGTGTCCGGCACGGCCGAGCGGCCCCGGCTCTCGGTCTACCGGTCGAATCGCGGGATCTTCGCTCAGCTCATCGACGACGTCGATGGCCGGACCCTGGCCGCGGCCAACTGGACCGAGGCCGAGCTCCGCGAGCTGGGTCGCACCGAACAGGCGAAGAAGGCCGGCGAGCTGCTGGCCGAACGTGCAAAGAAGGCAGGAGTCGAGCGCTGTGTGTTCGACCGAAGCGGTTACCGCTACCACGGCAGGGTCAAGGCCCTCGCCGAAGGTGCGAGAGAGGGTGGGCTGGAGTTCTGATGCTCGCGCATCATTTGGACTTCGCTACGGTGAGCAGCTGATATGAAGGGAATGGATACAGCCCGCGTCGAGATGGTCAGCCCCAAGGGGCTCGACCTGCAGGAACGTGTGATCGAGATCAACCGCGTGGCCAAGGTGGTCAAGGGCGGTCGTCGCTTCTCGTTCACGGCCCTCGTCGCTGTAGGAGATGAAGAGTCGGTCGTCGGCATCGGTTACGGAAAGGCCCGGGAAGTCCCGCTGGCCATCCAGAAGGCCGTTGAGAACGCCCGTAAAAACCTTGTTCGTATCCCGAAGTACAACGATACGATCACCCACAAGATCATCGGCCGCTTCGGCGCCGGTCACGTCGTGCTCCGGCCGGCGAGCCCCGGTACCGGCGTGATCGCCGGTGGTGGCGTGCGGGCCGTGCTCGAGCTCGGTGGAGTCAAGGACATCCTGACCAAGAGCATCGGCACCCAGAACCCGATCAACCTGGTCAAGGCGACCATGGACGGCATCGTCCG
>JBEBTS010000099.1:0-8316 GCA_040393665.1 Conexibacter woesei
AGAACCAGCAGACGGCCACCCAGTACGAGGTGCTCTCGATCCCGACGATGATCCTGTTCCGCGACGGCGCGATCGTCAAGAAGATCGTCGGCGCGATGCCGAAGCGCAAGCTGCTCGCCGAGCTCGAGCCGGCGCTCGCCTGACCGCGGGTCGGAGAGCGCCATGCCGTTCGTTCACATCCACTGGTTCGAGGGTCGCTCCGACGAGCAGAAGGCCGAGATCGCCAAGCGCATCCAGGATGCGCTGGTCGATGTCGCCGGCGCGGCCCCGGAGCACTGCTGGGTGAAGTTCGTCGACTCCTCGAAGGCCGACTTCATCATCGGCGAGGCCGATCCGTCCTGATCGGGGCGGACGCGGACTCGAAGGCCCGGGGCGGATCCGCCCCGGGCCTTTTTCTCTGAGCGCTCTGCCCGGCCGGGACGATCGGCTCCGACCCCGGCGCGGCTCGCGTTCGATGACCAGATGCGCGACAGGCGGTACGGTCAGCCCATGAGCCACCGAGTCCTCAGGGCCGACGACGCGTTCTGGCGTCGGTCGAACCAGATGTCGGTCCTCAACACCGACCTCGCCAAGCAACTCGGGGCGGAGACCCTGGGTGCGCGCCTCTGGCGGATCGAGCCGGGCCAGGCCTCGACCCGGCATCGCCACTCGGCCACGCACGAACTCTACCTCCTGCTGGAGGGCCGGGGCAAGCTGCGGGTGGGCGACGAGCTGCTGGAGCTGGGCCCGCTCGACTCGGTGCTGGTGGAGCCGGACGTGATCCGTCAGCCGTTCAACGACACCGACGCCGATCAGCTCTGGCTGGTGGTCGGCAGTCCGAAGGAGCAGGCCGACACCACCACGATGGACGAGGGCCTGATCGCCTTCATGTATCCGGACGGCCCCAAGGCGATGCCGCCCGAGCTTGGCGGCTGAGTCGATTGCCGTGTCCGCGGGGTGACCCGCAGAGGCCGGTCAGGCCGCGCGGGTGATGCCGATCGCCAGCTCGCGGCCGTCGATCGTGACCGTCGGGCTGCCGGGGCCGGCCTCGCCGAGGGCGACGGCGCGGGCCAGCACCTCGCCGGCGAGGTAGCCCTCGTGGGCGCGGGCGGCGGCGAGCAGCTCCTCGTCCCCGCTCAGCCTGAGCTCGATCCGGTCGGTGATCTCCAGGCCGGCGTTCTTGCGCGCGTTCTGGACGGCGTGGACGATCTCGCGGGCCAAGCCCTCCCGGATCAGCTCCTCGTCCAGTTCCAGCGCGAGGGCGACGGCATGCCCGGACTCCGCCTCGACCTGGTAGCCCTCCAGCGGCTCCATCGAGAGCATCAGGTCGTCCGGGCCGAGGGTGTGATCCTTGCCCTCGATGCTGACCCCGACCTCGCCGCCGGCCTCGACCGTGGCGGCGACGTGCTCCGGGTCCAGGCCGGCCACCGCCGCGGCGATCTGCGGCATCGACTTGCCGAAGCGCGGGCCCAGCGTGCGGTAGTTGGGCTTGACCGAGTAGCTGACCAGGTCGGACTGGTCGGTCACGAACTCGAGCTCCTTCACGTTCAGCTCCGACTTGATCAGCTCTGACTGGGAGGAGATCGCCTCGCGTTCGGCGTCGGTCGCGACCACGACCGCACGGGCCAGGGGCTGACGGACCTTGGCCTTGGCCTGTGCCCGGCTCGCGCGGCCGAGTTCGACCGTCTGTCGGGTCGCGGCCATCGCCGCTTCGAGGGCCTCGTCGCGGAGGGCCGGGTCCGGGACCGGGAAGTCACGCAGGTGGACCGAGTCGGGCATCTGCCCGAACTCTCCGGCCGCGCCGCCGGCCAGGTTGGTGTGGATCTCCTCGGCGATGAACGGGGTGAAGGGGGCGAGCAGCGCCGCGATCTCGACCAGGCAGTGGCGGAGCGTCGCGAAGGCTGCCTCGTCCCCCTCCCAGAACCGGCGCCTCGAGAGTCGGACGTACCAGTTGGAGAGCTCCTCGACCAGGGCGGCGATCTCACGGCCGGCCGCGGTGCAGTCGAACTCGTCCATCAGCGCGGCGACCCGCTCGACCGTGGCCTGGAGGCGGGAGAGGGCCCACCGGTCGAGGTCGGTCGGGTTCTCTGGCGGGGCGGGCCGGGCGGTGGCGCCGATGCCCTCGGCGTTGGCGTAGAGGACCCAGAAGGAGTAGGTGTTCCAGAGGGTCAGGAGGAAGGAGCGGAGCGCCTCCGAGATCGCCTCGGTCGAGAACCGGTAGCCGGCCCAGGGCTGCTGCGCGGTGAACAGGTACCACCGGAAGGCGTCGGCGCCGAACTCGTCGAGCACGTCCCAGGGGGCGACCACGTTGCCCTTCGACTTCGACATCTTCTGGCCGTCGGCGTCGAGGATCAGCCCGAGGCAGACGCAGTTGCGGTAGCTCGGCTGGTCGAACAGCATGGTCGACTCGGCCAGCAGGGTGTAGAACCAGCCGCGGGTCTGGTCGATCGCCTCGCAGATGTAGTCGGCCGGGAAGCGCTGCTCGAACTCCGCCTGGTTCTCGAACGGGTAGTGGAACTGGGCGAACGGCATCGCGCCCGAGTCGTACCAGGTGTCGATCACGCTGACGACCCGCTTCATCGTCCCCTTGCCGCACTTGCAGGCCCAGCTGACGTCGTCGATGTAGGGGCGGTGGAGGTCGTCCGGGACCGAGCCCGCCTTCTCCTCCAGCTCGGCCACCGATCCGGCGCAGAAGGCCTCGTCGCAGCCGGGGGCGTCGCACTCCCAGACCGGCAGCGGGGTGCCCCAGTAGCGGTCGCGGGAGAGCGCCCAGTCGACGTTGTTCTCCAGCCACTTGCCGAAACGGCCGTCCTTGATGTGCTCGGGGTGCCACCCGATCTGCTCGTTGCCGGCCAGCATCCGGTCCCGGGCCTCGGAGGTCTTGATGTACCAGCTCGCCTTGGCGTAGTAGAGCAGCGGGGTGCCGCAGCGCCAGCAGTGCGGGTAGGCGTGCTCGTAGTCGGTCTTGCGGAACAGCCGGCCGTGCGACTCGAGGTGGTCGATCAGGCGGCGGGTGACGTCCTCGTCCTTGACGAACTCCCCGGCGAAGCCGGTGACCCGCTCGTCGAACCGGCCGTCGAGGTCGACCGGGTTGAACAGGCTCTGCTCGCCGTCGGTCGGGTCGTAGAGGCCGTTGGCGATCGCCGCCCGGTAGTCGTCCTCGCCGAAGGCCGGGGCGATGTGGACCAGGCCGGTGCCGTCGTCGGTGGTGACGAAGTCCCCGCTGATCACCCGGAACCGACCGGAGGTCTCGCTCATGCCGGGGAACGGCTCCGCGTACCGGCGGCCGAGCAGGTCGGCGGCCGGGATCCGCTCCGCGATCGGGGTGTCTTCGCCGAGCACCTTCTCGACCAGCGGCTCGGCCAGGATCACGGTCTCGCCCTCCCACTCGACCTTGGCGTAGATCACGTCGGGGTTCAGCGCGACCGCATAGTTGCCGGGCAGGGTCCAGGGCGTGGTGGTCCAGACCAGCATTGACTCGCCGGTCTTCTCGCCGTCGTCGCCGAGCAGCTCGAACCGGACGAAGACCGACGGGTCGGTCACGTCCTTGTAGCCCTGCGCGACCTCGTGCGAGGAGAGCGCGGTGCCGCAGCGCGGACAGTAGGGCGAGACCCGATGGCCCTCGTAGAGGCGATCGGACTTCCACAGCTCCTTCAGCGACCACCAGACCGACTCGATGTAGTCGTTGTCCAGGGTGACGTACGGGTCGTCGAGGTCGATCCAGAACCCGATCCGCTCGGTCAGGCGGTTCCACTCCTCGACGTAGGTGAAGACCGACTCGCGACAGAGGCGGTTGAACTCCTCGATGCCGTACTCCTCGATCTCCTGCTTGGAGGAGATGCCGAGCTGCTTCTCGACCTCCAGCTCGACCGGCAGGCCGTGGCAGTCCCAGCCGGCCTTCCGGGGGACCCGGTAGCCGCGCATGGCGCGGTAGCGAGGGAAGATGTCCTTGAAGACGCGGGAGAGGACGTGATGCGAGCCGGGCCGGCCGTTGGCGGTCGGCGGACCCTCGTAGAAGCTCCAGGTCTCGGCGCCCTCGCGCTGGGCCAGCGAGCGCTCGAACACCCGGGATTCCTTCCAGTCCGCGGCGATCCGCTCCTCCATCTCGGGAAAGGACTGCTTCGGGTCGACGGGGCGGAAAGACGGCATGAGCGGGGATTCTATGTGGATCGGGAGCCGTGGCCGGAGGTGCCCCCGGTTGTGGTTCCGTGGCGACCCCGACTGGGGGCGCCTCGTCGGCCGGGGACGGCCGGGATAGGGTGCTCGCATGCAATCGCTCGACTTGAGGGAGAAGGTCGTTCTGATCACCGGCGGGGCCCGGGGCATCGGGCTGGAGACCGCCCGGATCGCGCGGGAGCGCGGCGCCTCGGTGGCGCTGGTCGACCTCGACCCCGATCTGGTCGCCGAGTCGGCGGAGTCGCTCGGCGACGGGGCCGTCGGCATCGGCGGCGACGTGACCAGCCTCGCCTCGATGGAGGCGGCCATCGGGGCGGCCCGGGACGAGTTCGGCCGGATCGACGTGGTCGTCGCCAACGCCGGGATCACCCCGCCCAAGACCACGGCGCGGGCGATCGACCCGGAGATCTGGGAACGGGTGATCGAGGTGAACCTGCTGGGGGTCTACAACACGGTCAAGGCCGGGATGGCGTCGGTGATCGCCAACCGGGGCCAGTTCGCGCTGATCGCCTCGGTCTACGCCCACGTCAACGGGGTCCTCAACAGCTCCTACGCGGTCTCGAAGGCCGGGGCCGAGGCGCTCGGCCGGGCGCTCGGGGTCGAGCTCGCCCCGCACGGCGCCGGCGTGACCGTCGCCTACTTCGGGTTCGTCGAGACCGACCTCATCGGCCGGATCTTCGACGACGAGCTCGCCGACCGGTTCCGCACCGAGATCGCACCCTCGTTCCTGACCGGGAAGATGCCGGTCAGCCAGGCCGCCGGGGCGCTCGTCGACGGGATCCAGAGCCGCGAGCCCAGGGTGATCGAGCCGCCCGCCTGGCGGCCGCCGCTCTACCTGCGGGGCGAGGTCGGGCCGTTCAACGACCGTCAGCTCGAGCGGAACCCGAAGGTGGGTGACTTCATCCGTCAGTTCGAGGCGCGCGACATCGGGCCGGCGGCTTCGCCCCTGTTCCCGCCGGTCAAGAGCGGCGATCGCTACGGCCTGGCCGGAAAGGTGGTCCTGGTGACCGGCGGCGCCCGCGGGATCGGTCTGGCGACGGCAAGGGAGGCCCACGGCCGCGGGGCCTCGGTCGCCCTCCTTGACCTCGACCGGGCTCAGGCGGCGGACGCCGCCGCCGGGATCGGGCCGCGGGCGATCGGGCTGGCGGCCGACGTCACCGACCCGGCCGCGTTGGAAGCCGCCTTCGCCGCGACGCGCGAGCGCTTCGGGCGGATCGACGTGGTCGTGGCGAACGCCGGGATCAGCCCGGGCGGAGCCGCGACCGTCCGTTCGATGGACGCCGCATCCTGGAAGCGGATCTACGAGGTCGACCTGCTCGGGGTGTGGCGCACCGTGCGGGCGGGGATCGAGGACGTGGTCGGCAACGGCGGGCAGTTCGTGCTGGTCAGCTCCTCCTACGCCTTCATGAACGGCTTGGTCAACAGCTCGTACGCCACCGCGAAGGCCGGGGTCGAGGCGCTCGGCCGGGCCTTGCGGGCCGAGCTGACTCCGGTCGGGGCCAGCGCGACGGTCGCCTACTTCGGGTGGATCGACACGCCGATGGTCGAGGACGCCTTCGCCGACCCGGTGATCGACCGGCTGCGCCGCGAGGCGTTCCCCGCTTGGGCGACCAGGCGAGTGCCGGTCGAGCGGGCCGGCCGGGCGATGGTCGAGGCGATCGAGCGCCGCTCACCCCGGGCGATCGCGCCGGCGGAGTGGCGGGCGATCTTCTACGGGCGCGGCGTGGTCGGCCCGCTCCTTGACCGTCGCATGGCCGGGGACGCCGCGATCGCCCGGGCGGTCGAGGCGGCCGAGTCGCCCGACGGGCCCTAGCGGGTCAGCTCCTCGAGCAGGTAGATGAACGAGCCGTAGGGCTCGCCGGTGGAGCGTTCCAGCCCGACCTCGCAGGTTCGGTTGGAGGAGACGTGGTGGGTGGTCGGGTTGGCCTTTACCTCGGCCGCCTCGGTCGCGGTCGCGGAGGCGGTCAGCTCCGGGTGGAGCATCCCGCGATCCCCGGCGAACCCGCAGCAGGTCGCGGTCGGCGGCACCTCGACCCGTTCGGCCAGGGCCTCGGCGACCCGGGTCAGCGAACGGTCGAGCCCGAGGTGGCGGGCCGAGCAGGTCGGGTGGACGGTGATCGAGTCCGTCTTCCGCTTGACCTCGAGGTTGGGCAGCAGGAACTCCTCCGCCCACGCGATCGAGTCGATCACCCGGATCTCGGCGTGGCGGGCCTGGTTCTCCTCGGTCAGCACGCCCTCGCCGACGTCGGTCAGGCCGTGGCCGCAGGACGAGGCGTCGATCACGAGCGGCAGCGCCCCGCCGCCGGTCCAGCGCCAGATCCGCTCGACCGTCTGGTTGGCCTTGAACGAGTGGGCGTCCTTGTAGCCCTTCGAGGACCACGGCACCGAGCAGCAGGTCCCGGTCACGTCCGGCGGGATCCAGATCGGCATGCCGGCCCGCGCGGAGACTGCGACCATCGCCTGCGGCAGCGAGAGGTCGCCGTCGTCCGCCTTCGAGCGGCCGAACATCCGGTTGATGCACGCCGGCATGTACACGGCGGCGGCGCCGTGGGAAGAGGTCTCGGGCAGGGAAGGGCCGGCCGCGGGCGGCATCGCCTCGCCCCACTCGGGGACGAGATCGGCCGACACGACCTTGCGCGCGGCCTTGGTCAGGCCGCGCATCGCGCCGTCGGACCCGACGGTCGAGACCGCCTCGCCGACCTTGAGACCGGCACGGGAGAGCTTCTCGACCCGGTCCCAGCGGCGCGCGACGCGGAGCGCCATCCGCTCCCGGGCGGGCGAGTGCTGGAGGCTGCGCAGGCCCTTGATGAAGACGCCGGTGTCGATCCCGACCGGGCAGGCCAGGAGGCAGGAGCCGTCGTTGGCGCAGGTCTCGATCGCGTCGTACTCGAACTGCTCGATCAACGCCCGGCGGACCGGGGTGTCGCCGCCCTGCCGGACCATCTCCCGGCGCAGCACGATCCGTTGGCGCGGGGTGGTGGTCAGGTCGCGGCTGGGGCAGACCGGCTCGCAGAACCCGCACTCGACGCAGGTGGTCGCCTCCTCCTCGATCGGCGGGGTGGTCATCAGGTCCCGCAGGTGGACCCCCGGATCCCGGTTGAGCACCACCCCCGGGTTGAGTGCCGCGTCCGGGTCGGCCAGCTCCTTCACCCGCCACATCAGGTCGGTCGCCTGGGTGCCCCACTCCAGCTCGACGAACGGGGCCATGTTGATCCCGGTGCCGTGCTCGGCCTTGAGCGAGCCGTCGTACTTGTCGCAGATCAGCTCGACCAGCTCGCCCATGAAGGCGTCGTAGCGGTCGAGGTCTTCCTGCTTGGCGAAGTCCGGGGTCAGCATGAAGTGGAGGTTGCCGGCGGAGGCGTGACCCGCGACCCCGCCGAGGAATCCGTGCGAGGTCAGCAGCTCGCGCAGCTCCTCGGCGCTCTCGGCGATCCGGTCCGGGGGCACGCAGACGTCCTCGATGATCAGGGCGGTGCCGGGCAGGCGCAGCTTGCCGACCACGCCGTGGAGGCCCTCGCGGACCCGCCAGTACAGCTCGATCGTCTCCTCGTCCCGGGTGAACTCGGTCGCGACGCTCAACTGGTCGCGGTCGACGATCTCGAAGACCCGCTTCTCGGCCGCGTCGAGTTCGGCCTCCTCGTCGCCGCCGAACTCGACCAGCAGCACCGCGCCGGTCGGGTCGAGCTCCCGGAAGTACTCCGGTGCGCCCGGCATGCTCCAGCCGGCCGCGATCAGGGCGGGGGCGACCATGACCTCGACCGCTGAGGCGCCGGCCTTGACCAGGTCCGGCACCGGCTTGATCGCGCTGTCGATGTCGGCGAAGTGCAGCCAGCCGAGCGAGGTCCGCTTCGGGACCGGCACCGTCTCGAACGTGGCCGACGCGATGAAGGCGAGCGTCCCCTCGGAGCCGACGATCAGGCGCCGGAAGATCTCGACCGGGGTCTTCCCGTCGAGGAAGGCGCAGAGCCGGTACCCGGTCGTGTTCTTGATCTGGAACTTCTGGCGGATCCGGCCGGCCAGCGCCTCGTCGGCGAGGATCTCCTCCCGGATCTTCATCAGGCCGGCGGCGAGCTCCGGCTCGGCCGCCTCGAACTTCGCTTCCGCGCCTTCGTCCTCGGTGTCGATCACGGTGCCGGAAGGCAGGATGAAGGTCATCCCGGT
>JBEBTS010000100.1:0-8291 GCA_040393665.1 Conexibacter woesei
CGGTCAGGACCGGGGGCCCAGTCCGGGGGGCAAGTCCTGCGATGTCGCGGGGGCGATCGCACCCGCCGGGCTGGTGCGATCGCCCCAGCGAGTCGTGGTGCCGTGGTGCCATAGCCGTGCTCCCGTCGGTCGGGGGCAGCTGGGTTCGGTCTCGGCAGGTCCGGATGACTCAGGTCAGGACGAAGTAGTCCCGGTGCACGATCTCCTCGGAGGCGTGCGGCAGGCGCTCGATCACCTCGGCGCTCTTCAGGCCCTTGATCCGCTCGATCTCGTCGGCGGCGTAATTGGTGATCCCCTTGCCGACCACCTCTTTCCCGGCGACGATCTCGATCGCGTCGCCCGCGTCGAACCGACCCTCGACCGCGGTCACCCCGACCGGCAGGAGGCTCGAACCGGACTTCCGCAGCACCCGGGCGGCGCCCTCGTCGACCAGGATCCGGCCCGAGGGCGGCTTGGCGTACTTGAGCCACTGCTTGAAGCCGGAGGCCGGCTTGCGGGAGACCGCGAAGGCGGTGCCGGCGGGCTCCCCCGCGGCAGCGCTGGCCAGAGTGCCGTCGACGGTCCCGTTGCAGATGCGCGTCTCGATGCCGGACTCGGTCGCCATCTCGGCGGCCGCCACCTTGGAGCGCATGCCGCCGCTGCCGAAGACGGAGGTGCGGTCCCCGATGTCCTTGCCGGCCAGCTCGGAGAAGTCGTCGACCCGCTCGATCAGCTCAGCGCCCGGGTCCGATCCGGGGTCGGCGGTGAACACGCCGTCGGTGTTGGTCAGGAGCACCAGGAGGCGGGCCTCCAGCATGATCGCGACCTGGGCGGCGAGGAAGTCGTTGTCGCCGAAGGTGATCTCGTCGGTCGCCGTGGTGTCGTTCTCGTTGATCACCGGGACGACGCCCCAGTTGATCAGTCGGCGGAGGGTCTGCCGGGCGTTGAGGTAGCTGGTCCGGGAGGCGACGTCGGACGCGGTCAGGAGGACCTGGGCGGCCGCGGCCTCGCCGGCCTCCAGCCGGGTCTCGTACTCCCGGAACAGAGCGCCCTGGCCAACGGCTGACGCGGCCTGGAGCTCGTCGATCGCCCGCGGCCTGGCCTCCAGCCCGAGCAGGCGGATGCCCCGGGCGATCGAGCCCGAGGTGACCATGACCAGGTCCTCCCCGGCCCGCCGGAGCGCCGCGGCCTGGGCGCAGACGGAGTCGAGCACGCCGACCCGCAGGCTGCCGTCGTCGGCCGCCACGATCGAGGAACCGAGTTTCACCACGAGCGTCATCGCCGATTCAGCCTAGATGAGTCCCGAAGACCGACGCGTCCAGCAGACGACGCGGCAGCGTGGAACCCAGTCCGTGCCGCCCGGCCAAACCATCGTTTCGTCCCGATGAGCGCAGCGGCCTGGCTGTCTAGTACAGCTCGAACTCGTACTCGCCGACCCGGATCTCGTCGCCGGACTCGAATCCGGCCCGCCTCAGCTCGGCCATGACCCCGATCTCGGTGAGGCGGGTCTCGAGGTAGGCCAGCGCCTCCTCGTTGTTGAGGTCGAACCGCTCGAACAGCACCTCGACCCCGTGGCCGTGGATCCGGAAGGCGTCGTTCTCCCGCTCGACCGAGTATCCGCCCTCGCCCTTGGGGCGGTAGGTCAGGTGCTCAGCCTCGAAGTCGACCTCCACTCCGTCCGACCCGAGGGTCACCGGGGCCGTGGCCTCCTCGGGCACGAACCGGACGATCGACTCGGTCAGCCGGTCGAGCCCGGCGCCGGTCGCGGCGGAGACGGGGATCACGCCCAGGACCGAATCGCCGAGGGCTTCGTCCCACTCGGCCACCTGGTCGGCGGTGTCGGCCTCGGTCCAGAGGTCGGACTTGGAGAGGACCAGTAGCTCGGGCAGGTCCTCCAGGCCCGTGCCCCGGGCCTCCAGCTCGGCCCGCACGGCCCGGTAGTTTTCCATCGGCTCGCCCTCGGAGGGAGCCAGCTCGACGACGTGGATCAGCATCGCGCAGCGCTCGACGTGGGCCAGGAACTCGTGGCCCAGCCCGGCCCCTTCGGCGGCCCCCTCGATCAGCCCCGGGATGTCGGCCAGCACGACCTGCCGGTCGGCGGTCTCGATCGTGCCGAGCACCGGCTCCAGGGTGGTGAACGGATAGTCGGCGACCTTCGGGTCGGCCCGGGTCAGGCGGGAGAGGAGCGAGGACTTGCCGGCGTTCGGCAGTCCGATCAGGCCGGCGTCGGCCAGCAGCTTGAGCCGGAGCTCGACCCAGCCGGACTCGCCGGTCGTGCCCTTCTCCGCGAACCGCGGGGCCTGCCGCACCGAGGTCGAGAAGCGCTTGTTGCCGTGGCCGCCACGGCCGCCCTTGGCGAGGACGGCGGTCTGGCCGGGCTCGGTCAGGTCGATCATCGCGCCCGAGACGGACACCGCCTGGGTGCCCGGCGGGACCGGGATCACGAGATCGACGCCGCGGGCCCCCTGCTTGTTCGAACCCTCGCCGTGATGGCCGCGCTCGGCCCGGAAGTGCTTGGAGCGAAGGGCCCCTAGGTCCCTGCGGGAGGAGTCACATTCGAGCATGACCCCGCCGCCGTGCCCGCCGTCACCACCATCGGGCCCGCCGCGCGGCACGTGGGCCTCCCGCCGGAAGGAGATGGAGCCGTTGCCGCCGGCCCCACCCTCCACATAGATCTTCGCCTTGTCGTAGAGCACGCCGACAAGGGTATGCGGTCAAACGCCTCAGCGCGGACAGCGGCCGGTGGCGCGGAGGCGGAGGCGGTACTTGCGCATCGAGGAGTGGCGCATGTCGCCGTGGGTCTGGTGCCGGAGGTGCTTGACCCGTTCGCGGTGGAAGCGGGAGCGGAGGCTCTCGTTGTGACCGATCACGTCCTTGATCCCGATGCGGTACCGGCAGCGCAGCCATCGGGTCAGCCGGAGCGATGCCCGCATCTGGCGGCGGTTGCCGAGCAGGTCTCCGTCACGGTAGCCGGCGTGCTCGATCCCGATCGCGACGTGGTTCAGGCCGACCACGTGTCGGCAGCGCTTGTTCAGGCCGACCATCTGGACGATCCGGCCGCTTCGAGAGATCGCGAAGTGAGCGCAGACGTTGGGCCGTTCGCCCAGCTCCGGGTCCGGCCGGTCGGAGGCGAACGTGTTGAAGATGGCGTCCACGCTCGGCGCGACCGCGACGTGCTCCACGATCTGCCGGGGCCGTCGCAGCCGCCACTCCCGGGTCCCGTAATGCCGCTTCGAGTAGGCCGCCATCTGGTGCTTGCGAGCGGCGCCGAACGGGATCCACCGCTTGGCGATCCGAGGCTTGGCGGCCTTCCGGCCGGGTGCCGCATCGCTCTCCCCCGCCCCGGCCGCCAGGCCGGCCAGCAGGAGCGCCGCGGCGCAGACGACCGACGCGGCGGCCGTCCACGACCTCCGGGCAGACGGCCGGGCGCGCATCTCAGGCTCCGGTCAGCGGGGTGTCGGCGACCGCGTCCCGGGTGGGCGCCACGGCGGGCTCGGGGACGATGAAGTCGGGGATCGCGATCATCGCCGCTCCCTCCGGCACGTCGGGCAGGCCCGCCAGCAGGTTCCAGTTGCGGATCGGCCGGATCAGCAGCTCGCCCGAGCCGGGGGCCAGCTTCTGGCCCCCGCCGTCGACCTCGCCCCGCTCCGGGTCGCCCGGCAGGTGCGACCCGACCCGGACGCCGATCGACTCGGCCAGGTCCGACGCGGACTCGCAGCCCTCGTCGGCGAGGATGCGCACCCCGCCGAGGCTCTCGATGTCGCCCTTGAGGATCGCCGCCGGCATCGGCGCCGCCTCGGCCACGGCCTCCGCCCAGCTCCCGGCCGCGCGGGCCGGCTCGTCCTTGATCATCGCCAGGATCAGCGAGGCCTCGCTCGAGGCCGCGGCGTTGAGCACGCCCCGGGCGAACGAGGAGTCGTGGACGAGCACGAGGTGCGCGTCCAGCCCGGCGGCGACCGCGCCGTGGTCGAGCCGCTCCCGGACGTCCCGGCCGAGCCCCGGGTGCTTCGGGTCCACCACCGTGATGACCGTGGCGGTGCCGCCTTCCGGCGCCGCGATCCAGGAGGCGACCCGCAGGGCCGACTCGGCCCGGTCCGGATCCTCGATCGCGACCACGACGTGCGATCCGAGCGGCCGGTAGTCGGAGGCGATCGGCCCGATCTTCGCCACCGACCGTTCCGCCACGAAGGTGCTGAGGATGACGCTGAACAGGATCACCACCAGCGAGGCGTTCACCACCGACTCGCCGAACAGCCCGATCTGGAGGCCGACCATGACCGCGGCCAGGGTCGCCGCCGCCTGGGGGCTGGTCATCGAGAAGATCATGCTGCCCTCATCACGCGTGAACTTGAGCAGCGGGACAGTCAGGTAGGCGGCGATCGCCTTGCCTCCCATGCAAGCGACGATCAACAGCGCCGCCAGCCCCAGGGTGGAAGGCTCGACCATCACCGCCGGATCGAGGATCAGCCCCACCGACACCATGAAGATCGGGATGAACACAGCCGACCCGAAGAACTCGACCCGGTCCATCAGCGGGCCGCCGTTGGGGATCAGGCGGTTCAACGCGAGGCCGGCGAAGAACGCGCCGACGATCCCTTCGATCCCGAACACCTCGGACAGGGTCGCCGCGGTGAGGAACGCGCAGACCGCGATCAGGTAGCGGACCGACTTCTCGGTGCCGAGGCGGCTCATCGCGAATCGCGCCAGCTTCGGCATCAGCCAGAGCGTGGAGATCCCGAGGAGGATCAGGCCGATCACGAGCTGGATCATGATCTCGCCGGTCGATCCGGTGCCGGTCTCGGTGCCGGCGACCGCGGCCAGCACGATCAGCGCCAGGGTGTCGGTGATCACCGTCGCTCCCACCGCCGTCGCCGCGGCCGGGCTGGCGGAGAGCCCCGCCCGGCGGATGATCGGATAGGTCAGCAGCGTGTGGGAGGCGAGCAGCGAGCCGAGCAGCAGCGAGGCGGGCACCGACCACCCGAGCAGGAACCCGACCGCGGTCCCGAAGATCATCGGCACCGCGAAGGTCAACCCGGCGAAGATCATCACCCCGCGCCGATGGATCTGGATCAGTGAGAGGTCCAGCTCCACCCCGGCCACGAACATGAGGTAGAGCAGCCCGAGCTGGCCGACGTCGGGCACCGTGGTGTTGCCGGCGGCGATGATTCCGAGGGCATGCGGGCCGATCACGTACCCGCCGATCAGCAGGCCGATGATCCCGGGCAGCCGGAACCGCTCGACCAGGATCGGCCCGGCCAGTACGATCAGGAAGAGGATCATGAACTCCCAGGCCGCGCCCTCGGGTGCGTGCAGGTTCAGCATTCGGTCTTCTCCTCGTTCATCGGATCAGGGGGATGTCGGGAACGGTGAATGAGCTCGACTGGAGCCGTGTCCCGAGCCACTCCTCTGCCAGGTCGGAGATCGTCCCGTCCGCGGCGAGGCGCCGGATCGCGGCGTTGACGGCCTCCAGGTTGGACGTGCCTTTCGGCAGGGCGGCCGAGAGCGCCTCGTCGCCGTTGAACTGGGCGGCGACCTCCAGCTCTCCCGCGGAGTCCCGGGCCAGCGCCAGCGCCACCGGCAGGTCGAAGAACGCGGCGTCGGCCTCACCCTTGCGGACCGCTTCGACCGTCGACTCGCGGTCGGCGGCGACGGTCGTCTCGTCCGGGCGGACCGTCCGCTCCAGGGTGTCGACCAGGGTCGTGCCGCGAGGGACCGCCCAGGAGAGCTCCCGGGCCGTCTTGAGGTCGGGGATCTCCTCGCCCGCCCGGACCAGCGCCGCCGGTGGGGCGGAGATGTACGGGATGGAGAAGTCGAGGTTCCGTTCGCGCTCCCCGGTGGGGGTCAGCTCGCGGAGGCCGATGTCGGCTCCCGCCAGGTCGCCCTCGATCATCCGCTCGAACGGCACGGTGCGGATCTCGATCCGATCGAGCCCGAACCGGTCGGCGAGGGCCTCGGCCAGCCCGTACTCGAAGCCACCCGTCGGGTCTTCCGCGGTGCCGAGCCAGAACCCCGCGGAGGGAACCTTCTCGGTCGCGACGGTCAGCACGCCGGGGGTCTCCGGCTTGAACTCGCCGGCCGGCCCGTCGCCGATCTCGACCCGGCAGGCGCCGAGGGCCATCCCCGCGCAGGCGAAGGCCACCAGCGCGAGGACGATTCGGAGACGCATCCGATGGATTTTACCGTCAGCCACCGGACGCGGTCAGCCGATCCGGGCCCGTCCCTACTTCGTCTTCAGGGTGACTTTCGCTGTCTTCTTGGCGACGCCGTTCGCCGTCGCGGTGAAGGTCAGCTTGGCCTTCTTGCCCTTCTTCGCCTTCTTCTTGACGGTGGCCTTGAACTTGACCACGCGGGACTTGCCGGCCGCGAGGCTGCCGACGGTGACGCACTTCTTCACCTTGACCAGCTTGGCCGGGGCCTTGGCGCACACCTTGACCCCGGTCGCGGCCGCGGTGCCGCCGTTCCTGACCGTGACCGAGATGGTGACCTTCTTGCCGCGCTTGACCGTCTTCGACTTGGGCTTCACCTTGAGCGCCCCGAGGGCCGGGCTGCCGGGCTTGCCGCCATCCGACTCGACGGTCCAGGAGTGAGTCGCCTCCGGCCCGGCGCCCTGGGAGTTCACGGCACGCACGCCGAAGCTGTGGGCGCCGCCGGCGAGGCCCGCGTACCCCTTCGGTGACGTGCAGGGTTCGTACTGGGCGCCATCCAGCCGACATTCGAACCCGGTCACTTCCTGGGTCTCCCCGGCTCCTTCCGTGAACTGGAAGGTCGTCTCCGGGGTGCTGACAGCCGGGGCGCCGACGATCTGCGGCGCCTGCTCCGGCTTGCCGGCCGTCGGGCCCGAGTCCGGGACCAGGTCGAGGTTCAGGGTGAACGGCCCGCCTTCGGAGCCGTATACGGTCACCGCGACGTAGTAGGTGGTTCCGGCGCTGACCTCGAGCTCGACCTGGCTGCCGACGATGTCGCAGCCGTCATCGTCTCCCCCGACCGTCTCCAGGTTGCTGAGCGACGTCCCGGTGTAGACCGAGAGCACGGTGTCGAAGCTGTTGGTGCCGCAGGTGTCGATGGTCACCGTGCCCGACTGCGGAGCGGTCCACCGGTACCAGACCGACTCGTTGCCGGATCCGGCCCAGTGCTCGGGCTCGTTGACCTGTCGGGTGGCTCCCAGGTTGCTTCCCGAAACCGACGCGGAGTTGCCGGTCAGAATCTGCGCGTTGGCGAAGTTGTCGTTCGCCGGCGGTTGAATCAGCTGCAGGGTCAGCTCGAATGGGCCTCCGAACCCGTAGCTGTCCACGGCCAGGTAGTACGTGGTTCCGGCGGTGGCGGTGAAGCTCATGGAGCAGTAGCCGGAGCCCCGCTCGGTCAGGTTGTTGAGCGAGGAGCCGGTGTACGCCGCGACCCCCTCGACGTGCCACCGGTCGTCCTCACAGGTGCTGAACATGGCGGTGCCGGACTGCGGAGCGGTCCACGCGTACCAGACGGACGCATCCCCGTAGCCTTCGTAGTGGGTGGGCTCGCTCGCCTGGTGGCCCGCTCCGAGGGTCGTGCCGGATGCCGAGACGGTGCTGCCGGTGAGGACCTGCGCGGCGGCGAAGTCGTCGTTGGCCGGCGCCTGGTAGATGCCGGCCTCGAGGCCGAAGGGACCCGGCCAGTTGCCGTATCCGACAACGGCGATCTTGTAGGTGACGCCGGCCTGAGCCGGGAAGCCCACCGAGCAGTATCCGACCGCCTTCTCCTGCAGAGAGCCGATCGAGCTGCCGGTATACGCACCGATCCCGCTGACGTAGCCGCCACCTTCGCAGGCGTTGATCATTGCGTTGCCGGATGAGGGCGCGGTCCACGAGTACCAGACGGAGATCGGATCGTCGATGTCGTAGTAGTCGGGTTCGCCAGCTTCCGACGTCGCCCCGAGGAGCGTGCCCGTGGCGGAGGCCGGCGATCCGCTCAGGGTCTGGGCGTTGGCAAAGCCGTCGTTGGCCGGCGGCTGGTGGACCGAGACGTCGAGGACGAAGGCTCCCCAGTTCCCCCGGTAGCTGTCCACGGCGATCCGGTAGGTCTGGCCGCCGGTGACCGGGAAGGCCGTCCGGCAGTAGCCGCCGCCGACCTCAGCCAGGTCGTCGATCTCGGTCCCGCTGTACGCCGCCAGGGCCACAACGCGGTACCCGTTGCCGCAGGCGTCGAGCAGGGCCGTCCCCGACTGCGGGGCCGTCCAGCTGTACCAGACCGACGCGTCCCCCTCCATGTACTGGTGGTCGGGCTCACCCGCCTCGTGGGTGGCGCCGGCCGTGGTGCCGTTGACCGTCGCCGGCGTGCCG
>JBEBTS010000101.1:0-8257 GCA_040393665.1 Conexibacter woesei
AGGGCTCGACGATCATCCGGGTCGGGACCGCGATCTTCGGCAGTCGCGACACCCCGGACTCCGCCTACTGGCCCGGAACCACCCGGACCTGAGACGCCTTCGCGCTCACGAGAGCGCGCGGCTCACACCCTGGTGCGACCCGATCTGCCGGCGATCGTCGGCCAGATCAGCAGGACCAGCCCGATCACGATCACGACCACTCCCAGGCCCCAGTGGACCAGGATGGCGAGGACGATTCCAATGATTATCAGGAGCAGTGCTAGAGGCATGTCCTTCGATACCCCTGGGGAGGACTGACGAAACCCGGCGACGCCGCCGGTGGGCTGCGGTCAGAGCCGCAGCTCGTACAGCACGTGCGGCATCCCGACGTGCGTCACCTCGCCCACGCAGGCGAGGCCGATCTTCTCCATGACCCGGCGCGAGGCCAAGTTGTGCGGGAGGGTGAGCGAGACGACCCGCTCCAGCCCCAGGGAGCGGGCGGTCAGCAGGGCCGCCTCGGCCTGCTCGGTCGCGTAGCCGCGACCGTGGAACTCGGTGCGGACCGCCCAGGGCAGCTCGACCACGAGCTCGTCCTCGACCGTCTTCCAGGCCAGGCCGCCCCGACCCACGAACCGGCCGCTCTCCCGCTCCCTGAGCGCCCAGGGGCCGAAGCCGTGCCGGGTCCAGTGGGCCCGGTCGTGCGAGTAGAGCCGGTTGACCTCGGCCGCGGTGAACGGCTCCAGCGGCGCCGGCCGCAGCCACCGGTTGACCTCCTCCTCGGCGAACATCTCGCCGTAGTCGTGGATCGTGGTCACCGAGGGCCGGGCGCAGATCAGCCTCCGGGTGATCGCCTCGGACGGGCCGACCACCGCTGCCCTATCCCGCCGACGCCAGCAGCGCCGCCGACTGCTCTCGGACCTTGCCCTTCAGCATCGGGCTCCAGCCGAGCAGGTAGCCGGGCAGGCCGAGCGCCATCCGCGACCAGCGCCAGAAGTCGAAGGAGTCGACGTGGTCGACGATCAGCCCGTCCTCGAACCGGAACCGGGCGTCGATCTCGTTGCGGACCACCCGGCCCGTCTTGGAGAAGGTGTAGGTGGCGGCCCAATGGGCGCCGCCCTCGGCCTCGTCGGCGTGATGCTCTCCCAACCGGACCCGGAGGTCGTCGGACCGGGTGAGCAGGGTCCGCCACATCCGGGTCACCTCGGGGCCGTCGAGCGACGGGAAGACCGGGTCGGAGAAGTGGGCCCGAGAGTGGTAGCAGGCGCCCATCGCCTCGGCGTCGCCCGCGCTGAAGGCCTCGTAGAAGCGTGCGATCAGAGCGCGGTTCGGGTTGGGTTCGGCGGCTGATGCGTCCATCGTCGGGACCTCCTTCGGGATGCGACCGGAGCCCCGGAAGCTGTCCCGATCATATCTGCGGCAGTCAACCGATCGCGACGGCGGGGCGGCCCGGCGGGGCGCTCAGGCGCCGGGGTTCTGGGTCGCGTCCCGGACCTCGCCGATCAGCTCCTCGATCACGTCCTCCAGCGCGATCACCCCGATCGTCCGCCGGTCGGGGCCGATCACGCGGGCGAGATGCGCACCGGAGTCCTGCATCGTCTCCAGGGCGGAGCGGATGCCGTCCGAGCGGCGCACGGTCGGCAGCGGGCGGACCCAGGACTCGGCGATCGGTCGGTTGCGGTGCTTGTCCTTCACCTCGAGCGCGTCCTTGAGGTGCAGGTAGCCGACCATCTCCCCCTCCCGGGTGATCGGGAAGCGGGAGAACCCGGTCCGCCCGGCGGCCGCCTCGACCTCGGCCGGGGTCGCGGTGATCGGCAGCGTCACGACCTCGTCCAGCGGCAGCAGCACGGTGCCGGCGTCGCGCTCGTCGAAGGCGAGCGCCCCGGTCAGGAGGCTGCTCTCGTGGGAGTCCAGCATGCCCTCCCGGCGGGACTCCTCGACCAGCCCGGCCACCTCGTCGCGGGTGAAGGCGGAAGCGACCTCGTTGCGAGGCGTCACCCCGAGCATCCGGATGACGAAGTTGGCGATCCAGTTGAGCAGCCAGATCACCGGGTGGAGCACCCGCACCACCAGGGTGAGCGGTGGGGCGAGCAGCAGGGCGGAACGGTCGGGCCCGGCCAGGGCCAGGTTCTTGGGGACCATCTCCCCGAGGATCACGTGGAGCCCGCCGACCAGCAGCAGCGCGATCACCAGGGCGACCGGGTGGGTCGCGCTCTCCGGGATGCCGAGCGAGTGGAACGGGCCCTCGAGCGAGTGGGCGATCGCCGGCTCGGCCAGGGCGCCGAGGCCGAGGGTGCAAAGAGTGATCCCGAGCTGCGCCCCGGCCATCATCAGGGAGACGTTCTCCATCGCGTAGAGGGTCGCCCGGGCCCGTCTCCCCCCATCCTCGGCGCGGGGCTCGATCACCGAGCGTCGGGCGGAGATCAGGGCGAACTCCGCCCCGACGAAGAAGGCGTTGGCGAGCAGCAGGAGCACCGAGATGCCGAGCGCGGGGACGGTGCTCACGCCTCCCCCTCCTCCGGCTCGGGCAGGATCCGCTCGAGCCGGACCCGGTCGACCCGGAGGCCGTCCATCCGGATCACCGTCAGCTCGGCCAGGAGCCGGCGGTGCTCCTCGTCGGTCGCCTCGACCGTGACCACGTCGCCGCGGCCGGGGACGCGGCCCAGCTCGAACCCGATCAGGCCCGCCACGGTCTCGTACTCCTCGTTCTCGGGCAGGATCACGCCGGTCTGGTCATCGACCTCGTCCGGCCGCAACAGCCCCGAGATGCCCCAGATGCCGTCCCCGATCTCGCGGACCGGGTCCTCCTGGCGGTCGTGCTCGTCCCGGACCTCGCCGACGATCTCCTCGATCAGGTCCTCCAGGGTGACGATCCCGTCGAAGCTGCCGAACTCGTCGACCACGACCGCGATCTGGAGCCCGGTCTTCCTCAGCTCGGAGAGCAGCGGGTCCAGCTCCATCGTCGACGGCACCAGCACCGGATCGGCCATGACCTCGCGCACGGCGACCGTCTCCCGGTCCTCGTACGGGACCGCGACCGCGTGCTTGACGTGGACGACGCCCTCGACCATCTCCGACCCCTCGGCCAGCACCGGGAAGCGGGAGCGGCCGCTGCTGCGGGCGGCCTCGACCACGGCCATGACCGGCTGGTCCGGGGCGATCGTGGTCACCTTGACCCGGGGGGTCATCGCGTCGTCCGCCCGGTGCTCCCCGAACTCGAGGGACTTCTCCAGCAGGTCGGCGGTCGGGCCGGCCAGGGTGCCCCGCTCGGCGGAGCGGCGGACCAGCGACCCCAGCTCCTCCGGCGAGCGGGCCGAGGCCAGCTCCTCCTGCGGCTCCACGCCCATGCGCTTGAGGATCGAGTTGGCGATGCCGTTGGTCGACCGGACCAGGGGCTCGATCACGCCGGTGAACCCGCGCTGGAACCCCTGCACCGCCTTCGCCGTGGCCAGGGGCCGGGCGATCGCGAGGTTCTTCGGCACGAGCTCGCCGAAGACCATGGTCATGCCGTTGGCGAGGATGAAGGCGATCGCGACGGCCACCCCGGTGACCGCGCGGGGGCTCACCCCGAGCGACTCCAGCGGGCCGTCGATCAGGCGCGAGATCGAGGGCTCGGCCAGGAAGCCGATGATCAGGTTGGTCACGGTGATCCCGACCTGGGCCGCGGAGAGGTGGGTCGAGAGGCGACTCAGCGCCGACCGGACCCCCCGGGCGCGCCGGTCCCCGGCCTCCACCTCGCGGTCGACCGTCGCGCGATCGACGGTCACGAACGAGAACTCGGCCGCGACGAACGCCCCACAGGCAACCACGAGGGCCAGCGAGACCAGCAGGAGCAGAAGCTCGATCACGTGAGGAGCGCTCCCCGCCCGTGGGTCAGGGCGCGCTCGGGACTAGAGCCGGGGTCGTCGTCCATCCGGGTTTCCGAGAGGGTGCATGCGCGCCAAGGATAACGGCACCGGTCGGCTGTCCGCCGATCCTGGGAGACTTGGTGGGTGGCCGATCGCGAGACCATAGAGATCCACGGACAGCCGGTCACGTATCACCTGCTGGGAGACGGGCCGCCGATCCTGCTGCTGCATGGCATCACCTCGAGCTCCCGTACCTGGAAGGCGGTGACGCCCCGGCTGGCCGAGCACTACACGGTGATCGCGCCGGACCTCCTGGGCCACGGCCGCTCGGCCAAGCCCCAGGGCGACTACTCGATCGGCGGCTACGCCAGCGGCGTCCGCGATCTGCTGGTGGCGCTCGACATCCCCAAGGCGACGGTCGTCGGCCACTCGCTCGGCGGCGGGATCGCGATGCAGTTCGGGTACCAGTTCCCGCAGCGGGTCGACCGCCTGGTGCTGGTCGACACCGGCGGGATCGGGCGGGAGGTCAGCCCGGCCCTGCGGGCGGCGGCCCTGCCCGGCTCCGAGTTCGTGCTGCCGCTGCTGTTCACCCCGGCCCTCCACGACTTCCTGTTCGGCCTGCGCCGGTCGCTGGCCCAGATCGGGCTGAACCCCGGCGCCGACCTGGACGGCGTCGCCCAGGGCTTCGCCTCGCTGACCCGGGCCGATGCCCGGCGGGCCTTCCTCGACACCGTGCGCTCGGTGATCGACCCCTCCGGGCAGCGGGTCTCGGCCCGCGACCGGCTCTACCTCACCAGCGACATCCCCTCGCTGATCGTGTGGGGCGACCAGGACCGGATCATCCCGGTGGAGCACGCCCACATCGCCCATGAGCTGATGCCGGACAGCCGGCTCGAGATCTTCGAGGGCGCCGGCCACTTCCCGTTCAACGACGACCCGGAGCGGTTCGCCAACCTGCTCCACGAGTTCATCGGGTCGACCGAGCCGGCCCAGCTGGACGAGGATCACTTCCGCCGGCTGCTCGTCGACAAGGACTCGGCCGAGGCCGCCTGATGGGCCAGGACGAGCACCACTACGCATCGACCGATCGCGGCCGTGCCGCCCGGCAGATCGCCCCCCGGTCCTCGCACGCCGCCTGGGAGCCGGACCCGGACCGCGACCCGCTCGCGATCCTCGAGCGCCAGGCGGAGCCGCGGGTGCAGGAGCTGCTGCCGATCCGGTACGGCCGGATGTCCGCCTCGCCCTTCGCCTTCTACCGCGGCGCGGCGGCCGTGATGGCCGCGGACCTGGCTCCGACCCCCTCCACCCGCTTCCGGGTGCAGGCCTGCGGCGACGCCCACATCTCGAACTTCGGCGGCTTCGCCTCGCCCGACCGCCGGCTCGTGTTCGACCTCAACGACTTCGACGAGACCCTGCCCGCGCCGTGGGAGTGGGATGTGAAGCGGATGGCCGCCTCGGCCGAGATCGCCGCCCGCGAGCGCGGCGCCGACGCCGAGACGGCGGAGTCCCTGGTCCTGGCCGCCGTCAGGATGTACCGCCAGACGATCCGCCGCGCCGCGGAGAGCAGCTTCCTCGACGTCTGGTACCAGCGCCTCGACATCGGGAGCCTGCTGGCCGGGCTGGAGCGGGGCGACGACCCCAGCGCGGCCCGGTTCGACCGCGCGGCCCGCAAGGCGACCAACAAGGACAGCGCCCGGGCCCTGCGGAAGCTGACCGAGACCGTCGACGGGAAGGTCCGGTTCGTCAGCCGCCCGCCGCTGCTCACCCCGGCCGAGGAGCTGGTCAGCGAGAACGGGATCTCCTACTGGGAGGAGATGGTCCACCAGCTGATCGACCAGTACGCCGAGACCCTGCCCGACGACCGCCGGCACCTCTTCCGGCACTTCGAGTTCGTCCACATGGCGCGCAAGGTGGTCGGCGTCGGCAGCGTCGGCACCCGGGCCTGGGTGCTGCTCTTCACCTCGGGACGACGCAAGGATCCCCTGGTGCTGCAGGTCAAGGAGGCGACCGCGTCGGTGCTCGCCCCGTGGGCGGGAGCCAGCCAGTACGAGCTCCAGGGCCGGCGGGTGGTCGAGGGCCAGCGGCTGACCCAGGCCGCGAGCGACCTGTTCCTCGGCTGGATCCGCAACGACAAGGTGGACGGAGCCACCCGGGACTTCTACGTGCGGCAGCTCTGGGACTGGAAGCTCTCGGCCGACATCGACGAGCTCACCTCCCAGGGCTTCGAGGACTACCTGAGCGCCTGCGGCGCGGCGCTCGCACTGGCCCACGCCCGCAGCGGGGACCGGGTGGCGATCGCCTCCTACCTCGGCAAGGGCGACAAGTTCGACCGGGCGATCGCCCGGTTCTCCCGTGAGTACGCCGACCGCAGCGAACGCGACCACGCCCTGCTGCTCAAGGCGATCAAGTCGGGTCGGCTCCCGGCCCTGACCGGCGTCTGACCGGCCCACCGGCCGGGGCTGCGATACTCCCGGCCCATGGAGACGCCCCCTGGACCCGATCCGGAGGAACACCTCCCGGTCGACGAGGTGATCGCGGCGCTGGAGGAGTACCAGCGGCTCACGATCGAGACCTTCCAGCGCCACCGCGACGATCCCGAAGCGTGCGTCACCGATCTGATCGCCCTTCACCTCGGCTGGACCGAGGCGGACCCGGAGCGGGCGAGGATGGTCGCCCGGCACCGCAACGCGGTCATGGCCGGCCCCGGCCGGGAACGGCTCTCGGAGGCCAACGCCGAGTACTTCCAGGCGACCCGTTCCTGGCTCCGGTCCGACGCCGTCGCCCGGCGGCTGCCGGGCCTCTCCTTCAACGTCATGCACGCCCTGGTCTTCGCCCCCAGCCAGGAGCTGGCGAAGCACTGGCTGGGCGGCCGGCTGCGCGACGCCCCGACCGCCTATGCCGCCCGCATGGGCCGGGCCGCCTGGGCCGGGCTGCTGGCCGCGGGCGGCCCTCCGCCCGATCAACCGGAAGGAGCAGGATGACCGTCGACGTCTGGATGCAGCACCCCACCGCCCGCTTCATCTCCCACGACATGCTCGCCTCGCTCCGGCGTTGGACCGGCATGGAGAAGCCGACCGAGGAGATCCCGATCGCGGCCTCGGTCGCCTCGCTCGACGCGGGCGGGGTCGACTTCGGGCTGCTGTCCGCCTGGCACTCGCCCACCGGGTCGCTGATCAGCAACGAGGAGGTCGCGGGCTGGGTCGCGGAGCACCCCGACCGCTTCGCCGGCATCGCCACGGTCGACCTCGCCAAGCCGATGGAGGCGGTGCGCGAGCTGCGACGCTGCGTCGAGGACCTCGGCTTCAAGGGCCTGCGGATCGTCCCCTGGCTCTGGGAGGCCCCTCCCACCGACCGTCGCTACTACCCGCTGTACGCCGCCTGCGTCGAGCTCGGCGTCCCGTTCTGCACCCAGGTCGGGCACACCGGGCCGCTGATGCCGTCGGAGACCGGCCGCCCGATCCCGTACATCGACCAGGTCGCGCTCGACTTCCCCGAGCTGGTGATCGTCGGCGGGCACATCGGCTACCCGTGGACGGAGGAGATGATCGCCGTCTGCCGCAAGCACGAGAACGTGTACATCGACACCTCGGCCTACGTTCCCCGGCGGTTCCCGGCCGAGCTGGTCGACTACATGAAGTCGAAGTCGGGCCGGCGCAAGGTCATGTTCGGCACCAACTTCCCGATGATCCCCCACGGATCGGCGCTCGAGGGGCTGGACCGGTTCGGCCTCGACGACGAGGCCCGGGAGCTCTACCTGGACGGGAACGCCCGCCGGGTGTTCAACCTGCCGGGCTGACCGGCAGCAGCATCGGCCGGCGGGCGACCCGGCCGTCGCCGGATGAGCGGCCCCGCAGCCGCCGCCAGACCCAGGGGGCGAGGAAGGCCCCGGCCCATCGCAGCTCGGTCGCGGTGCGGCGGAGGGCGCCGGGCGGCGCCGCCGGCGGCAGCTCCTCGAGCCAGGCGTCCGGGTCGGCCGCGGGATCGATCAACGAACCGACCCCGGCCGCCAGCCGCTCGTGCCCGAAGGAGTTGAGGTGGAGCCGATCGGCGCACCACAGCCGGTCGTCGGTCGCGGCGGCGACCGGCTCGACGTCCAGCAGCAGGGTACCGTGGCGGGCCGCGACCTCACGCAGCCCCTG
The DNA here is from genome assembly GCA_040393665.1 of Conexibacter woesei. GTDB lineage: Bacteria > Actinomycetota > Thermoleophilia > Solirubrobacterales > 70-9 > 67-14. The sequence goes on from JBEBTS010000101.1 coordinate 7,964, forward strand.
GTTGAAGGCGGTGAACCGGTCCGCCAGGTACTTGCCGACCGGCATCATCCCGACCGGGTCGGGATAGGTGATCGAGAGCACGGTCGCGCCGGCCGCGGCGAGGCGCCCCTGCATGGCGTCCATGCGGTCGAGCACCACGTCGAGGTCGCAACCGGGACGGATCACGTCGTTGAGGCCCGCCACCAGGCTGACCAGGTCGGGCTCCATCGCCAGCGCGGGCTCCATCTGCTGCTCGTCGACCTGTGCGATCAGGCGCCCGCGGATCGCCAGGTTGGCGTAGAGCAGGCCACCCTG
>JBEBTS010000102.1:0-8164 GCA_040393665.1 Conexibacter woesei
CCCCGGAAGCCGAGGAGACGACGGAGGCCGAAGCCGAGGACGCCGCGGAGGCGGAGCCAGAGGAGCCCGCCGAGGAGGATCAGGAGCCCGAGTGATCGGGCCGGACCGGGACCCCCACGGGTCACCGGTCCGATCTCGGCCGCCGATCAGCGCAGGGCGTGGCAGACGGCCGCGACCTGGGACTTCCGCATCAGCGCCGAGACCCGCTTCGCCCCCGGCACCGGGGTCTGGGCGGTGATCTGGCTGTTGGCGACCCAGGCGATCGAACGCCGGCCGTCCGCGGTCGAGGCGGCGAAGACGCGGTAGCCCGGGTAGTTGCCCGTGTGGCCGAACACCGTGCCGCACCTCGTCTGGTAGCGGAACAGGGACATGCCGGCCGAGTTCACGCCCGGCCCGGGCGGGCCCGACGACCCCTTCACCCACTGTCGCTGCGCTTCGAGGATGCGCCCGCCGAACAGCTTGCCGCCGACGTAGGCGCGGAAGTAGCGGCCCAGGTCCGGGAGGGTCGAGACCACCCCGCCCGAGGCCCAAGCCAGCGCCGGGTTCATGACGTGGGTGCCGTCTTCCGGGACCTTGCCCGGTTCGACGTAGTAGCCGTGGAGGACGGGCTTCGGCATCCGGACCGTGCGGGGCAGCGAGGTGCCGGGGAGCCCGCCGGAGCGCCGCCCGAGCCGCCGGAGCAGCCGGTCGTAGCTCATGCCCGAGGCCTTCTCGGCGATGATCCCGGCGACGATGTTGTCGGTGTCCGAGTAGCGGTACCGGGACCCCGGGGTGAACTCGAGCCGCTTCCCCCGGACGAAGCTGACCAGCTTGCGCGGCGACATGTACCGGGTCGGGTTCGCGTTGAGCCGGTCGATGAACCGCTTGTCGTGGATGTACTCCGGGAGGCCGGCGGTGTGCTGCAGCAGCTGGCCGATCGTCGCCCGCCGGGCCCGCGGCAGCAGGTTCGGCACCCACTTGCCCAGCCGGTCGTTCAGGCTGAGCTTGCCCTGGTCGGCCAGTGAGAGCACGATGCCGCCGTTGAACGCCTTGGCGATCGAGGCGATCCGGGTGTGGAGGCGACGGGTGGGCTTGGCCTTGGTCCTCACGTTCGCCACGCCGCGCCGGAGGAACTGCTCGCGGTTGCCCCTGCGGATCAGGACCGCGACTCCGGGCGGGCCGCTCTTCGCCGCCACGATCCGGTCGAGCGCCCGGTTCAGCTGCCGGCCGGTCTGCGCCGAGGTGGTCGCCGTCTCCTCGCCGGGCGGTCCCGGATCGGCCCCGGCCACCGCTCCGGCGCCCAGCCCGAGGCCGATGCTGCCGGCGAGCACGGCGGCGGCGATCAGCCCCGTCCCGCGGACGCGACCCGTTCTCCCCCGACCCCTGCCGACCCCGATGATGGACATGGGATCACGTTAACGCGCGTCGCGTCGCCCGGGGGAAATCCGCGCGGATCCGGTCGCCCCGCGGACGTCCCGAGAACGGCCGGGTGCGGCTTGACCGTAGACCGGATGCGGCTTTACCCGTAAATACCTGAATTCCGACCAGATTTCAGCTATTACAGGGTTGACAGCCGACGGAAAGCCTGGAGGATTCCCATGAGCGAACATCACAGCATCGTCGTGGTCGGGGGCGGCACGGCCGGGATCACGGTGGCGGCGAGGCTCTGCCGCGCCCTGGACGAACCGGACGTCGCGATCATCGAGCCCTCGGACACCCACTACTACCAGCCCCTCTGGACCCTGGTCGGTGGCGGCGTCGCGAACCGGGAGGAGTCGGCGAGGCCCGAGGCCGAGCTGATCCCGGACGGGGCGAAGTGGATCCGGGCCCGGGTCGCCGAGCTCGCGCCCGAAGACGACGCGGTGCTGACGACGGACGGCCGGACCGTGACCTACGACCACCTGGTCGTGGCCCCGGGCCTGGGCCTTCGCTGGGACGCGATCGAAGGGCTCGAGGGCCGGGTCGGCCGCGACGGGATCTGCTCCAACTACGCCTACGACCAGTGCCACCGCACCTGGGAGACGATCTCGTCCTTCGACGGGGGCACCGCGCTCTTCACGATGCCTGCCCCTCCGATCAAGTGCGCCGGGGCGCCCCAGAAGATCATGTACCTGGCCGATGACGCCTTCCGGCGGGCGGGGGTCCGCGACCGCTCCCGGGTCGTCTACGCCGCGGCGACTCCGGGCATCTTCACGGTCGAGCAGTACGCCCGGGCCCTCGACCGGGTGGTCGCCCGCCGTGGGATCGAGGCCCGGTACCGGCACAGCCTGACCGCGATCCGCGCCGACGAGCGCGAGGCAGTCTTCACCGACGGCGACGGCGGCGAGGTGGTGATCGGGTACGACATGATCCACGTCACCCCGCCCCAGGGCCCGCTCGAGTTCGTCGCCCGCAGCCCGCTCGCCGGTGACGGCGGCTGGGTGGAGGTGGACCCGGCGACGCTCCGCCATCCGCGCTACGCCAACGTGTTCTCGCTCGGGGACGCCTCGAGCCTGCCGACCTCGAAGACGGGTGCCGCCATCCGGGCGCAGGCTCCCGTGCTGGTCGAGAACCTGCTCGCCGTGATCGCCGGGCGGGAGCCGACCGCGCGCTACGACGGCTACACCGCCTGCCCGGTCGTCACCGGCTACGGCCGACTGATCATGGCCGAGTTCGACTACGACCTGGCCCCGAAGCCGACCGTGCCCCTGATCGACTCGACCAAGGAGCGGTGGAGCATGTACCAGCTCAAGCGCCACGGGCTGCCGCGGTTCTACTGGCACGGGATGCTCCGCGGACGGGCCTGAGGGCCGCGACGCCCCTCAGATGCGGGGCTTCCAGGTGAGCAGCGCCCGTTCGTTGGCCCGGAGCCAGGCGGCCCACGGCCTCCAGCCGGGCATCGCCTCGGTCAGCGCGTCCCAGAAACGGCGGGAGTGGTTGTGGTGCTCGATGTGGACGAGCTCGTGGATCACGACGTAGCGCAGGGCCTCCGGCTCGCCGATCACCAGCCGCCAGTTGAAGGAGAGGGTGCCCGAGGTCGAGCAGGATCCCCACCGGGTCCGTTGCGCCCGGACCGTGATCCGCTCCGGGTGGAGATCCAGCCGCTCGGCCTCCGCCGCCACGACCGGCTCGATCCGGGCCCTCGCCTCCCGCCGATACCAGCGGTCGATCGCGGCCAGCGCGTCCCGCTGCCGCCGGCCGCCGACCATCAGGTGCCCGGGGTTCGGTGAGATCCGGGCCACCGCCCGCTCCGCCCCGGTGCGCTCGACCGGGACCGCCTCCCCCTGCACCCAGACGACGCCCTTCGCCCCGAGGTCCAGGGGTCGATCGAGCTCCGGGCCGGGGCCGGAGCCCGGTTCACCCATCGGTCGGCCGGTCGACGGCGAGGTGGACCTCCCCCGCGTTCAGGGAGGTGAGGCAGCCGGTCGGGGACTCGACCAGGAGGTTCCCCTCGAGGTCGATGCCGGCGGCGGTGCCGGACCCGTCGGCCCAGGCGACGGTCCGGCCACGGAGGGCGTCACGACGGCTGAACTCGGCCATCGTCTCGACCTCGGGAGCCGCGAGCCGGGCGGCGACGGCCCGGTTCAGGGCGGCGGTGGCGGCGGCGATCGTCGCCCCGTGGCCGATCGAGGTCGCGCGCTCGCGCAGCTCCACCGGGAACTGCTGCTCGGTGATCGTGAGGTTGAGCCCGATCCCGACCACGGCCCAGCCCTCCTGGATCCTGGCCTCGACCAGGATGCCGGCGCACTTGCGGCCCTCGATCCAGACGTCGTTCGGCCACTTGACCTCGGCCCGGGGGACCCCGAGTGCCTCGGCCGCCTCGCAGACCGCCACCCCCACCTGGAGGGGAAGCGTCCCGGGGACCTCGATCTCGCGCCGCAGGAGGAGCGACCAGGCCAGCGCCGATCCGGCCGGCGTGGTCCAGGGGCGCCCCTGACGGCCACGTCCGGCGGTCTGCTCCTCGCTGGTCACGACGGTGCCGGACGGAGCTCCCTCGGCGGCCAGCTGGCGGGCGACCTGATTGGTCGACCCGACGGTCCGGAAATGGAGGTGGGGACGGCCGATCTTCACCCGCCGCAGGCTACCCGTCGCCGCCTGCCGACCCGGTTCCCACCCGGTCGACCGGGAGAGCGAGGGCGCTAGATCCGACGACCCCGGCCCGAGGCGGCCAGGGCCTCGATCGCGAACCCGGAGAAGAGCAGGCCGGGAGGGACCGGTCACGATCGGGGCCGGTTGCGCGGAGCGACCGCCTCCACGATCGCCTCGACCAGGCCGTCCAGGTCGTGCCGGCTCGCTTCCAGCACGTCCTGAACCCCGGCTTCGCGGGCGGCGTCGGCCGTGACCGGACCGATCGCGACAGCCCGAGGGCCGGTGCGTCCGGCCGCGGTCGCATCCTCGGCGTCACCGGGTCCTGCCCCGGCGACCCAGTCGAGCCCCGCCGCCCGGTCGAACGCGCGCACCGAGGAGGCGGAGGTGAAGGTGACGAAGTCGGCTTCCCGCGCCCGGTTCAGCAGATCCAGTTCGACCGGCTCCGGGACGGTCCGGTAGAGCGGCATGATCGTCACCTCGGCGCCCCGCCCACGCAGGGTGTCGGGCAGGAGCGGACGCCCCTCCTCGGCCCGTGCCATCAGGATCCGACGGCCTGCCATCTCAAGCGGCTCGAGGGCCTTCAACATCCCCTCCGCCACGAATCGGTCCGGCAGGTGATCGGCGGTTAGTCCCCGCTCCGCGAGCGCCCGGGCGGTGCCGGGACCGATCGCGGCCAGCTCGGCGCCGGCGAGGCTGCGGGCGTCGAGGCCGGCGGACCCGATCAGCTCGAAGAACCTGGCGACCCCGGCCGGGCTGGTGAAGATCACGAGGTCGAACTCTCCGGCGGCGAACCGGGCCATCCCGTCCGTCACCCGAGGGTCTTCCCGACCGATCGGCTCGGTCCGGGTGACCGGCAGCTCGATCACCTCGGCGCCCCGGTCGGCCAACCGGGCGGTAAGGCCCGGTGCGCGGTCGCGGGCTCGGGTCACGACCACGGAGGCCCCGAAGAGAGGTCGGTCCTCGAACCAAGCGAGCTCTTCCCGGTAGCGGACCACCTCGCCGACGACCACCAGCGAGGGCGGCTTGACCTCCGCCTCCACGGCCCGGTCGGCGATCGTCGCCAGCGTGGCGGTGACGACCCGCTGTCCCGGGGTGGTGCCCCGTTCGATCACGGCGGCGGGCTCCTCGGGAGAGCGCCCTCCGGCGATCAGCGCCTCGACGTTCGTCGCCAGCCGGGAGATGCCCATGTAGAAGACGAGCGTCCCGGGGAAGGACGCGAGCCGCTCGATGTCCAACCGGGATTCGGACTTCTCCGGGTCCTCGTGGCCGGTCACGAAGGCGACTCCGGAAGACTGCTCGCGGTGGGTCACCGGGATCCCGGCGGTCGCCGACGCTGCCACGCCAGCGGTCACCCCGGGCACGATCTCGAACCGGATCCCGGCAGCCCGCAGCGCCTCCGCCTCTTCCGCCCCACGGCCGAAGAGGAAAGGATCGCCGCCCTTGAGGCGAACCACCCGCGCCCCGGACGCGGCGGCCGACACCAGCCTCCGGTTGATCTCGTCCTGCCCGAGCCCGGGGGAGCCCGGAGCCTTGCCGACGAAGACCAGCTCAGCGCCCGGCCGGGCTCGGTCGAGCGCCGTCGGCGGGATCAGTCGGTCATAGAAGATCACGTCGGCCGCGGCGATCCGCTCCAGCGCGCGAGCGGTCATCAGCCCGGGATCACCGGGGCCGGCCCCGATCAGGCTGACACGGTCGATCATCCGGCCGCCTCGCCTCCGTGGAGCAGCTCGTCGGCACCGGCGGCGGACATCCTCCGGGCCAGCTCCCGCCCGACCAGCTCCGGCCGGGTGGGGTCGCCGGAAGTGCGGTCCCGCAGCCACGCGGAGCCGTCCTGACGGCCGACGAAGCCGTCGATCACCAGAATCTCGTCCTCGTGCCGGGCGTGGATCCCGATCGGGCTGGAGCAGTCGGCTCCGAGCGCCACCACGGCAGCTCTCTCGGCCAGCAGCTCCCGCTCGGACGGCCGGTGATTCAGCCCGGCGATCCCCGAGGCTCCACCGGGCCCGGCGGAGCCAGCGCCTTCCCGCACCTGGACCACCAGCGCTCCCTGGCCGGCCGCCGGGGTCATCTCCGCCAGGTCGAACGCGAACGCGGCCTCGTCCGCCCGACCGAGCCGTCCCAGTCCGGCCATCGCGAGGATCAGGCCATCGACCTCGCCCGCCTCGAGCTTGCGGATCCGGCTGTCGACGTTGCCGCGCAGCTCGACCGGCACGAGATCGGGGCGGAGGGCGAGCAGCTGGGCGCGACGCCGGAGAGAGACGGTCCCGACCCGCGCGCCCTCGGGGATCGAGGCGACCGAGTCGCCCGGCCCGATCCAGGCGTCGCGGGGATCGGCCCGCGCCGGGACGGCGCCGATCGCCAGGCCGGACGTCATCGTCCCGGGGAGGTCCTTCGCCGAGTGGACCCCGAGCTCGGCCGCGCCGTCGAGGACGGCCCGCTCGACTCCACGCACGAACCGCTCCTTGTCCCCGGACGAGGCATCCGCCTCGACCGTGACCAGCTCGGCGCCCGGGAGCTTCCGGGCGACCAGGCCCGCCTGGGCTCGCGCCAGCTCGCTACCGCGGGTGGCGATCCGCAGGCTCAAGCCGGTCCGCTTCCGGTCGACCGGCTGCGGTCGATCGGGGTGACCTTCGCCGTCGACTCCTCCGGCGCGGTCTCGGCGTCGAGGCCGAAGAGCTCACGGAGGGCCGCGGCGAGGACGTGGGCCTCATCGGTGCCCGCGACCTCCTTCAGCCGGGAGGTCGGGCCGTGGAGCAACCGGACCGCGATCGCGCGGGCCATGACCTCGAGTCGCTCGCGGTCGAGCTCGGTCAGGGACTGCCATCGCTTCTCGTTCTCCGCCAGCACCCGATCGACCACCTCGTCGGCCCGCTCGCGCAGTGCGATCACGGTCGGCTGGACCGCGAGGCTCTCCCGCCAGTCGAAGAACCGGTCCAGCTCGGCGGCGATGATCCGTTCCGCCTTGACCGACTCGGCCTGCCGATGACCGGCGTTGCGGGCGGTGACGAGCTGGAGGTCGTCGATGTCGGAGACGGTCACCCCGATGAGGCTCCTCACCTCGGGATCTATGTCGCGCGGGACCGCCAGGTCGATCAGGTAGAGCGGCCTCCCCGCCCGGGCGTCCATGATCGGTCGCAGCAGGTCGGCATCGATCAGGTGGTGTGGCGAGTTGGTCGCCGAGATGACGATGTCCGCTGCCTCGATCTGATCGGGGAGGTCGGCGATCCGGACCGCGCCTCCCCCGAACCGGTGGGCCAGCTTCTGGGCACGATCGAAGTGACGATTGGCGACGAAGACGGTCTCGGTCCCGCTTCGCCCGAGCGCCCGCGCGACCAGCTCTGCTGTATCCCCCGCCCCGACGATCAGCGCCTGGCGGTTGGCCAGGTCGCCCAGCGCGCGACGAGCCGTCCCGACCGCGACCGAGGCGACCGAGACGCCCTTCTCGCTGACCCCTGTCTCGCGACGGGCCCGGCCGCCCGCGGCCAGAGCCCCTCGGAAGAGCCGGTTGAGGATCGGCCCGGATGCACCTTCGACCAGGGCCAGCTCGTGGGCCCGTTTGACCTGGCCCTGGATCTCGGCCTCGCCCAGGATCATCGAGTCCAGCCCGGCGGTGACTTGGAAGAGGTGCCGAGCGGCGTCATCGCCCCGGAGGGAGTAGAGATGCCCGATCAACTCGGTCGGACGGGTCTCCGACTTGGAGGCGAGGGCCGAGAGCGCGGCCGACTCGGCCTCGACCGGATCGTCGGCGACCAGGTAGATCTCGGTGCGGTTGCAGGTGGAGACGATGGTCGCCTCCCGGGCCCGGCCGGAGCCGGTCAGCTCACCCATCAACCCCGCGGCGCGACCCTCGGTCAGTGCGAGGCGCTCACGCAGCTCAAGCGGGGCGGTCTTGTGCGAAAGACCGAGGGCGAGCAGGTCAGACACCGCTCCCCCCGGAGTCGCCCGCGACCGGTGCCGCAGCACCGGATCCACCGTCCGGCGCCTCGACGGCTCCGCTCCGGCCCGCCTCGACCTCCTCGGTCAGCTCGGTCAGCTCCCGGCTGATCCGCTGGAACTTCGCCCCGAGGATGCCGATGTAGATCAGAAGCAGGACGAGAAAGACCGTGTAGGCGGCGAA
>JBEBTS010000103.1:0-8022 GCA_040393665.1 Conexibacter woesei
TAGGCCGGCGCGGCGCAGGGCCAGTGGCGCAGGGCGATGCGGCAGGCGGCGGCTCAGCAGGCGGCGGCTCGGCGTCAGATGCCGCCCAGCGAGTCCGCCTGGCTGCGTCCGGACTTCGCGACCCGCTTCAGCTTCGTCCCGGGGCCGTCCGCCTCGTAGACGCCGCCTCCGGCTCCGCTGATCACGACCCGGGCGCCGCTCGGCGTGCTCACCGCCGCCGCGCGGAACCCGCCACGCCCGGGGGAGAGGGTCTGCTTGACCTGGGCGACCCGGCGAGGTCCACCGGCCTCGTAGATCGCGGGCCGGGCGACGCCGCTCACCGCGACGTCCTCGGAGCCGTGCTCGTGGCCCTTCAGGCCGTACACGATCACGCGGCCGCGGCCCTTGCCGTCGATGCCCGCGTCGGACGAGGCGATGATGCTGGCGAATCCGCCGTCGGCCGCGAACGGGTAGCCGACGGCGACGTTCACGCCGTCCGAGTACCCCTCCGGCCCGAAGCCGAAGGCCGCCGCCTCGATCGGATCGAGCACCTGCTGCGGGTCGGGCATGTTGCCATCGGCGTCGCCGAACAGGTCGAAGTTGAACACCTTGACCTTCGAACGGCCCTCACCCGGGCCCGCCCCGGTGACCAGGCTGATCCGGCCGCCCTCCTCGACCATCCCGGCCGCGACGGAGACCCCGCCGGCGTGGTCGGACTCGTAGGCCTCGAAGTCGGCCAGCTGCTCCGAGTCGACTCCGTTGCTGATCACGACGCGGGGCGATCCGCCCGGGCCGTGGCCGGTGATCACCTCGTCGTAGCCGTCGGCATTGAGGTCGCCCAGGGCGAGGCTCGACGTCTCGGCCGCGTACTCGTCGTCGCCGAACGGCCGGAGCTCGCGGATCGCGTCCTTCCACCCGGACGCGCCCGAGTAGACGGTCACGGTCAGCGGGCCGGGCTCACCCTCCGGGGTGGATGCGATCGCCAGGTCCGGGACCGTGTCGCGATCGACGTCACCGATCGCGACCGCGGGATCGACCCCCGAGGGCACCGTCCGGCGGGCGATCGGCTTGTCGGTCGCGCCGTCGTGCACGGTCACCTCGGACCCGACGGCGGTGGCGTACACCGGCCGCCGCGGGATGGTGCGGACCAGGCTCATCATGCCCCGGTCCTCGTGCGGCAGCCGGTGGCAGTGCTCGACGTAGGTCCCGAGGTAGTCCTCGAACTTGACCCGCAGGACGATGATCCCGGGCTCGGCCGGCTTCCCGTTCTCGCCGAGGACCGGCATCCCGTCCCGCCCGACCCTGGCCGGCGGGAGGTTGATCAGGTCCTGGGTCCACTCGGCCGGCTCGTCCTGGCTCATGTCGGTCACGTGCTGGATCGAGGGGAAGACCCCGTCATCGCGGGCGAGCCCCTTGCCGGGAGGGGCGACGATCCGCATCGGCTGGGCGAACTGGGTGTGGACGTGGAATGGGTGGTGGAGGCTGGAGTAGTTGAGGATGGTCCACTCCTCGACCGTGCCCGCCCGGGGCTGCTCGACCCGGTTGCCCGGGAACAGCTCGTCGTCGATCGGGAAGTTGTTCGGCGTGACCTCGCTCGGCTCGGCGACGCCGTTGTAGATGAAGGTCCGCCGGTACTCGACCTCGGCGTCCTCGAACCGGGGCTTCTCCGCCTCGTAGCTCAGGGTCAGAGAGCCCGGCCGGTCGACGTGCTCGCCCGGGCTCTCCGGGTCGGCCGCGGAGACCGCGAGCACGTCGCGGCTGTAATCGCGCCAGCCGCCGCCGAACTGGCGGTTGGGCCAGTCGTAGGCGCTCTTGTCGCCGGTGCCGCTGCGGTTCTCGACCTGGATCAGCCGGACCACCTTCGAGGGGTCCGAGGCGCCCTCGACCAGGATCGCCACCCGGCCGCCCTGGCCGAGCAGGTAGCCCCGTCGGGCCGCCTTGCCGGTGAGCACCTTGGGCTCGTCCAGCGGGGTGCCGTCGATCGAGACGATCGAGAAGTCCACCGGCTCGCCGACCACCTTCCGGTCCCGGGCGTCGGCCGCGTCGACCTCCTCCAGGGCGAGGATGTAACTGGCGCTGCCGGTGACGTTGGTCAGCGCCCAGACCTGCGACTCGGCCTCTGTGCCTTCCTCGGGATCGGCCGGATTCAACCCGACCTCCGGGGCGACCCGGCCGTTCACGGTGTAGACCATCTCGCCCCGCGGCTCCAGGGCGGTGCCCTTGGTGTTCCAGGGCGAGGCGTCGATCAGCTGGCCCTCGTCGCCGGGGAGGCGCACGTTGTAGCGGACCATCATCTCTCGCACCTTGAGATCGTCGAACTCCTCGTAGTCGCCGTCGGCGCGGCCGACCACGATCTGCCCGGCGAGGCCGGAGTACACGAGGTCGTCGGTCAGCCCGTGGATGTGCGGGTGGTACCAGTAGAGCCCGTGGTACTGGTCCTCGGGGATCTCGAAGGTGAACCGGTTGGAGCGGCCGGGCGGGATGCTCAGGAGGACGTTGTCGCTGTTCCCGTTAGGGGCCACGGTCAGGCCGTGGGTGTGGAGGTTCATCGGCTGGGGAATCGCCTCGGACTCGTCGGTCGCGACCGGGGTGAAGGAGTTGTCCGGCAGGTCGTTGACGTAGTCGATCACGACCTCGTCGCCCGGCTGGATGCGCCAGGTCGGGCCGACATAGGGGCTGGCGGTGCCGGGGGTGTAGGTGCCCTTGTCGTCCACGAGCTCGGTCTCGTAGGTCTGGAGCCCGTCGTAGACCCTGTCTCCGATCTCGCCGCGGACCCCGGTCGCCTTCACCTTCAGGTGGAGCTCGCCGTCCTTGCTCGCGAAGACCGGCGCCTCCGGCAGCTTGCCCTTGGGCGCGCTCGCCCGGGTCGGGACCGGGCCGCCCGGATCGCCGGAATCACCTCCGCATCCGGACAGGGCCAGCGCGACGCAGAGCGCGGCAGGCAAAAAGGGCAGGGGCAGACGGAAACGGCGCGGGGGGACGGACACGGCGCGATCATAAGAGCGCGGTCGGCGGCACCGGTTCGGGTGCGGCTCCCCCGTTCCGTCAGAATGCCCGCATGGCGTTGAAGACCGAGGCGGTTGGGAAGAGTTGGCCGTCCCACGAATACGAGGTGGGACGGGAGAAGATCCGCGAGTACGCGCTGGTGACGGGGTACGAGAACCCGGTCCACTTCGATCGTGACAGCGCCCGGGAGGCCGGGTACCGTGACGTGGTGGCGCCGCCGATGTTCTGCGTCGTCTACAGCGCCGGGGCGATGGGCCCGGTCCTGTTCGACCCCGAGGTCGGCATGAACTTCGCCGCGATGGTCCACGGCGGGCAGGAGTTCGAGTGGGACGAGCCGGTCTGCTCCGGCGACCTGATCGTCACCACGACCACCTGCAAGGAGATCTACGCCAAGGCCGGCAAGGGCTTCTATGTCTTCGAGACCGAGTCGGTCAACCAGGACGGCGAGCTGGCCTGCCGCGGCACCTGGACCAACATCGTCCGCGGGGTGGAGTCGTGAGCGGCGCCGATGCGGGCCGGCCGATCGCCGGTCTCCGGGTCACCCCCGACAAGTACGTCCCGCACCGCTACGCCGGTGCTTCGGGGGACTTCAACCCGATCCACATCGACGGCGAGTTCGCCCAGGCGGTCGGCCTGCCCGGGGCGATCCTGCACGGCCTCTACGTGATGAGCCTGGTCGCCCGGGCCGCCACCGACGAGGCCGGGGGAGACCCGCGGGCGCTGAAGCGGCTCTCGGTCCAGTTCCGGGGCATGAGCTTCCCCGAGCAGGAGATCGAGGTCACCGGCGAGGTGGCCGAAGACGGACCGGACGAGGATGGCGCCGAGCGGATCAGCCTGGAGGCGACCCAGGGCGAGACCCGGGTGATCCGCAACGCCACCGCGCTGGTCGAACCGAGCTGAGCGAGCCGCGGCCGGCGGAGCTTCCGCCGGCTTCATACAATGAAGTGATGCTCTCCGAGCGACAGGAAACGATCCTCGACCTGGTCGTCGACGCCTATCTGGAAAGCGGCCGGCCGGTCGGGTCGAAGGCGATCGCCGAAGGCTCCGGGCTGCCCTGGGGCGCCTCGACCATCCGGGCCGAGCTGGCCGCGCTCGAGGCCAGCGGCTACCTGGCTCAGCCGCACACCTCCGCCGGCAGGATCCCGACCGACCTCGGCTACCGCCGCTACGTCGAGTCGATCACCTCCCGTCCGGCCCCGCCGGTCCCGGCGAGGTCCGCTCCGGCCGAGGCCCCGGCCGACGTCATCACCCTGAGGCGCGAGGTCGACGAGGCGATGCGCGAGGCCACCGCGGCCCTGGCCCGGATGACCGACCTCCTCGCGCTCGTGGTGGCCCCGCCGGCCAGCACGGCGACCATCCACCGGGTCGAGGCGCTGCTGCTCCAGCCCGAGGTGGTCATGGTGATCGTGATCGCCTCGACGGGCGACGTCACCCGACGCACCTTCACCTTCGACCGCCCGGTCGACCCGGGCCTGGTCGAGTGGGCGTCCAGCTACCTGAACGAGTCGCTGGCCGGGATCGACCTCGGCGCCCGGCGGATCTCCTCGCGGCTGGCCGGCCGCGGCCTCGGGCCGACCGAGGCCGCGTTCATCGAGCAGCTCTCGCCGGCCCTGACCGACTTCGAGGAGCCGCTGGAGAACACCCTCTACGTGGACGGCGCCGCCCGCCTCCTCGACGAGCGGCGTGCCGGCGACCTGCCGCAGCTCGACCAGCTGATGTCCGCCCTGGAGGAGCGGGCCTCGGTCCTCTCGATGATGCGGTCCGCGATCGACGAGCGGTCGGTCTTCCTCTGGATCGGCGCCGAGAACCCGCGGCCGGAGCTGCAGACGGTCAGCGTGATCGGCGCCAACTACGGGCTCGGGCACCGCAACCTCGGCTCGGTCGGGGTGGTCGGCCCGACCCGCATGGACTACGAGCACACGATCGCGGCCGTCACCGACGCCGCCCGCGAGCTCTCCCGATACTTCGAGCACGTCTACGCGTGACCAGGCACGACCAGACGGCGACCAGACATGAGTAAACGCGACTATTACGAGGTGCTCGGGCTGTCCCGGGATGCCTCCGAGCAGGAGATAAAGAAGACCTTCCGGCGGGTGGCGCGCGAGCTCCACCCGGACGTGAACGGGGAGGACCCGGACGCGGAGGAGAAGTTCAAGGAGGCCGCCGAGGCCTACGAGGTCCTCTCCGACCCGGAGCGGCGGCAGACCTACGACCAGTACGGCCATGACGGCCTCAACTCGGGCGGCTTCTCCTCACGGGCGCAGGGATTCGGCTCGATCGACGACCTCTTCAGCGCCTTCTTCGGCGGGGGCGGGTTCGGCGGCGGCCGGCGCGGCCCGGCGCCCGGGGGCGACATCGGGGTCGCGGTCGAGATCGAGCTCGAGGACGTGCTCGAAGGCACCGACCGCGAGGTCGAGTTCGAAGCGGTCGCGAACTGCGAGCACTGCCACGGGAACGGAGCCGAGCCCGGCACCCCGATCCGCAGCTGCGACAAGTGCCAGGGCACCGGCGAGCTCCGCACGATCGCCAACACCGCCTTCGGCCAGATGGTCCGTTCGACCCCGTGCGACAAGTGCCAGGGAGACGGCCGGGTCGCCGAGTCGCCCTGTCGGGAGTGCTCCGGCCTCGGCCGTCGCCACACCACGAAGCGCCACCGGATCGACATCCCGGCGGGGATCGAGTCCGGCCAGCGGATCCGGATCGCCGGGGCCGGCCACGCCGGCGAGACCGGGGCGCCCCCCGGCGACCTCTACGTCGAGGTCACCGTCAACGAGCGCGAGGGCATGGTCCGCGACGGCCAGGACCTGATCACCGTGGTCCCGGTCGACGCGACCGCGGCGATGCTGGGCGACCGGATCGAGGTCGAGACCCTGGACGGCCCGGACGAGATCGAGCTCGCGGCCGGCACCCAGCCCGGGGCCGAGACCCAGCTCCGGGGCAAGGGCCTGCCCCGGCTCGGCAGCTCGCGCCGCCGTGGCAACCACCGCTTCATCTTCAACGTGGTCATCCCGAACGGGCTCTCCGAGGAGCAGAAGCGTCTGGTCGGCGAGCTCGACGACTCGCTCACCGCCGAGAACCGCAACGGGGACTCCGGCTCGGGGATCTTCTCCCGGGTCAGGCGGGCGTTCAGTTGATCCGGCTCGCGGTGCGCTGCCGGCCCGAGCAGGCCGAGATGGTGCTGGCCGAGCTGACCGTGCTCGCCCCGGGCGGGGTCGAGGAGGTCGCCGGGGAGGGCTACGTCGAGTACGCGATCTACGGCGCCGAGGGCGAGCTGCCTGACCTGGGCGAGGTTCGCGCCGCCAGCGGCGACGGCCTGGTCGAGGTCGAGTCGAGCGAGGTCGCCGACGACTGGGCCGAGCGGTGGCGCGCCTTCCACAAGCCGCTGCTGGTGGGCGACCCGGAGACGGGGAGCTCGATCTGGCTGCGCCCGCCCTGGGAGCCAGCCCGCGAAGACGCGCTCGAGGTCGTGGTCGATCCCGGCCAGGCCTTCGGCACCGGGGCCCACCCGACGACCAGGCTCTGCGTCGAGGCGCTGATCCGGGAGGCCGACGCCGGCCGCACCGGACCGCTGACCGATCTCGGCTGCGGCTCCGGCGTGCTCGCCATCGCGGCCGCCCGGCTCGGCTTCGGCCCGCTGGCCGGGCTCGACCACGAGGCCGCCGCGATCGACGCGGCACGCGAGAACGCGGCCGTCAACGGGGTGGAGGCCGAGTTCACCCGAGCCGACCTGCGGGACGGCCTGCCGGCCCTCGCGCCGCTCACCGTGGCCAACCTGACCGCACCGATCCTGCTCGAGGTCGCCGCCCGCATGACTCCGGGAAACCTCCCCGAGACCCTGATCTGCTCCGGCCTGCTCGCCACCGAGTACGAGCGGGTCGCCGACGCCTTCGCCCCCTTCGGGCTGGCCGAGACCTTCCGCGATCGGATCGGCGAGTGGGGATCGCTCGTGCTGGAGCGGAGCCAACCGACGGAAGGAGAAGCGCTTTGAGTGGGATCGTCTTGAGGTTCGCCCTCTGGGCGGCGGTGGGGTTGATCTTCACGGTCGGGTTCTTCGCCTCGGTCGGGTCCGCCCTCTGGATCGTGGCGGTGGTCCTGGCGGCCGCCCTGATCGGGCTCGGGGTCCGCTCCGTCCGCTACGGCTTCTTCGGGTTCGTCGCCGGGACGGGCCTGGCCCTGATCGCGGTCGGCATCGCCGGGGAGACCGGGGTCGCGGTCTGCTTCCTCGGGGCCTTCGTGATCCTCGGCTCGATCACCGGGTTCATCGCGTTCGGCCCCCGCACCTCCCACGCCGAGCCGCCCCTGCCGCCGGCGCCCGGCGAGGAGTGAGCCGGCCGGGCGGCCGCCCGGGGTGGCATCGGCAACGGAGACAGGTACGCTAGATCCATGTCCCAGCTCGAACGGATTCGCATCGATGCCCAGGCCGCGCTCAAGGCGGGCGACCGGCGCCTGGCCCAGGCCCTCCGCCTGATCCAGGATGTGGTCCAGCAGGAAGAGAAGCTCGGCTCCGGCGACGAGATCGCGGTGCTTCAGCGGGAACGCAAGAAGCGGCTCGAGGCGGCCGCCGCGTATGCCGACGCCGGCCGCTACGAGCAGGCCGAGGCGGAGAAGCTCGAGGCCGAGCTGATCGCCGAGTACCTGCCGGCGCAGCTCTCGGACGAGGAGCTGAACCAGCTGGTCGCCGACGCGATCGCCGCCACCGGGGCGACCGAGCAGAAGCAGATGGGCCAGGTCATGGGCGCGCTCAAGGACAAGGTCGCGGGACGCGCCGACGGCAAGCGGGTCAGCTCCGCGGTACGGGACCAACTTGGCGCGTAGGACGCTCACGCTCGACAACGCGGTCGCGGCCGATCTCGCCGGGTCGGAGGACTCGGTCCTCCGCGCCCTCCGCGAGAGGACCAACAGCCGGGTCCACCTGCGGGGCAACCTGCTCACCCTCGAGGGCGACGACCACGACCTCGACAAGGCCGCCCAGCTGGTCGAGGAGATGATCGACCTGATCGAGGGAGGCCACGAGGTCGAGCCGGCCACGGTCGAGTC
>JBEBTS010000104.1:0-7916 GCA_040393665.1 Conexibacter woesei
CCTCGGCCTGGGCGCCCTCTTCGAGCACGACCAGGGTCCGCCAGTAGACGGCTTGGCCGGACTCGTCCAGCTTGATCTCGACCCGCACGGGATCCTCGACCACGGTGCCCTTGGGGACGTAGACGAGGACGCCGTCCTGCCAGCCCGCGTCGTTCCGGGCGATGAAGGGATCCTCGTCGGTGACCAGGCTGCCGAGCCGTTCGGAGAGCAGCTCCGAGTGGTCGGCCAGGGCCTCGGCCAGCGGCAGGACCACGGCGCCGTCGGAGCCGCCGCTGATGGTCACGTCGGCCGGGGTGGCCGCGTAGGCGTCCAGGTCGAGGTCGGTGAGGTCGGTGAACTCCCAGCCCTTGGCCTTGTTCGTCGGCAGCTCGAGGGCGGAGACCAGCTCCCGGCCCTTCTCGCGGCGTTCGGCCAGCCAGGCCGGTTCGGTCACGGTGCTACTAGCCAATGCTTCCCTCCATCTGAAGCTCGATGAGGCGGTTCAGTTCGACCGCGTACTCCATCGGCAGTTCCTTGGTCACCGGCTCGATGAAGCCGTTGACGATCATCTTCGAAGCGTCCTCTTCCGAAAGCCCGCGGCTCATCAGGTAGAAGAGCATGTCGTCGCCCACCTTGGAGACCGTGGCCTCGTGGCCCATGTCGGCATCGGACTCGCCGATCCGGATCGTCGGGTAGGTGTCGGACTGGGACTTCTCGTCGAGCAGCAGGGCGTCGCAGACGACCTTCGACTTGGTCCCGGTGGCGCCGTCGGCCACCTCCAGCAGCCCGCGGTAGGTCGAGCGGCCGCCGTCCTTGGAGATCGACTTCGAGAAGACCGAGGAGGTCGTGTTCGGGGCGCCATGGACGATCTTGGCGCCGGCGTCCTGGTGCTGGCCCTCGCCGGCGAAGGCGATCGAGAGCACCTCGCCGTGAGCCTCCTCGCCGAGCAGGTAGATCGACGGGTACTTCATCGTGATCTTCGAGCCGAGGTTGCAGTCGACCCACTCCATGGTCGCCCGCTCCTGGGCGATCGCCCGCTTGGTCACCAGGTTGTAGACGTTCTGCGACCAGTTCTGGACGGTCGTGTACCGGACCCGCGAGCCCGGCTTGCAGACGATCTCGACCACGGCCGAGTGCAGCGAGTCGGTCGAGTAGGTCGGGGCGGTGCAGCCCTCGATGTAGTGGACGTCGGAGTCCTCCTCGGCGATGATCAGCGTCCGCTCGAACTGGCCCATGTTCTCGGTGTTGATCCGGAAGTAGGCCTGCAGCGGCATCTCGACCTTGACGCCCTTGGGCACGTAGACGAAGGAGCCGCCCGACCACACGGCCGAGTTGAGGGCGGCCAGCTTGTTGTCGTTGGGCGGGATGACCGTCGCCCAGTACTCGCGCAGGATGTCCTCGTGCTCGCGCAGGGCGGTGTCCATGTCGGTGAAGATCACGCCCTGGGCCTCGAGCTTCTCGTTCACCTGGTGGTAGACGACCTCGGACTCGTACTGGGCGCCGACGCCGGAGAGGAACTTCTGCTCGGCCTCGGGGATGCCGAGCCGGTCGAAGGTGTTCTTGATGTCCTCGGGGACCTCGGACCAGTCCTGGCTGACCTTCTCGGAGGCCCGGACGAAGTAGTGGATGTCGTCGAAGTCGATCTGGTCGAGGTCCGCGCCCCACTTCGGGGTCGGGCGGTTCTCGAACATCTCCAGCGACTTCAGTCGGAACTCGCGCATCCAGTCCGGCTCCTGCTTGTACTCCGAGATCTGCTCGACGATCTCGCGGGAGAGGCCCTTCGGCGCCTTGTAGGCGTAGCCGGTCTCGGGATCGGAGAAGCCGAACTTCTCGGTGTAGTCCGAGTTGATCCCTTGGACTTTCTTCTTTTCGGCAAGAATTTCGGCGGTAGCCACGTTCAAACCTCCAGGGTGATGGTGTCGTCGATGATCTCGACCGGGAATGTCTTGACCGGCTGGAAGGCCGGGAGGGTCTTCGGCCGGCCGGTCCGCAGGTCGAAGATCGAGCCGTGCCGCGGGCATTCCACGGTGCAGTCGGCCTGGTTGACCTCGCCCTCGGCGAGGGGCCCGTCGTCATGCGAGCAGCGGTCCTCGATGCCGAAGAGCTGTCCGTCGCAGTTGATGACCGCGATCAGCCAGTCACCGTGCTCGATGATCCGGCGATCGCCGGGGCCGAGCTCGGAAGCCGGGCATACGGGAATCTTTGTCGTTTCGTCAGTGCTCATAAGGGTGATTTGGAGAGCCCGCGAGGGGAACTCGCCGGCTGGCCGATTGGGAAAGGGCGGGAGAAAGGCCGACAAACAGGCTCGGAATTAGATCCTATCGACTCCACTCCCCCGGCAGCCCTCATTAGGGCGCCCTAACGTACTTCGCAAGCCGAATTCTCCCTCGGTGCGCGATCAGTCGCGCTTGCTCAGGGCCGGCCCGGTCAGGATCTGGCGGTCGTTCAGCGGCTGGACCGGCCGGGCGTTGCCGTCGTGGGCACGGCGCAAGGCGCTCAGCTGCCGTGGCGACATCGTGATCGGCTGCCGGAAGACGGTCCAGACGACCCCCTCGGTGCACGGGGGAGTGGTCAGCGAGCCTCGGTAGCGGTAGGCGTCGTCATCGTCGGGCAGGAGATCCCGCGGGTCGATCGGCCGGTCGACCTCGACCTCGTCGCCGGGACCGTCGGGGATCCTGAAGTCGAGCGCCGGGTTGGAGGGTCCCGACTCGACCAGGAGCGCGATCACGGCGAGCTTCCCGTCGGCGGAGGCATGGACCATGTGGACGCTGGCGTCATAGGCCCGCCCGTCCACCAGCTCCTCGGACGGTGTGTGCACATGGAACTGGGTCAGGTCGTATCGGTCTCCGGCGAGACGGATCGAGCTGCCGGAATGCCGCGGGACGACTTCGATGGCGTGGCCGTTGTCCTCGACCGTCACCTGCTCTGGCCGGTAGTCCGTCCTGATTCGAGGGAAGGCTCCCGCGCGGCTGGCGGTGATGTCGATCGGCGACTGGCGGCTGCCGGATTCGCAGAGCTTGTACTCAGTGTCGATCGCGGCCCACTCGTCCGGACCCGTCTCGCCGGAGTACGACCAGGCGGCCGGCTCCGAGCGGGTGGGCTCGGCCTCGGTGCCATCCGAGCCGCCGCATCCGGCGGTCGAGACGGCCAATGCCAGCGCGAGGGCGAGCGGGATCGTGAGCAGGGGTGACGTCTTCACGGCACGCCCAGGGTAGAGCGACGGTCGGCGTCAGACCTGATCGGCGAGGGCGGGGTCGCCCTGCTCGCCGGCGTCGTCCCAGTCGACGACCTTGCCGAGCCCGGCGCCCTTGACGACCTTGAGGCCGAGCAGCGCGCACTTCATCCGGGTGGCGGAGATCTCGATGCCGAGCAGCTCGAGGACCTTCTCCTTGGGCAGGGTGATCAGCTCGTCCCGGGTCAGCCCGATCAGCTCGTCGGTCAGCAGCGAGGTCGCGGCGGTCGAGATCGCGCATCCCTGACCGTCGAACTTGACCTCGCTCACCCGGTCGTTCTCGTCCAGCTTGATGGTGACGTGCTGCTCGTCACCGCAAAAGGGGTTCGTGTCCTCGAACTCGAGGTCCGGGTCCTCGATCGCACCGAAGTTGTGCGGCCGCTTGTAGTGCTCGAGTATCTGTTCGCGGTAGAGCTCTTCCACTCGAGTGAGCGTAGCTGAACCGGATCGCCGGACCGCGAATAGGATCGAGCCGTGGACAGTTCTTCGACCGGAATCGAGTTCGAGGCCTTCGACCGGGAGTCGATCGACAACCTCGACGCCAAGCTCGTCGTAGCGGACGAGGTCGCGTCGCAGGCCCGGCCCGGACAGGTGATCGGCGCCGGCTCCGGCAGCACTTCCTTCCTGGCGGTCCACGCGATCGCCGACCGGGTCGCGGCGGGCGAGCTGACCGACGTGACCCTGATCCCGACCTCGATCGAGGTCCGGTTGACGATCGCCGCCCGGGCGATGGGCACGCCCGGACTCGTGTTGGGCGACCTCTCGACCCACCGCCCGGACTGGCTCTTCGACGGCGCCGATGAGGTCGACCCGGATGGCAACCTGATCAAGGGACGGGGCGGGGCGATGCTCCGGGAGAAGCTGATGTTCAGGGCGACCGGGGACCGCCGGGTGTTGATAGATCCCTCGAAGCGGGTCGGCCGGCTGGGGGAGAGGTTCCCGGTGCCGGTCGAGGCGATGCCGCTGGCCCTGGCGACGGTCGCCGGATCGCTCGCCGCGCTCGGTGCCACCGAGGCGCCGCTTCGCACGGGCACCGGCAAGGACGGCCCGGTGATCACCGAGTCGGGCAACGTCATCCTCGACTGCCGCTTCGACCTCGTCGAGCCCGGGCTGGAGGCGGAGATCAAGCAGATCACCGGCGTGATCGAGTCCGGCCTCTTCCTCGGCTACGGGCCGCACGTCATCTCCGCCTGACCTACCGAGCTCGACCGGAGCCCGGCGTTTCCCGTCCCCGGGGGCGAAGGTCGGAGTCTGCGGCCTCAGTTAGGTGAGACGAGCGATCGCGATGGGGGTGGAGGATAAGATGGCAATAATCATGGATAAGAAAGACGCCACAATTAGCGCTGGAGTGGAAGTCGGCATCCGTGACCTCAGAGACGGGTTGAGCCGACACCTGGCATCGGTCGTCGAGGGCAACCGGATCGTCGTCACCGACCACGGCAAGCCGATCGCGCAGATCGTGCCGCTCGGGCACTCGCCACGGCTCGAACAGCTGATGAAGGAAGGACGGGTGACCGCCGCCAAGGCGCCCAAGCGGGATCCCGGCGAGCCGATCGACCTCGGCGTGTCGGTTCTCGACCTGCTCGATCAGCAGCGGGCTTGATCGTCTACCTGGATACCTCCGCGTTCGTGCCGCTCATTCTGAGCGAGCCGACCAGCCCTGCCTGCCGCCGGCTCTGGAACGACGCGGACGTGATCCTCGGCACCGATCTGCTGTACGTCGAGTCGAGCGCCGCGCTGAGTCGAGCTGCCCGGGAGGGACGGATCCGCAGGGAGCGAATCGGCGAAGTCGTCGATCGACTGGACGCTCTCTGGCGCCAGCTCCGGGTGATCGAGATCGACGCCGTCCTCACCGAGGCGGCGGCGAAGGTGGCGTGGCGCTTCGGGCTTCGGGGCTACGACGCGGTGCATTGTGCCGCGGGAGCGCTGGTCGGTCGGGGAGAGGGAGAGCCGTCGGAGGAGGTGCCGCAGACGGTGGCTGCCTCCGGGGATGAGGCGCTGCTGGAGGCCTGGCGGCAGCTCGGCGTCCCCACGTTCGACCCTTCGCCGGTCAAAACTTGACGTACGTCAGCTTTAGGGTATGGTTCCGGCATGAGCAAGCTGACCGGAACCCTCGTCGCATTCGTCCTCATCGGCCTGGCGTCGCTCGGGCCGGCGTCGCCGGCGGCCGCGGATGACCAGCCGACCGTCACCTCCCAGCAGCTGAAGCGAGACGTGCTGATCGACGCGGACATGTGGCGGCGTCAGCCGAAGATGCTCGCGGCCGGGCTGGGCTTCACCGACATCATCGGGGTCCCGGACGCGGGCTCGAGCGATCTCGCGGTCGCCGAGGAAGCGGTCCGGGCCGCGGGAGGGACCTGGCTCAAGGACCTCGAGTGCGAGGCCACCCCGGTCGCCAGCGATCACACCTCCGCTTCGACCCCGAACGGCGTCGCCTTCGCCTACGGCTTCCCGGTCGAACGCAACTCCGGCCTGCCGGTCGAGTTCAGCTGGCCGGTCCTGCCGAGCACGGTCGCGCCCTCCGACTTCCTCGTGACCCTCAACGACGGCCAGAAGGTGATCCCCACCTCGGCTGCCGTGTTCCCCAACTTCGAGTACAACGAGCGCTCCACGGTCGTCCTGTTCGGCCTGTTCGGGAACCGGTACCCCTCGACGGACCCGCGTACCTCCTTCCCGGTGAGGATCGAGGTGGTCGCCGACGACAATCCCCTGCGGCTGGTCGGGCGGAAGAACGGCAGGAAGAACGGCAAGGTGATCACGGTCAGCGCGGT
The DNA here is from genome assembly GCA_040393665.1 of Conexibacter woesei. Taxonomy (GTDB): domain Bacteria; phylum Actinomycetota; class Thermoleophilia; order Solirubrobacterales; family 70-9; genus 67-14. The sequence goes on from JBEBTS010000104.1 coordinate 5,983, forward strand.
CGGCATGCATTCCACGCCGTCCACCAGCCCCTATGACGATCCCGGCGCCCCGGCCTCCGAGCGAACCGGGCCGCGCCTGGTGGGGGCCAAGCTGAGCCGGGTCTCCCGCCGCGGCGAGTCGGCACCGGCGGTATACCGGACCGACCTGCCGAACGACGGCCGCTCGCTCTACGGCAAGCGGGCCAAGTTCAGGATCCGGATGCTGACGACCGGTGGCTTCTCGCCCGACGGCGTGCGCGGCATCCGGCCGACCGAGTTCAGCCGGTACTTCAAGCTGATCGCCAAGACCCGCAGCGGCAAGCGGGTGGCCATCACCAAGGCCGGGCGTCGCTACCGCATCGACGGATACCCGCTGAAGGTCATCGGCCTGGCCGACCTGGGGCGCAAGCAGTCCTCCTACGACGACTGCTACGGGGAGGATCACGACAACCAGATCGACATCGTCCTCAACGGTCACCGGCGTGCGGTGAGCCGCATCAAGCAGCTGGTGATCCCATCCCGGGGCGGCTACTCGCGGCTGTTCAACCCGGGCGGGCCCGGCAACGATCCGACGCCCGGAGTGAGCTACACGGCCGGCAGCCCGACGATCGTCCAGAATGTGATGAATTCGCTGGACAACCCGATGACGGTGACCTACCGTCCCGGATGAAACAGATGGGGACATTCGGCAACACGGCCTGACGCGACCGGCCGGTGGCTCGAGCGAGCTGAGATTCCGCCCCGCGAACCTGAAAGACGCGATGGGCACCTCGATCGGCCGACGCCGGCTCTCCACCTACATATTCCTCTTCATCCCCGGGCTGGCGCTCGCCTCGTGGGTGACGCGCACCCCCGCGATCCGCGATGAGCTCGGGGCGACGACCGCCGGCATGGGCCTCTTGCTCTTCGGGGTCTCGATCGGCTCGATGACCGGCATCCTCAGCTCGGCCCGGCTGGTGCGCCGCTTCGGCACCCGTGCGGTGATCGCGGGCGGGCTCAGCTTGATGCTGACCGGGGTCACCCTGCTCGGAGTCGGCGCCGCCCTGTCGCAGACCCCGATCGTCTTCCTCGGGTTCCTGTGCTTCGGCCTGGGCCTCGGCTCGGCGGAGATCGCGATCAACATCGAGGGCGCCGAGGTCGAACGGATCACCGGGGCGCCGGTGCTGGTCGAGGTTCACGGATCTTTCAGCGCCGGGACGCTGGTCGGGGCGATCGCCGGCATCGCCCTGACCAGCGTCGCCCTCCCGGTGTCGGTGCATCTGCTGGGAGTGGCCGTCCTCTCGATCCCCATCCTGCGCTGGGGCATCCGGGGGATCGAGCCCGGGTTCGGAAGGCAGCCGGCACCGACCGAGCCGGTCCAGGCTCCGCTCGAGGACAAGCCGGTCTGGAAGGACCTCCGGCTGGTCCTGATCGCGGTCATCCTCCTGGCGATGGCGCTGGCCGAAGGCTCCGCCACGGACTGGCTGCCGCTGCTCATGGTCGACGGCTACGACCTCGATGAGTCCTCCGGCTCGCTCGTGTTCGCGGGCTTCGCCGCCACCATGACCCTGGGCCGGTTCGGGGGTAGGCACCTGCTCGAACGGTACGGCCGGGCGGTCACCCTGCGCGGCGGCGCGATCCTGGGCGCGATCGGCGTCGCGGTGGTGATCTTCGCCGGCGATCCGGTGGCGGCCGGGTTCGCGGTCCTGCTCTGGGGCCTCGGCGTGTCGCTCGGCTTCCCGCTGGCGATCTCGGCTGCCAGCGACTCCGGCCCCGACTCGGTGGCCCGGGTCAGCCTCGTCGCCACCGCCGGCTACATCGCCTTCCTCGTCGGTCCGCCCCTGCTCGGATTCCTCGGCGAGCACTTCGGCCTCCGCTCGGCCATGCTGGTCGTCCTCGGCGCCCTCACCGTCGCCATCCTCCTCTCCCCAGCCGTCGGATCACCACCAGGAGACCCCGAAAGAGCACCAGAGCCC
>JBEBTS010000105.1:0-7897 GCA_040393665.1 Conexibacter woesei
TCGCCGGAGGCGATGAAGCTGTCGATGATCACCTGGCCCGAGTTGGCGAAGTCGCCGAACTGGGCCTCCCAGATCACCAGCGAGTCCGGGTTCGAGGACGCGTATCCGTACTCGAAGCCGAGGCAGGCGGTCTCGGAGAGCGGGCTGTTGTAGAGCTCCAGCGGGGCCTTCGCCTGCTCCAGATGCTGGATCGGCGCGTACTTCAGCCCGGTCTTCTCGTCGTGCAGCACCAGGTGCCGCTGGGAGAAGGTGCCACGCTCGGTGTCCTGCCCGGTCATCCGCACGTGGACGCCCTCGGTGAGGAGCGAGGCCAGCGCCAGCGACTCGGCGTGGGCGAACTCGATCCCGCCGGAGTCCAGCGCCTCGACCCGCCGGTTGAGCGGCTTGCGCAGCTTGCGGTGGATGGTGAAGCTGGAAGGCACCTCGAGCAGGGCGTGGTTCAGCTCCCTCAGGGTGTCCTCGGAGACGGCGGTCGCGACCGGCGGGCTGGCCGAACGGTCGAGCTCGCCGGTGCCGACGTTGGTGATCGTCGGATCCTCGTAGACCCCGGAGTCCATCTTCTCGCGCAGCGTGTCGAGCGTCTCCTTGAGGCCGGTGCGCCGTTCGTCGCCGGCCTTGGCGACCTCTTCCTCGGTGACGACCCGCTGGTTGATCAGCTCCTTCGCGTAGAGCGCCGAGACCGGCTCGTGGGCCTTGATCTTCGCCGTCATCAGGGGCTGGGTGTAGGCGGGCTCGTCGGTCTCGTTGTGGCCGAACCGGCGGTAGCCGATCACGTCGATCACGATGTCCTTCTCCCACCGCTCGCGGTAGGCCATCGCCAGCCGCATCGCCTGGGAGCAGGCCTCGACGTCGTCGGCGTTCACATGGATGATCGGCACGTTGAAGCCCTTGGCCATGTCGGCCGCGTACGGGGTCGAGCGCGAGTCGGTCGGATCGGTGGTGAAGCCGATCTGGTTGTTCTCGATGATGTGGATCGTGCCGCCGACCGAGTAGCCCGGCAGCGAGCGCAGGTTGAAGGTCTCGGCGACCACGCCCTGCCCGGGGAAGGCCGCGTCGCCGTGCAGGATGACCGGCACGGCCCGGCTCGAGTCGTGCTCGATCGCGCCCTCGTCGAACTGGCTCTGCGAGTAACGGGTGGCGCCGGTGACGACCGGGTTCACGAACTCGAGGTGGCTCGGGTTCGGGTAGAGGTGGACGTCGATGGTCGAGCCGTCGTGATGCTCGGCAACGCCCTCGTGGCCGTAGTGGTACTTGACGTCGCCGGAGCCGCCGTGCGGGATCGCGGCGACCGCCTTGACGTCCTCGATCCGCTTCGAGCCCTCGAACTCGGCGAAGATCGCCTCGGCCGGGCGCCGCACCGTGTGGGCGAGCACCGAGAGCCGGCCGCGGTGGGCCATCCCGATCACGACCTTCTTGGCACCGCTGCGCGCCGCGAGGGCGGTCAGCTCGTCGAGCATGGTGACGGTCGAGTCGAGGCCCTCGATCGAGAACATCTTCTGGCCGAGGTACGCCTTCTCGAGGAAGCGCTCGAACTCGAACACGTCGATCAGGCGGTCCAGCAGTCGGCGCTGCTCGTCCTTGGCGAGCGGCTTGCGGTGGGCGCCGGTCTCGATCATCTCGCGCAGCCAGACGCGCTGCTGGTGCGAGGAGATGTGCTCGATCTGGTAGCCGATCGAACCGGTGTAGGCCGCCCGCATCCGGGGCAGGGCCTCCAGCAGGGTCTCCCCGGGGACGCCGATCCGGAGGATCGACGCGGGGATCTTCGCCATCAGCTCGGGGGTCAGCGCGACCGTCTCCGGGTCGAGCGCCGGGTCGCCCTTGGGCTCGGAGCCGAGCGGGTCGAGCGAGGCGGCGAGGTGCCCGTGGGTGCGGTACGCCTTGAGCAGCGAGGTCGCGGCCTGGACCGCCTGGAGCAGGTCGTCGCTGGGCGTCTCGGCGATCGGGCTGGGGGCGGCGACGGCCGCGCCCAGCGGCGGCGCCAGCGACGCCTTCGGGGCGGCCGAGGCGAGGGCCGAGCGGTCGATCCCGAGGTCGTCGGCCACCTTCTCGTAGAACTCGTCCCCGCCGGCGAGCAGGCCGTCGAGGGACTTGAGGAAGTTGCCCGACTCGGCCCCCTGGATGATCCGGTGGTCGTAGGTCGAGGTCAGGGTCATCACCTTGGAGACCCCGAGCTGCTCGATCCGGGCCGGATCGGCGTGGGTCCACTCCGGCGGGTAGGCGATCGAGCCGGCGGCGACGATCGTGCCCTGGCCGGTCATCAGCCGCGGCACCGAGGCGACGGTGCCGATCCCGCCCGGGTTGGTCAGGGTGATGTTGGTGCCGGCGAAGTCGTCCGGGGTCAGCCGGTTCTCGCGGGTCTTGGTGATCAGCTCTTCGTAGTAGGCGTGGAAGGCGGTGAAGTCGAGCCGGTCCGCGCCCTTGATCGCCGGGACCATCAGGCTGCGGGAGCCGTCCTTCTTCTCCACGTCCACGGCGATGCCGAGGTTGACCTGCCCGTCGTTGATCGCGAAGAGCTTGCCGTCACGCGCCTCGAAGTGCCGGCCCATGACCGGCCACTCGCGGGCGGCCTGGACGATCGCCCAGGCGACCAGGTGGGTGAACGAGACCTTCATGCCGCGGTCGGCGAGGGCGCCGTTGAGGCCCTTGCGCTTGGCGTCGAGCGTGTCGACGGCCACCGTGCGGAAGGAGGTCGCGGTCGGGATCGAGCGGCTCTCGTCCATCGCCTTGGCCAGCATCCCGGCCGGGCCGCGGAGCGCCTTCTCCTCCCGTCCGGGGAGGGCGTCGCCGTCGGCGGCGGCCAGCACGTCGACCTTGGTCACCTTCCCGCCGGGGCCGGAGCCCTGGATCTGGTCGAGGGTGAGTCCTTCGGCGGCGGCAACCCGCCGGGCGATCGGCGTGGCGCGGCCTTCCCCGACGTCGGCGACCGGGGCGGCGCCGTTGCCGGAGGGGGCCGCGGCGGTGGCCGGGGCCGCTCCGCCGGGAGCGCCCGCGCCGGCCGGGTCGATCTCGGCCAGGCCGGCTCCGATCGCCACCTCGTCGTCGGGCTCGACCAGGAGCTTGGTCACCTTGCCGGCCATCGGGGCGGGGACCTCGGCGTCGACCTTGTCGGTCGAGACCTCGACGAGGGTCTGGCCCTCCTCGACCGTGTCGCCGACCGCGACGTGCCACTCGAGCACCGTGCCCTCGGTCACCGACTCGCCCATCTCCGGCATGGTCACCTCGACCGGCTCGCCCGCGGGGGCGTCGCCGTTCGGCTCGCCGGACGCGCGGGGAGTCGAGCTGTCGCCCAGGTCGGCGTCGCCCTCGCCGACCGCGGCCGGAGGGGTGTCGCCGGCGGTCCCGGCCGGGGAGTCGCCCCCGGAGGTGTCGATCTCGGCCAGCCCGGCGCCGACCGCGATCTCGTCATCGACGTCGGCGAGCAGCTTGGTGACGACCCCGCCGGCGGGGGCGGGGACCTCGGCGTCGACCTTGTCGGTCGAGACCTCGACGAGGGTCTGGCCCTCCTCGACACTGTCGCCGACGGCTACATGCCATTCGAGCACGGTTCCTTCGGTCACGGACTCGCCCATCTCCGGCATGGTTACTTCGACAACTGTGTTTTCGGCCATTTGAGGTCAGTCTAGGGAAACGGTTCAGGCCCGGGAACGATCTCGCAGCAGGCGTTGTAGGGTCTCGTCAGGTTCGGCCGCAGGGTCTGCCCAAACGGATTGGAGCTCGGAGGAGGAGCGATGGATTATTTCGTCACCGGTGGTACCGGTTTCATTGGCCGCTACCTGATCGACAGGCTGTTGAAACGGGACGGGACGGTGTATGTCCTCGTGCGTGAGGGCTCACGCGGCCGATTCGAGGAAATGCGCTCCGGATGGGGAGACGACGCGGATCGCGTGGTCCCCGTGACCGGCGACATCAGCCAGCCCCGGCTCGGCGTCGACGAGGCTGAGGCCGAGCGCCTGACCGGCAAGATCGGCGGCTTCTACCACCTGGCCGCGGTCTACGACATGGAGGCCGACGACGAGGCGATCCGGATCGGCAACATCGAGGGCACGATCAACGCGGTCGACTTCGCCAACCAGATCGAGGTCGGCTGCTTCCACCTGGCCAGCTCGATCGCCGCGGCCGGGCTGTTCAAGGGCACCTGGCGCGAGGACATGTTCGAGGAGGCGGAGAACCTCGACAAGCACGCCTACTTCCGGACCAAGCACGAGTCGGAGCGGATCGTGCGGGAGCGCCTGGAGCGCCCGTGGCGGATCTACCGGCCCGGCATCGTGGTCGGCGACTCCGAGACCGGCCAGATGGACAAGGTCGACGGCCCCTACTACTTCTTCAAGCTGATCCAGCGGCTGCGGAACGTGCTGCCGCCGTGGATGCCGACGATCGGCATCGAGGGCAAGCAGATCAACGTGGTCCCGGTCGACTTCGTCGCCGACGCGATCGACCACATCTCCCACCTGGACGGCGAGGACGGCAAGGCCTTCCACCTGACCGACCCGAACCCGCTCACCGCCGGTCAGATCATCAACCAGTTCGCCCGTTCGGCCAACGCGCCGCAGATGTCGATGCGGCTCGACCCGCAGATGCTCGACATCGTCCCGCCGGCTGTCCGCGGCGGGCTGATGATGCTGCCCCCGGTCAAGCGGATCTCCGACACGGTGCTCGACGACCTCGGCGTCCCCCGCGACGTCCTCGTCTACATCAACTACCCGACCAAGTTCGACTGCTCGAACACGCTGGCCGCGCTCGAGGGCACCGACATCGCGGTGCCGCCGCTGGCCTCCTACGCCGACCGTCTCTGGGATTACTGGGAGCGCAACCTCGACCCGGACCTGTTCAAGGACCGCTCCCTGGGCGGGGCGATCGGCGGCAAGGTCGTGATGATCACCGGCGCCTCGTCCGGGATCGGCCACGCCGCCGCGATCAAGGCGGCGGCAGCCGGCGCCAAGGTCCTGCTGGTCGCCCGGTCCCAGGACAAGCTGGAGGAGACCCGCTCCGAGATCGAGGCCGAGGGCGGCGAGGCCTTCATCCACACCTGCGACCTGGCCGACCCCGAGGACGTGGAGCGGATGGGCAACGAGGTGCTGGCGGCCCACGGACACGTCGACGTGCTGGTCAACAACGCCGGCCGCTCGATCCGCCGCTCGGTCGCGCTCTCCTACGACCGGTTCCACGACTTCGAGCGGACCATGCAGCTCAACTACTTCGGCTCGCTCAAGCTTATCCTCACGCTGCTGCCGCGGATGCGGGAGCGCAAGAGCGGGCACATCATCAACATCAGCTCGATCGGGGTGCAGACGAACACCCCGCGGTTCTCGGCCTACGTCGCCTCGAAGGCGGCGCTGGACGCGTTCAGCCGCTGCATCGCGTCGGAGATCATCGACGACAAGGTGCACATCACGACCATCCACATGCCGTTGGTGCGGACCCCGATGATCGCCCCGACGAAGATGTACGACGCCTTCCCGACGATCAGTCCGGACGAGGCGGCGGAGATGATCACCGGGGCGATGATCGGCAAGCCGAAGAAGGTGGCGACCAAGCTCGGCAACTTCGGCGAGCTGCTCTACGCGATCTCCCCGAAGGCCTCGGACGCGATCCTCAACACCGGCTACAAGCTCTTCCCCGAGTCCAAGGCGGCCAAGGGCGAGATCGAAGGGGAGGGAGAGGCCGAGCGCGCTCCCTCGACCGAGGCGGTCGCGTTCGCCCATCTGCTGCGCGGAGTCCACTGGTAGACCCGGGTTGACCGGCCGGCGGCTCAAGCACTGGGGCTGGGGGTACGAGGATCAGCAGCGCCCGGACGCGGAGGTGGCTCAGGCCGCCGCCGCGATCCGGTCGATGCTCGGCTTCGGCGGTGAGCCGGAGGCGGCGGTGCCGCTGGACCGGGTCTCGCTGCGGGCGTCCCGCCTGAAGCCGCCCGGCACGGGTCCGCTGTTCAGCGTCGACCCTCACGACCGGGCGGTCCACGCGCTGGGCAAGGCTTACCGCGACGTGGTCCGCGGGTTCCGGGGGAGCTTCCCGGAGCCGCCGGACCTGGTCGCCTTCCCCCGGAACGAGGCAGAGGTCGAGGAGGTTCTGGACCGGGCGGCCGGCTGGGACGCGGCGGTGATCCCGTTCGGCGGCGGGACCAGCGTGGTCGGCGGGGTCGAGCCCCGCACCGGCGACCGCCCCTCGGTCTCGCTCGACCTGACCGGTCTCGACCGGGTGTTGCAGATCGACCGGGATTCGCTGGCGGCGCGGATCCAGGCCGGGGTGCGCGGCCCGGCGCTGGAGGACCGTCTGCGCGAGCACGACCTCACCCTCCGCCACTACCCGCAGTCGTTCGAGTACGCCACCCTCGGCGGCTGGCTCGCCACGAGGGCCGGCGGCCACTTCGCGACCGGTGAGACCCACATCGACGACCTGACCGAGTCGATCCGCGCGCTCACCCCGGTCGGCGCCTGGGAGAGCCGGCGACTGCCCGGATCGGGCGCCGGCCCCTCGCCGGACCGGATGCTGCTGGGCTCGGAGGGGACGCTCGGGGTGATCACCGAGGCCTGGATGCGGATCCGGTCGCGTCCCCGGTTCAAGGCCTCGGCGACGATCACCTTCCCCGAGTTCGCCGCGGCCGCGACCGGGGCGGTGCGGGCGATCGCCCAGTCCCGGCTCGGCCCCAGCAACTGCCGGCTGATCGACCCGCTGGAGGCCCTGACCATGGGGGCGGGCGACGGCTCCGCGACCCTGCTCCTGCTCGGCTTCGAGTCGGCCGGGCAGCCGGTCGACGGCCTGCTCGACCAGGCCGTCGGGATCGCCCGCGAGCACGGCGGGACGGTCGCCTCGCGGTCGGTGGTGGCGCCGGGCGAAGACGAGGGACCCGGCGGCTCCGGCGCGGACCGGTGGCGGGGCGCCTTCCTGCTCGCCCCCTACCTGCGCGACACGATGGTCGCCTGCGGCGTGCTGTCGGAGACCTTCGAGACCGCGATCACCTGGGACCGGTTCGAGTCGTTCCACCGGGAGGTCACCGCGGCCACCCGGGAGGCGGTCGCCCGGGTGTCCGGGGCGCCGGCGGAAGGCCCGGGCGCCCCCAGGGTCAGCTGTCGCCTCACCCACGTCTATCCGGACGGGGCCGCGCCCTACTTCACGGTGCTGGCGCCGGCCGTCCGCGGCGGCGAGGTCGAGCAGTGGGACGAGGTCAAGGCCGCCGCGAGCGAGGCGATCATCGGGGCCGGCGGCACGATCACCCACCACCACGCGGTCGGCCGCGACCACCGGCCCTGGTACGACCGGCAGCGCCCCGACCCCTTCGCCGAGGCGCTCCGCGGGGCGAAGGCGGCGGTCGATCCCGACGACCTCCTCAACCCGGGAGTCCTGGTCGGTTGAACCCGCTCCCGCGACCTCTCCCCTTGGCTTAGCCGCTACTCTTCTGCGGCCGTGTCCCGCAACGGGGGCCGGTCCCCCGACTGATGGAAGCCACGACCTCCGAACACACCCTCCCGCAGCGTGGCCCCCTGCGCGCGGCGCTGAAGACCGCCCGGCCCCACGAGTGGGTCAAGAACGTCCTGGTCTTCGCGGGCCTGCTCTTCTCGGGCCAGGTCGACGACGCCTGGGCGGTGGGCCAGGCCCTGCTGACCTTCGCCGCGTTCTGCGCGATCTCCAGCGCCGGCTACTTCATCAACGACCTCAACGACGTCGAGCTCGACCGCCAGCATCCGAAGAAGCGGTTCCGGCCGATCGCCGCCGGGCAGCTCTCGATCGGGGCGGCCTGGGTGATCTCGGCCGTCCTCGCGGTCGGAGCGGTGGCGGTCGCCTTCGGCCTGGTCAACTGGAAGGTCGGCGGCATGGTCGTCGGCTACGGCGTGATCCAGGTCGCCTACAGCTTCGGCCTCAAGCAGGTCGTGATCATCGACGTGATGACCCTCGCCACGCT